>CAIYMN010000311.1 GCA_903927295.1 uncultured beta proteobacterium | reverse complement strand
TTTCACCGTCCGTACTAGCAGCGCCTTTGAGTGAAGAAGCATCCGTGCCCACGGCGCTGTCTTTGCGCCAGCGCACCGAAGCCGCTTTTCGGCAAAGTTCTGACGACTTGCAGGAGTTGTTGGATACATTGCCTGCGCAAGCAAAAAAGGATGCACGCCACCATTTGCGCGTGCAGCAGATTGCATTCGAAGTGCAGAACGAGGAGTTGCGCCAGATACTGGCTGCACAGACCATCGACGGCCACTTTGCCCTGTGTATTTGCGGGGGAGTCTGCACCGCCTTGCCATCGTGAGTAGCAGGCAAGCAAAGGCGACGGACTCACGGTCTGCGCTTGCGCAAAGTCCGACTTTGATTCGCTGAAAATCCTCCTCATGGATGAGCGTAGGATGCAAGCTACGTCACATGCTGCCTGCACGGCAGTTGCATCTCAGCGCAGTAGTGGTTCTCGCCAGGTCCAATGGAGGGAGTTGAAATATGCACAGCGGTCCGGAAATCGAACGAGGCAATCTTCGGATTCGTGAAGTAGAGGCGGACATTCCGTATCGAAAGATCATCAGTCGCATGGTCATCACTTTGCTGCTGCAGACAGCCGGAACGCTTGCCCTTGCTTGCTACCTTGACAAGACCAGTGCCGCTGAACTGCTTGATATTGGCACCATGCTTGCAGTGGCCGTGTTCATCTGTGGCGCGCTCATGTGGGGACGGTTTCCAGGCGCAGATGAGCCGTTTGTTGATCCCATGGACAGAGACCGCTCACTGCACGACATGCGTGATATGAGTATCACCAGCAGGGCTCGGGGTGCAGTGCTCATGCTCTCCAGCGTTCTGTACGTCATGGCATGCATTGGTGCGAACTGGGTCGCCAACAGGCCCGCCGCCATCACCGTGGCTGCGCGCGATGCAGTAGGGGAAACATCAACTACCGGAAAACGGGTACAGCGGTCACAGAATTCCTGGTGATGCCAGTGGGGTTATTTGTCGGATCAATTTTCAATTTCACGCCAAAGGAGCCAAATTGAGCCGCAAGTTGCCAATTTCGGAAATTCATCAAAGGAGTCGTGCCATGAACCTGAAACTCTATTACAACATTGCGTCCACCTATTCTCAAAAGGTCTTGCTGGCATTTTTCGAGAAGGGCGTTCCCTTTACACCGGCAGTGGTGAATCTGCAGGACCCGGTCGCCCGGGCCGAATACAAAAAACTGTACCCGATGGGAAAGATTCCATTGCTGACAGGCGATGGTATTTACATTCCGGAATCGAGCATCATCATCGAGTTCCTGGAAAACGAATTCCCCGACTCTGGCACAAAGCTTATCCCGGACGACAAGACGGCGGCGCGGCGCGTGCGCTTTAAGGACCGAATGACAGACCTTTACCTCAACGACCCGGTGGCCAGCATATTCTTTGATGGTCTCAAGCCGCCGCAGGCGCGCAACCCTGAAGCCGTGGCGAAGGCTCGGGAAACCATTGACCTGACGTACGCTTACATGGAAGAGACTCTGGCGAGGAATGCGGATGCAGGAGGTGCTGACTTCAATATGTCTGACTGTGCTGCATTTGCGCCTTTGTTCTACGCTCAAAGACTGCAGCCGTTTCAGGCTTACCCGAACATCGTCGCCTACTTTGGTCGCATGATGGCGCGTCCTAGCGTGCAGAAATTGATGCTTGAACTGTTGCCAGCTCTGGAAAGGTTCAATACCAGGTAGTAAAAAAAAGGCCGGTTTGCACCGGCCTTTTGCATGGACCAAGCGTCCCTATTCCTTGATGTCGACACCATAGAAGCTGTGGCGCCCAAAGGGGCTGAGCTTGTAGTCGATGACTTCCTTGCGGATCGGTCCCAACTGCACGGCGTGCGCGATGGTGAACCAGGGTGCCTGCTCCTTGAACACTACCTGAGCCTGGCTGTAGAGTTTGCCGCGCTCCACCGGGTCGCTGATGACCTTGGCCTTTTGCACCAGGTCTTCGAACGGCTTGTAGCACCACTTGGCCACATTGCCACCACCCGTCTTGGCCGCATCGCAACCGAGCAGGGTGTGCAGGAAGTTATCGGGGTCGCCGTTGTCGCCGGTCCAGCCCAGCATGCCCATCTGATGTTCACCGTTTTGCATGCGCTTGCGGTACTCGCCCCATTCAAAGCTCTTGATCTCGGCCTTGACACCGATCTTGGCCAGATCGGCCTGCATCAGTTCAGCAATGCGCTTGGCATTGGGGTTGTAAGGGCGCTGCACCGGCATCGCCCACAGGTCGGTACTGAAGCCGCTCGCCAGACCAGCGGCCGCCAGCAATTTCTTGGCGCCTTCAGGATCAAACGCGTCGTCCTTGATGGCGTTGTTGTAAGACCATTGTGTTGGCGGAATCGGGTTCTTTGCCGCTACGCCGGTGCTCAGATAGACCGCATCCACAATCGCCTGCTTGTTGATCGCCATGTTGATGGCCTTGCGTACGCGCACATCGTCAAACGGCTTCTTGGTGACGTTGTAGGCAAGGTAGCCGACGTTCAGGCCAGCCTGCTCCAGCACCTCGATCTTGGGGTCCTTGCGGATCGCGTCGAGGTCGGCCGGATTGGGGTAGGGCATGACATGACATTCACCTTTTTGCAGCTTGGCCCAGCGCACCGATGCGTCCGGCGTGATGGAAAAAACCAGGTCATCGATCTTGGCCTTGCCGGCATAGTAGTCGGGGAAGGCCTTGTAGCGGATGATGGCGTCTTTCTGGTACTGCACCAGCATGTAGGGGCCGGTGCCGATCGGTTCCTGATCAATCTTCTCTGGCGTGCCGGCCTTGAGCATGGCGTCGGCGTACTCCTTGGATTGCACGCCTGCAAACTCCATGGCCCAGCCTGAAAGGAACGGCGCCTCGGGTTTGTTGAGCGTCATCTTGAGCGTGTAGTCATTGACCTTTTCAACCGACTTGAGCAACTTGTCCATGCCCATGTCACCAAAGTAGGAGTGATTGGAACTGGTGACCTTGAAGTAGGGGTTGCTTTCCTTCCACTGGCGCTCGATGGCGAAGATCAGGTCGTCGGCATTCATGTCACGCGTGGGCTTGAAGTTCTTGTTGCTGTGCCACTTGACACCCTTGCGCAGAAAGAAGGTGTACTCCTTGCCGTCGGGTGACACGGTCCAGCGCTCGGCCAGACCTGGTACCACGGAGGTGCCGCCGCGTTCGAAGTCGACCAGGCGGCTGTAGATCTGGCTGTTGGCGTCAAACGAAGTTCCCGTGGTGTTGATGCCAGGGTAAAAATTTTCCGGGCTGCCTTCGGAACAATAGACCAGGGTTTTGGCCGAAGCTGGCGCCAATGCCAGCAAGGCCGGCAGCGCGATGGCGCACAGCAGGCCACTACCTGAGGATTTCTTTGTCATCTTGCGGACTCCTTCGAGGGTTAATGCTGCAAGGCAGCGGTTGAGATAAATTGTTCTGCCTCATGGCAGGCGACCATGCGCCCGGCCACTTCGCGCAACGCCGGTCGCTCGGTCTGGCAACGCGGTGTGACGCTGGCGCAGCGCGTGGAGAAAACGCAGCCGCTGGGCGGGTTCAGGGGCGAGGGCAGATCGCCTTTGAGCACAATGCGCTTTCTGGCCGGTCCGCTGCCCATGATACCGGGTGTGGAAGCCAGCAGGGCCTGTGTATAGGGATGCAATGGTTGTGCGAACAGGGTCTTTTTTTCGCCCTGCTCAACGGCGTGGCCCAGGTACATCACCATCACGTCGTGTGCGATGTGGCGCACCACGCCCAGATCGTGCGAGATGAAGAGGTAGGCCACACCCAACTCCTGTTGCAGGTCGGCCAGCAGGTTCAGCACCTGGGCCTGAATCGACACGTCGAGTGCCGACACCGGCTCGTCGGCGACGATCAGCGAGGGCCGGAGCATCAGCGCCCGTGCAATGGCGATGCGCTGGCGCTGGCCACCGGAGAACATGTGTGGATAGCGATCAAAGTGCTCGGGGCGCAGGCCCACCAGTGCCAGCATGGCGCGTGCCTGCTCAGCGCATTCGACACTGGAAAACTGCGAGTTGATCTGCAGCGGTGCCTGCAGAATGGAGCCGATCTTCTTGCGTGGGTTCAGCGAGCCGTAGGGATTTTGAAACACCAGTTGCACTGTGCGACGCAGTGCGTGGCGTTCCGTGCGCGGCGCGTGGACCACGTCAACGCCGTTCAATTGCAGCTCGCCGGCGGTCGGCTTCTCGATCAGGGAGACCATGCGGGCCAGAGTCGACTTGCCGCAACCAGACTCGCCGACCACGGCCAGCGTCTTGCCTGCCTGCAGTGTGAACGAGACGCCACCGACAGCCTGCAGCCGTTCACTGGGATGCAGAAAACCACGACTGATCTTGTAGACCTGGCGCAGATCGCGTGCAACGACAACAGCCTTGTCTGGCGCGCTCACAATGGGGCTCCCAAGGGATACTGGCAACGCACCTGTCCCTGCTGGCGGGACTGCAGCGGTGGACGCTGCGCGCGGCAAGCGTCCTGCGCGTAAGCGCAACGCGGTGCAAACAGGCAGCCGTGCGGGCGGTCGTACATGCCTGGCACCATGCCGGGGATGGTGGCCAGGCGCGTCAGGCCGTCGCTGCGCTCGGGCAATGCTGCCATCAGGGCCTGGGTGTAAGGGTGCTGCGGCCTGGAAAACAGATCCTCGGCACTGCGCAGTTCCATGATCTGTCCGGCGTACATCACCGCGACGCGTTGCGCCATCTCCGAGACCACGCCCATGTTGTGGGTGATCAACACCAGTGCCATGCCACGTTCTTTCTGCAGGCCATGAAGCAGGTCCAGAATCTGCGCCTGGATCGTGACATCGAGTGCGGTGGTGGGCTCGTCAGCAATCAGCAACTTGGGATTGCAGGCGATGGCCATGGCAATCATCACGCGCTGGTTCATGCCGCCCGACATCTGATGCGGGTAGTCTTTGAGGCGACTCTCCGGCGCGGGAATGCCAACCTGCTCCAGCAACTCGATGGATCGTTTGTGTGCGGCCTGCTTGTCGAGCTTGAGGTGCAGCCGCAGCGTCTCGGCGAGTTGAAAGCCGACGGTGAAGCAGGGGTTCAAACTGGTGGTGGGATCCTGGAAGATCATCGCCACGTCCTTGCCCGTGAGTTTGCTGCGCTCACTGCCGGACAAGCTCAGCAGGTCGTGTCCGTCAAAGCGCAGCGTGTCGGCGCTGACGCGTCCGGGGAAAGGCACCAGCCCCATCAACGCCATCATGGTGACACTCTTGCCCGAGCCGGACTCGCCGACGATGCCCAGCACATCACCGGCATCAAGCGAGAGACTGACACCTTCCACGGCGTGCATGACCGCATTCTTTGACGGAAACTCGACCGACAGATTTTCTATTTCAAGCAGTGCCATCAGTTGTCATTGCGGGCTTGATCCGCAATCCAGCGTTGGTGTGGCACTGGATCCCGGATCGAGTCCGGGATGACATGTGCCTGGTCATTGCGGGCTTGATCCGCAATCCAGCGTTGGCGTGGCACTGGATCCCGGATCGAGTCCGGGATGACGTTGGGGAAGTCAAGGATGACGTTGGGGGAGTCAAGGATGACGCACGGGTGCTTTGAGTTTGCGTTTTGCATCGCACTATTCCTCAGCGCTTGAGCTTGGGGTCGAACGCATCGCGCAGACCGTCGCCCAGCAGGTTGAACGCCAGCACGGTGATCAGGATCGCCAGACCGGGGAAGGTCACGACCCACCATGCGCGCATGACAAATTCACGGGCATCGGCCAGCATCGTGCCCCATTCGGGTGACGGCGGCTGCGCACCCAGGCCCAGAAAGCCCAGCGCGGCAGCGTCCAGAATGGCCGTCGAAATGCCCAGCGATGCCTGCACGATCAGCGGCGCCAGACAGTTTGGCAGCACCTCGTTAAACATCAGACGCAGATGGCTGGCGCCATTCATGCGAGCTGCGGTAACGTAGTCCTTGGCCATCTCGCCGATGACCGCCGCGCGCGTGATGCGCACGTAGTGCGGCAGCACGACCACGGCGACAGCCAGCATGGCGTTCATCAGGCCGGGGCCCAGGATGGCGACGATGACGATGGCCAGCAACAGGCTGGGCAGTGTCAGGATGATGTCCATCAGGCGCATCACCGCGATCTCGAAGAGGCCGCGGAAATAGCCCGACGTCAGGCCCAGAACCGTACCGACGATGATCGACAGGGCAACGACGGCCATACCAATGGCCAGCGACAGGCGTGCGCCATGAATCAGGCGTGAAAGAATGTCACGACCGATGGCGTCGGTGCCGAGCCAGTAGGCGCTGGAGCCACCGGCCTGCCAGGCGGGTGGCTTGAGAAAGACGGCAGGGTTGGTCAGGTCGGGCGCGTAGGGCGCCATCCATGGGGCCAGTGCCGCCAGCAGCAGCACGGCCAGCACGATCAGCAAACCAGCCACGGCGCCGTGGTTGGCGCTGAAATAGCCCCAGAACTCACGCCAGGGTTGCGGCGGTTCCTGAGTGACATCGGACACGTGATCGACCATGGGAGCCATGCTGCTTTCCATGGTTAATGCCGTATCTTCGGGTTGATGATGCCGTAGGTCACATCCACCAGCAGGTTGACCGCCATCACGATAACGCCGAGCAGGAGCATGCCGCCTTGCAGCACCGGATAGTCACGCCGGCCGATGGCCTCTACCATCCATTTGCCGACACCGGGCCAGGAAAAAATGGTCTCCGTCAGGATGGCGCCGGTAAACAGTACACCGACTTGCAGACCAATGACGGTGACCACCGGAATCAGCGCGTTGCGCAGGGCGTGCAAGGTCACCACGCGCAGGTTCGACAAGCCCTTGGCGCGTGCCGTGCGGATGTAGTCTTCGCCAAGCACTTCAAGCATGGCAGAACGTGTCATGCGGGCGATGACGGCCAGCGGATTGGTGCCCAGGACAATGGTTGGCAGGATCAGGTGCGTGACAGTTGACCAGAAGGCGCCTTTGTCGCCGACCAGCCAGGAATCGATCAGCAGGAAGCCGGTCACTGGTTGAATGAAGTACTTGACGGCAATGCGACCGGAAACCGGGGTCAGGTCCAGTTGCACCGAGAACAGCAGGATCAGCAGCAGGCCCCACCAGAAGATCGGCATGGAATAACCGGTCAGCGACACACCCATGACGCCATGGTCGAGCACCGAGTTGCGGCGCACCGCCGCCAGAATGCCCGCCGGAATACCCAGCAGCAGGGCAAACACGATGGCGCACAGCGCCAGTTCTATGGTCGCCGGAAAGAGGGCCAGGAACTCATTGAGTACCGGCTCGTGGGTAATGATGGATGTGCCAAGGTCGCCATGCAGAACGCGGCCGATGTAGATGCCGTATTGCACCAGCACCGGACGGTCCAGTCCGTACTCCTTGAGCAACAGCGCGTGCCGCGCAGCATCGATGCCGCGTTCGCCAGCCAGCGTTTCTATGGGGTCACCTGGCACCAGCCGGATCAGGAAAAATGCCACCAGCGTCATGCCGATGAAGGTCGGCACGATCAGGCTGAAACGGGTTAACAGAAAGCGCAGCATGACTTGGGCATGAATATCAGGAAACGGTCGCCATCATGCCAGAAGAAAAAAGGCCGACTTGCGTCGGCCTCTTGCGTCAAGTGGCAGGATCTGCTTACTTGAGGTGTTTGCCGATCAGGCCGGCCATCTCGAACATGGAGACCTGTGCCTTGGCGAAGACTTCCTTGAGCTTGGCGTCGGCATTGATCATGCGCTTGTTGACGGCGTCCTGCAGCTTGTTCTTCTTGATGTAGGCCCACAGCTTGCTGACGACTTCAGTGCGTGGCAGCGGATTCGCGCCGACCACGGCGGCCAGTGCTGCGCTGGGTGTCAGGGCCTTCATGAACGCTGCGTTCGGAGTGCGCTTTTTGGCGGGTGCTTTCTTCGCAGCTACCTTCTTCGCGGGAGCAGCTTTCTTTGCAGCTACTTTTTTAGCTGGAGCAGCTTTCTTTGCCGGTGCCGCTTTTTTGGCGGGGGCTTTCTTTGCAGCTACTTTTTTCGCTGGGGCTGCCTTCTTTGCGGGAGCAGCTTTCTTTGCCGGAGCTTTGGTTGCAGTTGCCATGATTTATTGTCCTTCTAGAAGTTGATTAATCACCAGCGAGAAACCGCTTCTCTGCTGGCAAATGGGATGCTACTGGAGAATTAGCCCGTTTCCTAGTGAAAATAGGTTTATTTCGTCCGATCGTGTTGTTTTTTTTACAGGCAGGTTTTTCGAGTTTTCCCTCTGAAAATTGAAAATCCGCCAATTCATGAACCCAAGGAGTTGACCAATGAGCCCGCTATTTGCTACCTGTGACCTGTGTGACAGCCACAAAAACGATTCATCCGGTGCATTTCGGGTACTGCCGCCAGTGTTTCGAGACTATGGTGGAGTACGTCAATTTTGCGGGCCGGTCGTGACGCTCAAATGCCATGAGGACAACTCGCTGGTGAAGGCGTTGCTCGACTCTGATGGACGCATCGATACAGCCGCGGGCAAGCTGGGCAGGGTCCTGGTGGTTGATGGCGGCGCTTCCCTGCGCCGCGCCCTGCTGGGAGGCAATCTGGGCGCAGCGGCAGCACGCAATGGCTGGGCCGGCGTGGTGATTGATGGCTGCGTGCGGGATGTGGCTGAACTGGCTTTGCTGCATGTCGGCATCCGGGCGCTGGCGAGCATGCCGCTGCCGACCGAAAAACGCAATGAAGGCCAGCGCGATCTGGCCATCGAGTTGCAGGGCGTCCGGGTCCGACCGGGAGATTGGCTTTACGCCGATGAAGACGGCACGGTGCTCAGTGATTGCTGCCTGACCGGACCCTGATCGGTTCGGGGAGACTGCGCGAGGGCAGGGTGGCCAGCAACAGCCCCAGCAGGGCGACGCCGAAGGCCACGAGTTGCAGGCCACGCAGTGTCTCCCCCAACACCAGAACGCCCACGAGGGCCGCTGAAATGGGCAACATGACCGTGAAGACGCCGGCCTTGGCCGCTGGCACGTGTTTGAGGCCGGTCATCCATAGCCATACGGTCCCCACGCTGGCCGCCAGGGCGTAGAAAAGCAGCAACAACCAGTTGCTCAGCGCAACGCTGCCGAAATCGAACTGAAGCGCCAGATACAGGCCCATCGGGCTCATCAGCACAAAACCCCACAGATTGATCAATGCAGTGATGCGTTTGGCGGACAGTGCGCTGGTCAGTTTTTTTCCAATGACGGCGTAAGCAGCTTCGCAGACAACGGCGCCGAAGATCAGCGCATTGCCCCAAAGGCTCGAATCCTGTTGCAGCGTGGTCTGCTGGCCCGACACGGCAAGCAGACCGATACCGCAGGCGGCGCAGGCGATCGCGGCCCAGACGCGCAGGCCGATGCGTTCGTGCAGGAAGAGCCAGCTCAGCAACGCCACAACAGCTGGAATCGACGCCAGAATCACGCCGGCGGAGACGGCACTGGTCATGCTGACACCGTAAAGCATGCAGATCGAAAACAGAAAATTTCCGAGGAAGGACTCCAGAAAAACCAGCTTGCGCGTTGCCGGCGTCATAGGTGGCTCGCCGGCTGGTTTCATCAGCCAGTGCGGCATGGCGAGCACACCTATGCCAAAACGCAGCCAGGCCAACAGCATCACCGGCAGTGCGGCCACCAGCGGCTTGGACAGGGCGACGTAGCTGCCAACGAGCGACATGCTCAGGGCGAGTAGGAAGTAGGCGCGCAGACGCCGGGGCGTGGTAGGCAAGGGTGCTCTCATCAAGCGACGTTGAATGCTCTCATCATGCCTCATTCGCGGGTGGCGGGACTGGATTGACAGTCTGTAACACGTCTGCGTGACCCTGGCGCGCTCGTTGTTTCATATTGTGAAATCCACCTTTCAGTTAGCAAAAGGATCGAATGCTGCGCTGCATCAAAAATTCCCAAAGCAGAGAAAAACGTTTTGTAATATGAAAACATCGCTTTAACCTGTTGATTTCATTAAGATAAATATATGTCTTATATAAGACATAAGATTTGTTTTACTCTTATAGAAGACTTAAACTTCGTCCATCGACACTGGATCTGCTGGTCGAGTGGTGTAAAGAGTTTCAATTAACCCAAGGAGTGATTTCATGCCCCAAACCCTGACTGAACAATTGAGCCGCGAACAACAGATCGCCGCCCTGGAGAAAGAATGGGCGACCAATCCCCGCTGGAAGGGGATCAAGCGCGGCTACAGCGCGGCTGATGTGGTGCGTCTGCGCGGTTCTTTCCCGATCGAACACACGCTGGCGCGCCGCGGCGCCGAAAAACTCTGGGACTTGGTGAACACCGAACCGTACGTCAACTGCCTGGGTGCGTTGACCGGTGGTCAGGCCATGCAGCAGGTCAAGGCCGGCGTCAAGGCGATCTACCTGTCTGGCTGGCAAGTTGCTGCCGACAACAACAACTCGGCTTCGATGTACCCGGATCAATCCCTGTACACGGTTGATTCGGTTCCGAAGGTGGTCGAGCGTATCAACAACACCTTTCGTCGGGCCGATGAAATCCAGCATTCCAAGGGAATCGACGCCGGTGATGATGGCTACATCGACAACTTTGCGCCTATCGTGGCCGACGCTGAAGCCGGTTTCGGCGGCGTGCTCAACGCATTCGAGCTGATGAAGAACATGATCAAGGCTGGAGCGGCCGGAGTCCATTGGGAAGATCAACTGGCCTCTGTCAAGAAGTGCGGTCACATGGGCGGCAAGGTGCTGGTGCCGACGGCCGAGGCTTGCCAGAAGCTCATCGCTGCGCGCATGGCGGCTGACGTCTGTGGCGTGCCGACACTGGTGATCGCACGGACTGACGCGGAAGCTGCCGACCTGCTGACCAGTGACTACGACGCCAACGACAGGCCCTTCCTCACGGGTGAGCGCACCGCCGAGGGTTTTTACAAGACACGCAAGGGGCTGGATCAGGCGATCTCCCGCGCTGTTGCTTATGCGGACTATGCTGACCTGGTCTGGTGCGAAACGGGCACGCCCGATCTGGCGTTCGCACGCAAGTTTGCCGAAGGTGTGCACAAGGTGCATCCCGGCAAGATGCTGGCCTACAACTGTTCGCCGTCTTTCAACTGGAAGAAGAATCTGGACGACGCAACCATCGCCAAATTCCAGAAGGAACTCGGAGCCATGGGCTACAAGTACCAGTTCATCACGCTGGCCGGCATTCACTCCATGTGGTTCCACATGTTCGACCTGGCGCAGGACTATGTGAAGCGTGGCATGACGGCCTATGTCGAGCGCCTGCAAGAGCCAGAATTCGCGGCGCGTGAACGCGGCTATACGTTTGTGTCGCATCAGCAGGAAGTCGGTACCGGCTATTTTGACGAAGTGACCACCGCGATTCAGGGCGGCAAATCCAGCGTCACGGCGCTGACCGGCTCCACCGAAGAAGAGCAGTTTCATTGACGATGGAGGTGCAGACCGGTCAGCGTAAAATCACGCTGTTCCGGCCTCCCAATACCAAGGCGCGGCTAGTCCGCGCTTTTTTATTCATGAAACCTTGTGGGACAGATCGCAGCTTCGCGAAGCGAGCCAGCCCTGTCCTCAACCGATTATCTGCAACCATGATCCTGATCACACTTCCTGATGGTTCTCGACGCGAGTTTTCCCAACCAGTCACGGTTGCCGAGGTGGCGGCCTCCATTGGTTCGGGCCTGGCCAAGGCTGCGCTTGCAGGCAAGGTGGACGGCAAGATGGTGGACACCAGTCACGTGATCGAAGCGGACGCCGCCCTGTCCATTGTCACAGCGAAAGATGCCGCTGGACTGGAGCTGATCCGGCATTCCACTGCGCATCTGCTGGCTTACGCTGTGAAAGAACTTTTTCCGGATGCGCAAGTCACGATTGGCCCGGTCATAGAGCATGGGTTTTTCTACGATTTTTCCTACAAGCGCCCCTTCACGCTGGAGGACCTCGCGAGCATCGAGAAGAAAATGGCCGAACTCGCCGGCAGGGATGAGGCGGTCACACGAAGGGTATTGCCGCGCGACGAGGCAGTTGCCTATTTCAAGGGTCTGGGCGAGCACTACAAGGCAGAAATCATTGCCAGCATCCCGGCCAATGAAGACGTTTCACTGTACCGTGAGGGCAAGTTTGAAGACCTGTGTCGCGGGCCTCACGTACCCAGTACCGGAAAACTGAAGTTTTTCAAATTGATGAAGCTTGCCGGCGCCTACTGGCGCGGCGACCACCGCAACGAAATGCTGCAGCGGATTTATGGTACGGCCTGGGCTACCAAGGACGAGCTGCAACAGCATCTGACGATGCTCGAGGAAGCCGAGAAACGCGATCACCGCAAACTTGGTCGGGAACTGGACCTGTTTCATATCGACGACCATGCTCCGGGTCTGGTGTTCTGGCACCCCAAGGGCTGGACCCTGTGGCAGGGTGTGGAGCAGTACATGCGGCAGGTCTATCGGGACAATGGGTACCTTGAGGTCAAAGGGCCACAGATCATTGACAAGTCACTCTGGGAGAAGACCGGACACTGGGAAAAGTACCGCGAAAACATGTTCACGACGGAGTCGGAAAAACGTGAATATGCCTTGAAGCCAATGAACTGTCCGGGGCACATCCTGATCTTCAAGCAAGGCATCAAGAGTTACCGTGATCTGCCTCTGCGCTATGGCGAGTTTGGCCAGTGCCACCGCAATGAGCCGTCCGGTGGTTTGCACGGCATCATGCGCGTGCGCGGCTTCACGCAGGACGATGGCCACATCTTCTGTACCGAAGATCAGATCCTGCAGGAATGCGCGAACTACACCGCTTTGTTGCAGAAAGTCTATGCCGACTTCGGCTTCAAGCAGATCATTTACAAGATTGCCACCCGACCTGACAAGCGCATTGGGTCCGAGGAGAGTTGGGACAAGGCTGAGCACGCGTTGATGGAGAGCCTGCGCCTGTCGGGTTGCGAATTTGAAATCACCCCGGGCGAAGGTGCCTTCTACGGGCCGAAGATCGAATACACGCTGAAGGATGCGCTGGGCCGTCAATGGCAGTGCGGCACGATGCAGGTCGACTTCTTCATGACGGAACGGCTGGACGCGGAATATGTTGGCGAGGATGGCGCGCGCTATCGGCCCGTGATGTTGCACCGAGCCATTGTTGGCAGCCTGGAGCGTTTTATCGGAATTTTGATTGAGGAAAGCGCCGGCGCACTGCCGACCTGGTTGGCACCAGTGCAATTGGCAGTGCTCAATATCACCGATGCGCAGGGGGATTACTGTCGCGAAATTGTCGAAAAATTGAAGAATGCACTGCCAAATCAAGAACTTAGGGCCGTGACGGACCTCAGAAACGAGAAAATTACGTATAAAATACGCGAGCATTCAATGCAGAAGCTGCCCTATATCCTGGTCGTGGGTGACAAGGAGAAGGCGGCAGGCACGGTTGCAGTGCGCGCCCGGGGTGGTCGAGATCTCGGTGTGA
Source organism: uncultured beta proteobacterium (assembly GCA_903927295.1). Classification (GTDB taxonomy): domain Bacteria; phylum Pseudomonadota; class Gammaproteobacteria; order Burkholderiales; family Burkholderiaceae_C; genus Rhodoferax. Next base: position 95 of record CAIYMN010000311.1, on the reverse strand, counting down.
TGTCCCTCGATGCATTCGTGCAGATAATCACCGCCGATATCACCAACAAGTCTGTTGTTTGAGTCGATATTGTTGCAGCTTTTCTGCATGGTCAT
>CAIYMN010000310.1 GCA_903927295.1 uncultured beta proteobacterium | reverse complement strand
TGCAGGTAGTCGCCATAGCTCATGGAGCGGCTGAAATCGAGCTTTGCATTTTCCGCAGCCAGGATCTGCTCGGGGGTGCCCATATCAGCTCACCGCCTTGCGCAGCTTGAACTCGGCGCGCTGCCACTCGCCGCTCTCGAGTACCTGGTGCAGTTGCTCCAGTGCCTGCCACACATCTTCAAAGCCGGTATACAAGGGGGTCAGACCAAAGCGCAGGATATCGGCGCGCTGCTTGCCGTCGCCTGAGCGAAAGTCGCCGATGACACCGCGCGCGATCAGGGCCTGCATGATGGCGTAGCCGCCCTGCTCTCTTGCCAGACTGACCTGCGAGCCGCGCCGGGCATGTTCGCGCGGAGTCAGCACCATGAGGCCGTGACCGGCGCAGCGCTGCTCCACCAGCGTGATGAACAGGTCGCTCAGCGCCAGCGACTTGGCGCGCAGCGCGGCCATGCCACCCAAAGCCTCGGCGGCGCCGAAGGTGTCGAGCCCGCAAGCCAGTGCCGACAGGCTGATGATGGGCTGGGTGCCGCACAGGTAACGCGCAATGCCGCTGGCGGGCTGGTAGTCGGGCGTAAAGGCAAAGGGCGCCGCATGGCCCCACCAGCCCGTCAGCGGCTGCCAGAAACGATCGGCATGCTGCGGGCTGACCCAGACAAACGCCGGCGCGCCCGGGCCTCCATTGAGGTACTTGTAGCCACAGCCGACCGCAAAATCTGCCTGGTCGGCTTTCAGGCTGACAGGTACCGCGCCTGCACTGTGCGCCAGGTCCCATACCGTGAGCACGCCGGCCCGGTGCGCAGCCGCCGTCAGTGCCGCCATGTCGTGCATGGCGCCGGTGCGGTAGTTCACATGGGTCAGCAGCAGCACCGCCACGTCCCGCGCCGCATCTGGCGCCAGCGCCGCTGCCAGTTGCTCGCCTTCAAGCAGTTCCAGCGTGCCGCCTTGTGCGCGGCACAGACCTTCGGCAACGTAGAGATCGGTTGGAAAATTGTCGCGCTCTGAAATCACCCTGAGCCTTGCTGGATCACCGCTTCTGGCGATCTGCAGCGCGGCGCTGAGCACCTTGTACAGATTGATCGATGTACTGTCCGTGGCAACCACCTCGCCCGGACTGGCACCAATCAGGGTCGCGATGCGGTCCCCCAGACGCTGTGGCATGTCAAACCAGCCGGCATCGTTCCAGGAGCCGATGAGTCCCTGCCCCCACTCCTGGGCCACCACTTGGGCCACGCGCGCAGTCGTGCTCTTTGGCAAGGCGCCGAGCGAATTGCCGTCGAGGTAGATCACGCCGTTGGGCAGGCTGAACTGCTCGCGCAGCGCTCGCAGCGGATCCTGCAGGTCGAGTTGTTGGCAATGTTCAAGGGTGATCATGAAGTTCTCGCAGGATGGCCCGCACCGGCGATGCGTCGGCGAGCATGAGTTTGAGCGGCAAGGCAATCAGTTCGTAGTCGCCCTCGGGCACGGCGTCAAGCACAAGGTTTTCCAGCACGCGCAAGCCTCGCTGACGGATCATCTGGTGGCTCGGCAGCGTCTTGCTCTCCGCCGGGTCGATGCTGGCGGTGTCAATGCCCACCAGCAGCACACCCAGATCGGCCAGGCGCTCCAGTGTTGCGGCGGCGAAGGCGCTCAGACCGGGGTCCCAGCGGTCAACCGGCATGCGCTCGTAAGTGCGGACCAGCAGGCGTGGCGGCAGATCATGCAGCGCGTGAGCGAGATGCAGCCACTCAACCAGCGGACCACAACCGATGGCATGGATCACCCGGCACGGCCCCAGATAGGGCAGCAGATCGAGTGCGCCAATCGGATCACCCTGCGGGTCGTAGTGTAGGGGGGCATCGGCGTGACTGCCAACATGCGGCGAGAGCGTCATTGCGCTGACATTGACCGGGCAATCGGGCCCAATGTTGGTAGTCCATTCCTGACTATAGGTCGTATCCCCAGGAAAGACCGGCGAGCCCGGATGAAGCGGCGAGGAGATGTCCCAAATGCGTTTCATGGTGGCCGATGAGTGTGCCGATTTCCGACGCTTTTGGTGTCGCTAATTCCCAACGACCCTAAAAGAAATTGGTAAAACGAGCGAGTGTGATCAATGGCCGGCCGGCACGTACTAAAGATGGTAGCCATGAATCAGGTGGCAAGCGAGAATCTGCGCTATAGTTTTCCTGAAAATGAATAGTATGTGCAAACGTCAAAGGCTCGTGGAGTCGGTCGGGTAGCGCATCCAATGAATCACCCGCCCAGCATCCAGATTTTTTAGGGGGAGCCGTTTGATATGAGTGCCAAGGAAGATGCCGCCGTTGCGCTGTTGCTCGGGCTCCTGGAATCGCGCTATGCCATCCGCGTACTGTGGGCTCTGCGTGATGGTCATTCACAGACGTTCCGCCTGCTACAAGACAGCATTGGTGGCATCACACCCAACACGCTCAACACTCGGATCAAGGAATTGCGTCTGGCGAATCTGCTCACGCACGGGAAGGACGGCTATGTCCTCACCTCTCAGGGTGTCGATCTGCTCAAGCGTTGGAGTGATATTCCAGCGTTTGCTGTGAAATGGGCCACTGGCCAAGCCAAAAAGGTCACCTGAGCACCTTAAACTACGACTTTCGTAGTTTAGAGAGATCGCGACATGAACACCACACCCTCAGGGCTGCAGTACACGGACAATCTGGTCGGCACCGGCTCGCTGGCAGGTGCGGGACAGCGCGTCACCGTGCACTACACCGGCTGGCTCTACAACGATGGCGTCCAGGGTGCCAAGTTTGATTCCAGCAAGGACCGCAACGACCCTTTCGTCTTTTCACTCGGCGCCGGCATGGTGATTCGCGGGTGGGATGAGGGCGTTGCCGGCATGCAGGTGGGCGGCGCACGCACGCTCATCATTCCTCCTGCGCTGGGCTATGGCGCGCGCGGTGCCGGCGGCGTGATTCCACCGAATGCGACGCTGAAGTTCGATGTTGAACTGCTGGGCGTTTCGAATTAGGGCCAAGTTGCGAACTACCTGACGATCGTTTTTTGCGCCAAACGGTCTCAGCGTGACCCCGCCCTCAAAAGGGGCTCTTGAATAGCCTGTAGGCGCCCCAACATCAGGGGCGTCATAGCAAAACCTGGCTCATCAGCATGTCCGAAAACGATTCAAAACAACCCAACCCCAATTCGATCCCTGATCCGGACTCCGAGGAGACTGCCTCCGAACAGTTCACGCGAGAAGAGGACGCCTTGTCCCGTGCCCAGGCAGACCTGGCGCTCCTGCAGGCCAAGAGTGCAGACCTGGCAGACCAATTCCTGCGTGCCAAGGCCGACGCAGACAATGCGCGTCGTCGTGCCGAGGAAGAGATCTCCAAAGCGCGCAAATTTGCCGTCGAGAGTTTTGCCGAGAGCCTGCTGCCGGTGGTAGACAGCCTGGAAGCGGGGCTTCTGCTCAAGGACGCGACAGCAGAGCAGATTCGCGAGGGCGCCCAAGCGACGTTGCGACAGTTGCTTGCGGCGCTGGAGCGCAACAAGGTGCTTGTTGTCAACCCTGGCGCCGGCAGCAAATTCGATCCCCATCAGCAGCAAGCCATCAGCGTCGTTCCCTCTGAACTCGATGCCAACACCGTCGTGACGGTGCTGCAAAAAGGTTACCTGATAGCCGAGCGCGTGTTGCGTCCGGCGCTGGTCACGGTCGCTGCATCCAAATAATCTGCTTATTTGACTTGAAAAAGATCAAGTTATCCACAAGTTAAAAACATCGAACATTTGCATAAGGAAGAATCATGGGAAGAATCATTGGTATCGACTTGGGTACAACCAACAGTTGCGTCTCCATCATGGAGGGCAACACCCCCAAGGTCATAGAAAACGCTGAGGGTGCACGCACCACGCCGTCTGTCGTGGCCTATCAGGAAGACGGCGAAGTGCTGGTCGGTGCCTCGGCCAAACGCCAGGCGGTGACCAACCCCAAGAACACGCTGTACGCAGTCAAGCGCCTGATCGGTCGCAAATTTGTCGAGAAGGAAGTTCAAAAAGACATCGATCTGATGCCTTACAAGATCGCTGCAGCTGACAACGGTGACGCTTGGGTCGAAGTCCGCGGCAAGCAGATTTCCGCCCAGCAGGTCAGTGCCGATATTCTTCGCAAAATGAAGAAAACGGCCGAGGACTACC
>CAIYMN010000309.1 GCA_903927295.1 uncultured beta proteobacterium | reverse complement strand
TCAAGGCCTGGAAGGCCGACAAGAGTGGCAACCTGATTTTCCGGCGCACGGCGCGCAACTTCAATCCGGCAGTTGCCATGGCCGGCAAGATCACCGTGGTCGAGGTCGAGGAGATTGTCGAGACCGGCGCTTTCGATCCGGATGCCGTGCATCTGCCCGGTATTTACGTGCACCGCATTGTGCTCAATGCGCATCCCGAGAAGCGCATCGAACAGCGCACCGTTACCTCTAAAGGAGTTTGATCATGGCTTGGACACGCGACCAAATGGCGGCCAAAGCGGCTGAAGAATTGCAGGACGGTTTCTATGTCAATCTGGGGATCGGTCTGCCGACCCTGGTGGCCAATTTCGTTGCCCCGGACAAGGAGGTCTGGCTGCAGAGCGAGAACGGCATGCTGGGCATAGGACCGTTTCCGACGGAAGACGAAGTTGACGCCGACCTGATCAACGCCGGCAAGCAGACGGTGACGACGATTCCTGGCTCCAGCATTTTTGGCAGTCACGAGAGCTTTGCCATGATTCGTGGCGGCAAGGTCAACCTGAGCATTCTGGGTGCCATGCAGGTCAGCGAAAACGGTGATCTGGCCAACTGGATGATCCCGGGCAAGATGGTCAAGGGCATGGGCGGGGCGATGGACCTGGTCGGCGGCGTCAAGCGTGTGCTGGTTCTGATGGAACACGTGGCCAAGAAGAAGGACGGCAGCATCGACCTCAAAATCCTGAAAGCATGCAATTTGCCGCTGACCGGTGTGGCTGTGGTCAACCGCATCATCACTGATCTGGCGGTGATGGATGTGACGCCGCAAGGCCTCAGACTGGTTGAGATGGCGCCCGGCGTGACGCGCGAAGAACTGCAATCCAAGACGGGCGCGACGCTGCACTGACCGCGGCCCGGGCGGTGAGCGGGGCGCGTCGTCAGGGCCAATGTCTTTCACCCTGTTGCATACTGTGGTGAGATGAAGAAGTTCTTGCACCTCCTGTTGCGTGTCGCCTTGCTGCTGGCGGGAGCGGTTTTTGCGGCGAGTTTGCTGCTCGCCGCTCTGCTTATGCTGTTACTGTGGTTGCTGCGCTCAGCCTGGGCGCGCTTGAATGGGCGACCGGTTGCGCGCTGGACCTTCAAAGTCGATCGACAGGCGGTCTGGGACCGCTTCCATGCCAGACCAGGCACGCACCCGGCAGGTCAGCGCAATGATGCTGACGTGATTGATGTGCAAGCCAAGGAAAAGCTGCACTAACGCTTGCACCGGGGCGGTTGCGCATCCGATGTGCCATCATTGGAGCATGACCATCACAATCGATAAACGACGAGCCAAGTACACGCATCCCCTGGTGTTCTTGCTGCTCATCATTCCGTTTGGGGCAGCCAGTGGATTCCTGGGGGTCACCATCGTCTATCTGCTGGGCCAAGCCGGCGTCAATTCCGTGACCATTGCGGTGCTCACGGGCTTGAGTTTCCTGCCGCACACGTTCAAATTTCTCTACGCACCGCTGGTGGATCTGACCCTGAGCCGCAAGAAGTGGTTTGTCATCGCAAGCATCACGAGTGCCTTGGGTATTGCCCTTCTAGGCGTGATCCCGGCGACGGAAGCCGGGCTGCCTTGGCTCCGCGTGTTGGTGGTGGTGGGCAATTTCGCCACGGCCTTGCTCAGCATGTCGGTTGAGAGTCTGATGGCATACAACACGGCACCACGCGAGATGGGGCGCACAGCGGGCTGGTTTCAGGCGGGCAATCTGGGTGGTGGTGGTCTGGGCGGTGGTTTGGCCCTTGTCATTGCAGAAAACACGACCCACGCATGGTTACCTGGCGTCGTACTGGCAATTCTCTGCCTTCTGACCGGCATGGCGATCCTTTTTACGACCGAGCCTGAATCGCATTTGCCCGATCTTTCGGATGAACCAGTGACTACCGCTGCCCGACCGGATTTGGCACTGTTGTGGCGCACCGTCCAACGCGTCTTTCTCGACTTGTGGCAAGTCGTGAGTTCGCGCGTGGGCTATCTCGGACTGCTTATCTGCTTTCTGCCGATCGGATCTGGTGCCGCGGGAAACCTGTTTCCACTGTTTGCCAATGAATGGGGTGCCAGTGCCAACGATGTTGCAGTCACAAGCGGTGCACTCAGCGGCTTGTTGTCGGCTATTGGGTGCATGGTTGGTGGCTATTTCTGTGATCGCATGGACCGCAGGCTCGCGTATGCCATATTCGGCGTCATCATGTCGATTTGCGCCGTCCTGATGGCTTGGGCGCCGCACAATTTGAATATGTACTATGTTTTTGTTCTGTCCTATGGCTTCATCGCTGGCCTGTGCTACGCAGCCTTCACTGCAGTCACGCTGGAAGCCATCGGCACGGGTGCTGCCGCCACCAAGTACAGTATCTTTGCCTCCCTTTCGAATACACCAATTGCCTACATGGGCATCTTGAACGGCTTCTTCTACGAGAAGTCGGGCAGTAAGGCGGGTTTGTATTGCGATGCGGTCATGGGCTTGGCCGGCGTGTTGGCTTTTCTGCTTGTCGCCGCCGTTTCCGGGAGCCTGCACAAGCGATACCTGCAACGCCGTCAACTGACTTGAGGCGGCTTGAACGTCCGGTCTGACGCAAGTGGTCCTGTCACCTTAACAGAACATCAGTGCCAGCCAGGCCGGTTCGTCCATGACGTTGAGCAGCAGATAGCCGCCGATGCGGTAAAACCAGAACTGCAGGCGGTCCATGCTGGTGGACTGTGGGTCAAACAACATCGACAGCATGGAAATCGAAATGGCCTGCGGCGCGGTCGCGGAAATAATGTTCCAGAGTCTCTTTCACCGTCCTGAACGCGATTTGATCCCAGGGAATCTCTTCTTCAGTAAACAGGCGCGCTTCAATCGTCTCAAAGCCAGGATTGAAACTGTCGCTGAGCAGACGCGCCAGATGGAACATATGGACCTGGCCAACGCGCGGCACGTTGAGCAACGAGAAGAAACCTTCGAGCTCAAACTGCGCACCGGACTCTTCCAGCGTCTCGCGCGCTGCGCCTTCGGCCACGGTTTCGTTCAGTTCCATAAACCCGGCCGGCAACGTCCACTTGCCCCAACGCGGTTCGATATTGCGTTTGCACAGCAAGACTTTGCTGCCCCAGTAGGGCACGGTTCCGACGACGATCAAGGGGTTCTCGTAGTGAATGCTGTTGCAGGCCGGGCAAACGGCCCGCTCTTTCGTATCGCCGTCGTCCGGAATGCGATAGACCGCGGCCGCGCCGCAGTCCTTGCAATGCTTGATGGGCTTGCGCAGCATGGTCGCAGGGCGCTAGGAGCTAGTTGACCGTCACCGTGATGGATTGCAGTCCTGTAATGCTGGCACTCATGCTGTCGCCAGACACGACCGCAGCGACACCCTCTGGCGTGCCTGTGTAAATCAGGTCGCCGCTCTGCAGTTCCCAGGCCGTCGACAGGTGTTCGATGACTTCGTTGATGTTCCAGATCAGTTTGGAGATCTGGCTGCGCTGGCGCTGCTGGCCGTTTACCTGCAGCAAGATTTCGGCGCTGGCAATGTCGGGAGCGTCGGCAGCGGGGGTGATCACGCCGATCGGTGCCGAGTGGTCGAAGCCCTTGCTGATGGACCATGGACGGCCAAGTTTCTTCATTTCGTTTTGCAGATCGCGGCGCGTCATGTCAAGGCCAACGGCGTAGCCAAAGATGTGTTGATGTGCGTCGGCGGCCTTGATGTTCTTTCCGCCTTTGCCAATCGCCACAACCAACTCGATTTCGTGGTGCAGGCTCTTGGTCAGGCTCGGGTAGGGCATATTGCCTTTTTCGCCAGGGGTCACAACGACCACTGCGTCGGCCGGCTTCATGAAGAAGAAGGGCGCTTCGCGGCCGCTGAAGCCCATCTCCTTGGCATGCTCTTCGTAGTTGCGTCCGACGCAATAAATGCGGTGCACCGGAAAATTCAGCGTGCTACCGACCACGGGAACCGAGACGACCGCGGTGGGATTGAAAACGTAGCTCATGGCATCTTTCTTTCTTCAGGCGGATTTGCTGACAAGTTCGAAATGCTCTACCGTCGGTGGCCCGGCAAAGAACGGGCCAACGATGGCACGCCACTGGTTGAACGCAGGTGACTGGCGAAAACCCACAGTGTGATCTTCCAGGGTGTCCCAGAAGATCTGCAGGATGTAGCGCTCGGCGCTCTCGATGCCGCGATTCACCTTGTAGCCCTGAAATCCTTTGGCCGCAGGAATGACGGTTTGAAGGCCACGGCCTATGGCTTCTTCAAAGGCCGCGTTTTGACCTGGGTGAATGCGGATGTCTGCGAGTTCGAGGATCATGAATAGCTCCATTATGGCGATTGCACTGGTACGTGCGTCGAGTTTAGCTTCGCCTGCGGTATGCTGGCACCCATGCACACCGAAAACTTCATTCCCGGCAAGGACGCCTCGCTTGAGTCCACCATCAACACGATGCAGACGCGCCTGCAGGCGCTTGGTTTTCACGTCGAAGAGCGCAGTTGGCTCAATCCGGTGGAAGGCATATGGTCGGTGCACATCCGGGATCGGGATTGCCCGCTCCTGTTTACCAACGGCAAAGGGGCGACACGGCTGGCCTGCCTGGCCAGTGCACTGGGCGAATTCCTGGAACGCCTTTCGACCAACTATTTCTGGACGCATTACTACCTGGGGCCAGATGTTGCCGGTCGCCACTTTGTGCACTACCCGCAGGAGCGCTGGTTTGAGGTAGCACCTGATGGTGTCTGGCCGGCAGAACTGCTCAATCCGCAATTGCAAGGCCTGTACAACCCGGACGGCACAGTCGGTGCCAGCAGTTTGGTGGAGTTCAACTCGGGCAATGTCGAGCGCGGCATTTGCGCTATCCCGTATGTACATCAGCGCGACGGCGCTACCACCTGGTTCCCGGTCAACATCATTGGAAACCTCTATGTCAGCAACGGCATGTCGGCAGGTAACACGCCGGCCGAAGCCCGCACCCAGGCCCTGTCGGAGATTTTCGAGCGGCATATCAAGTTTCGGATCATCAGCCAGGGGATGTGCCTGCCCGATGTGCCCGAAGAGGTGATCGGCCACTACCCACGGATCGCCGCTGGCATTGACGCGCTGCGAGCAGCGGGTTTTGGCATTCTGGTCAAGGATGCGTCCCTGGGTGGGCAGTATCCGGTGATGAATGTGACGCTGCTGCACCCGCAGGATCAGGGTTGTTACGCCAGTTTCGGCGCCCATCCGCGCTTCGAGATTGCCTTGGAGCGGGCTTTGACCGAACTGCTGCAGGGTCGCGCACTGGACGCGCTCGCGGGCTTTCCGATTCCCGGCTTTGATCTGGAGGAGGTTGCGAGCTCGACCAATATCGAAATTCATTTTGTCGATTCCAGTGGTGTCATCCACTGGAAGTTCCTCGGTGATCAGCCTGATTTCGAGTTTTGCGACTGGAATTTCAGCAACAGCACAGCCGGGGACTATGCATGGTCGGTTGATCGCATCCAGCGCGATGGATTCGATGTCTACATCGCTGACTTCACGCACCTGGGTGTCTACGCCTGTCGCGTGCTGGTGCCCGGCATGTCCGAGATTTACCCGGTGGACGATCTGGAGTTCGAGAACAACAGCGTTGGCAATGACATTCGCGAGGCGATCCTGAATCTTGCTGATCTGGATGACGAGGAATGTGCTGATCTGCTTGAGACCTTGAATGAGTCTGCTTTGGCGGACCAGCGTCCGGTGGCGGCGGTCATCGGACTGGCGGCCGATGCGGACTCATTCTGGAGTGATCTGCGCATTGGCGAGCTCAAGACGCTGCTCGCCCTGGCCATCGGCGACGAGGCGGCAACGCTGGAGGGCTGTGACTGGATACGGCATTTTGACCAACTCAATGCACAGCGTCGCAACGTCTATGCCTGCATCGAGACACTGATCAACCTGGCTGATATGGGCGACAGCGGCCCTTGCCTGGACGCTCTGCGTCAGTTGTACGGCGCTGGAAGTGTGGGACAGGCGCACGCGCTGATCATGCAAACCGACCGATTCATGGGTTTGCCCTCACCAGGTTTGAGTCTGGAGGGATGTGAAATGCACCGCAAGTTGCTGCTCGCCTATAACAAGGTCCATCCGCGCGCCGCGTGACATGCAAGCCGTCAGAAGGTTCTTTCAGCGCCTGTTCTTCTTCCTGTTCGCGGCCTTGCTGCTGTTTGAGGAGTGGGGATGGGAGCCTCTTGCGGCCCTCTTCGCGCGTCTGGCCCGCTTGCCCCTGTGGGCGACTCTGGAGAGAAGAGTCGCCGGCCTGTCGCCCCGGATGGCGCTGCTGGCATTTGGTCTGCCGGTGCTGACCCTGCTGCCGGTGAAGTTGCTGGCGCTGTACCTCTTTGGCAAGGGACACACCGTGCTCGGACTGGTGCTCTTGCTGAGCGCCAAAATCGGCGGCACTGCCATCATGGCGCGCCTGTTCCAGTTGACTCAGCCAGCCCTGATGCAGTTGGCCTGGTTCGCCTGGGTCTATCCACGCTGGAAAGCGTGGAAGGACGCTGTCCTGGTCGAAGTCAGGAGATCGTCCGTCTGGCGGTCGGCTCAGAGCATGAAGCAATCCGTCAAACTGTGGTGGAAGCGTTGGCAGCGCTGATGGACTGGCTGATACCGGATTGGCCGGTTCCGTCTCAGGTGCGCGCCATGTGCACCACGCGTGTCGGTGGCGTATCGCAAGGGCCTTTCGATTCCCTGAATTTGGGTGAGCATGTGGGGGATCGCCAGGCCGCCGTTGCCGCCAACAGAATCTTGCTGCAGGAGGCGATCGACGCGCGGCCACACTTCCTGACGCAGGTGCATGGGACACACTGCGTCACGCTGACCGATGCGACCGCCATGGGTGTCGAGGCCGACGGATGCGTCACCAGTGAACCTAGGCTTGCCTGCAGCGTCATGGCGGCCGATTGTCTGCCTGTGTTGCTTGCCGACGAGCGCGGCGCCGTGGTGGCCGCGGCGCATGCCGGGTGGCGCGGCTTGTCCGGGCAGGGCGGAGTCGGGATTCTTGAATCTGTTCTGGCGTCGTTTGACCAGGTGCGATGCCCCGTCGGGTTGGCAGACCGATCCGACATTCTGGTGTGGCTTGGACCGTGTATCGGACCCCAGGCTTTTGAAGTTGGTGCGGATGTGCGCAATGCCTTCGTAACGCAGACTCCAGCCGCAGCGGCCATGTTCCTTGCGAAGACAGGCGATAAATGGCTGGCTGATCTGCAGGGTCTGGCGCGTCTTCGCCTGAGGGGGTTGGGCGTCAAGCGAATCTATGGCAATGACGGTACCGGCAGTTGGTGTACGGTCAGTCATCCTGAACAGTATTTTTCGTACCGACGTGATGGTGTCTGCGGCCGCATGGCAGCCTGCGTCTGGCTCGCCTGACAGCGGGTGAGCCGTCCGAAGTGCGGGACAATCAGGCATTGCAGGACGCTGTCAGTATTTTGAAGGGCAGGACCTGCGATACTCGGGTTTCCACTTACAGCCAACCTCAACAGGACGCAGCATGACGAACGAATCCCCTGATTTTTGGGCGCAGTCGGTGCGGCAGTTTCAGCAATCGCTGGCCGACAACTGGACCCAGGCCTTGACGGCCTTGCAGAATATCGACTTGGGCAGCGCAGGCGTCGGCAACGCATCCAAGCTTTCAACCCTGCCAGCCATCAGCTTTGAACCGGAAAAACTCCAGGAGTTGCAGCAGCAATATCTCAAAGACGCAGCTGGTTTGTGGACACAGGGCGTGCACGGCACACAGCAGCCCAAGGACAAGCGGTTTGCGACAGAGGCGTGGGACAACAACCCGGTTGCTTCTTTCTCTGCGGCCGCCTTTCTGCTCAACGCGCGCACCTTGATGGGGCTGGCCGATGCTGTGCAAGCCGACGCCAAGACGCGCGCGCGCATCCGCTTTGCAGTGGAGCAACTGACCGCTGCTGCGGCGCCGAGCAATTTTCTGGCCTTCAATGCCGAAGCACAAAAGTTGGCGATCGAGACCCAGGGCGAGAGCATTGCCAAGGGCGTTGGCAACCTGATTCACGATATGCGCCAGGGCCATGTTTCGATGACCGATGAAAGTGTCTTTGAGGTCGGCAAGAACGTTGCGACGACCGAAGGCGCGGTCGTGTTTGAGAACGACCTGTTTCAGTTGATTGAATACAAGGCGCTGACAGCCAAGGTCTATGAAAAGCCCTTTCTGCTGGTGCCACCCTGCATCAACAAGTTTTACATTCTGGACCTTCAGCCGGAGAATTCACTGATCCGCTATGCGGTGGCACAGGGGCATCGCACGTTTGTGGTCAGTTGGCGCAACCCGGATGCAACGCTGGCGCAAAAGACCTGGGATGACTACGTGGAAGATGCGGTCATCAAGGCTATCACGGTCACCCAGGAAATCACCGCTGCCAAAAGCCTCAATGCGCTTGGATTTTGCGTTGGTGGAACGTTGCTGGGATGCGCGCTGGCGGTGCTCGCGGCGCGCGGCAAGAAGCCGGTGTCCAGCGCGACTTTTCTCACTTCCTTCCTGGATTTCTCGGACACAGGTGTGCTGGACGTCTTTATTGATGAGTCGTTCGTCAATTACCGGGAGAAGGAGATGGGCTCTGGCGGCCTGATGAAAGGCAAGGACCTGTCCAGCACTTTCAGTTTCCTGCGTCCGAACGATCTGGTCTGGAATTACGTGGTCGGCAATTACCTCAAGGGTGAGACGCCGCCGGCGTTTGACCTGCTTTACTGGAACAGCGACTCAACCAACCTGCCGGGGCCGTTTTACGCCTGGTATCTGCGTAACACTTACCTGGAGAACAGGCTGGTAAAGCCGGGTGCGGCGACGGTCTGCGGCATTGGTGTTGATTTGCGCACACTGGACATGCCAGTTTACGTTTACGGCTCCCGCGAGGATCACATCGTGCCGATTGGCGGCGCCTACGCCTCCACGCAAGCCTTGCCTGGAAAAAAGCGTTTCGTGATGGGTGCCTCTGGACATATCGCTGGGGTGATCAATCCGCCCGCGGCCAAGAAGCGCAGCCACTGGACACGTGATGACGGCAAGTTTCCCAAGACCCAGGCCGAATGGCTCGCCGGTGCCACCGAGCATGCAGGCAGTTGGTGGACCGACTGGTCGCAGTGGCTCAAGGGACACGCTGGCAAGCAAATCGCGGCACCTAAAGTCTATGGCAAGGGCAAGCACAAGGCGATTGAAGCTGCGCCCGGCCGCTACGTGAAAGCCAAGGCTTAAGTCATATATTTTTACTCTGGAGAGATCAAATGGAAGACATCGTTATCGTTTCCGCCGCCCGTACCGCCGTTGGGAAGTTCGGCGGCAGCCTGGCAAAAATTTCGGCACCTGAACTGGGTGCGGCAGTCATCAAGGACCTGCTGACGCGCACCGGATTGGGTGCCGACCAGATTGGTGAAGTGATCATGGGCCAGGTGCTGGCGGCCGGTGCGGGTCAGAATCCGGCGCGCCAGTCTCTGATCAAAAGTGGGTTGGCCAAAGAAACACCGGCACTGACGATCAATGCGGTATGTGGCTCGGGTCTCAAGGCGGTCATGCTGGCGGGGCAAGCGGTTGCCTGGGGCGACAGCGAGATCGTCATTGCTGGCGGCCAGGAGAACATGAGCGCCTCGCCTCATATCTTGCAGGGTTCGCGAGATGGTCAGCGCATGGGTGACTGGAAGATGATCGATTCCATGATCGTCGACGGCTTGTGGGATGTGTACAACCAGTATCACATGGGTGTCACTGCCGAAAACGTTGCCAAGCAGTACGGTATCACGCGTGCCATGCAGGATGCGCTGGCACTGGCCAGTCAGCAAAAGGCGGCTGCGGCGCAGGACGCCGGCAAGTTCAAGGACGAGATCGTGTCCATCAGCATCCCGCAAAAGAAGGGCGATCCTGTTGTTTTTGCGGCTGATGAGTACCTGAACCGCAAGACCAATGCTGACGCGCTGGCGGGTTTGCGCCCGGCGTTCGACAAGGCGGGTGGCGTCACCGCTGGCAATGCATCGGGTATCAATGACGGTGCCGCAGCGGTGGTGGTGATGACGGCGAAGAAGGCCGCCGCCCTGGGGCTCAAGCCGCTCGGCCGGATTGCCAGTTTTGCCACCAGCGGGCTGGACCCGGCACTGATGGGCATGGGACCGGTTCCCGCTTCGCAGAAAGCACTGGCACGTGCCGGATGGAAGGCCGCTGACCTGGATCTGTTGGAAATCAACGAGGCTTTTGCCGCCCAGGCCTGCGCGGTGAACCAGCAAATGGGCTGGGATACTTCCAAAGTCAATGTCAACGGCGGTGCGATAGCCATCGGACATCCGATCGGCGCGTCCGGCTGCCGGATTCTGGTGACGCTCTTGCATGAGATGCAGCGCCGCGATGCCAAACGCGGCATTGCCTCCTTGTGTATTGGTGGAGGCATGGGCGTGGCGCTGACGATCGAGCGTTGAGTCTGGCGATGCTTTTGCGCGCTGGCAGTGCCACAGTCATCTGGGCACTGCTGCTGGCGCCGCATGGGGTCCGCGCTGATAGTTTGTTGTGTCAGACCGGACGCAGGCAGTCACCGATTGACATCGTTGCGCCAGCGAAGAAAAAGTTGGCGCCGCTCGAATTTCAATATCGACCGTCGCCCCTCAGAATTGCCAATGACGGGCACACAGCCCGGTTGCGCATGGCCAAAGGCAGCCGACTGCTGCTTGGCAATGAGGTTTACACCTTGCAGCAGGTTCACTTTCATACACCAGGCGGCGACCGGATCGAGGGCGAGGAGTTTGCCATGGCAGCGCACCTGTTGCACAAGAGTCAGTCCGGTCAATTGCTGGCCATGGTCGTGCTGTTTCGCCGAGGCGCAGAAAACGCGGCACTCGCTGCGTTGTGGCCCCGCATTCCGGCGCGCGCTGATGGTGACCACACAGTGGCGGGCGCCATGGTGGATCCGGCTGCCCTGCTGCCGCCAGAACACACGTATTACCGCTATGAAGGTTCGCTCACTTCGGCACCCTGCACAGAGGGCGTGACCTGGCTCGTGATGAAGCAACCCTTGACATTGTCTGCCGATCAACTGGCGTACTGGCGAGGCAGATTCGCCGACAATATTCGATTGCCGCAAAGGCTGCATGGCCGCACGGTCAAGGAAAGCTGGTAGACAGCGTACCCAATTAACAAGAAGGAACATTTCATGAACAAGAATGCCCAGCCATTTTCGGTGCAGTGCGGGGGGTTGATCGCCTTGCTGCTGACCCTTGGCTTTGTTGCCACTCCGGTATGGTCCCAGGACGCGAGAAAAGCAACAAAACCCAAAGTGCCCGGGGTCGAGGTCACGGTTACAGCTGAGATGACCGGAGCCGGCATTGTCTCGGCGGGCGTCACGCTGCCACCGATTCCACCCATCACTGGAAACCGACAGAATCCAGTGCCATCCTGGGGCAAACCGCTGCCGTACCCGGTCGTGATTGCTGATCGTCGCAACAATCGCCTGATTGAAATCGCGCCGGACAAGAGCATTGTCTGGGAGTTCGTGTCACCCGCCTTGAAGGTCTATCGGGGCAATGAGGATGTGAACTTTTCGCCCGATGGCAAGTTGTTGGCAGTGAGTGAAGAGGACAACTTCGACGTACACATCGTCGACTATGAAAAGAAGCAATTGACCTGGACCTATGGCACGCCTGATTTTCGCGGCAAGGCACCGGGCTTTTTGAACTATCCCGATGACGCGCATCTGCTGGCCGATGGCAAGTTCATCACGGCCGATATCCGCAATTGCAGGATTCTGATCATTGACCCCAAGGACAACAGCATCGTCACCCAATGGGGCTCGCCCGGCAAATGCAATCACAAGCCGCCACATGAACTGGCCCACCCGAACGGTGCGACACCGCTGGAAAACGGTGACATTCTGGTGACAGAAATATCAGGCTCCTGGATCTCACGCATCACGCGCGAAGGCAAGGTGCTGTGGAGTGTGCGGGCGCCCAATATCCGCTATCCGTCAGACGCATTCATGACCGTCGATGGCAAGCAGGTCATCGTGGCTGATTTCTGGAAACCCGGGCGCATCGTGATATTTGATCCGGCCACGCGCAAGATCAGCTGGGAGTACTTTGTCAAGGAGGGGGACAAGATGCTCGATCACTGCAGCATTGCCCGCGAGTTGCCCGATACGGGAGACATCTTTGTGGTCGATGACCTGCGCGATCGGGTGCTGGTGATCGACCGCAAAACCAAGGAGTTCATCTGGCAGTACGGCGTGACTGACACCAAAGGCCACAAGCCAGGCTATCTGTTTTATCCGGATGGGTTCGACATCGACGTATTCAGAGATTGGAAGACAGCTCTGGGAAAACGCTGATCTCAGTGTTTTCCGCAATACCGTCAAGCGAATTAGTCGTTATAGTGACTGCCAAGTATCCATTCCTCAAACTATCGGGAGCAAGTTCATGAGTCAAAAAATAGCCTACGTCACAGGCGGTATGGGTGGCATCGGAACCGCCATCTGTCAGCGTTTGCACAAAGAGGGCTTCAAGGTCATTGCCGGATGCGGTCCGACGCGTGACCACGCCAAGTGGCTGGCCGAGCAGACCGCTCTGGGATTCACGTTTTACGCCTCGGTTGGCAATGTGGGTGACTGGGATTCCACGGTCGAAGCCTTTACCAAGACCAAGGCAGAGCACGGAACGATTGACTTGCTGGTGAACAACGCTGGCATCACGCGGGACCGCATGTTCATCAAAATGTCCCGTGAAGACTGGGACGCTGTGATCGAGACCAACTTGAACTCCATGTTCAACGTCACCAAACAGGTGGTGGCCGACATGGTGGAAAAAGGCTGGGGCCGAATCATCAACATTTCCTCCGTCAATGGAGCCAAGGGGCAGGCGGGGCAGACCAATTATTCGGCTGCCAAAGCTGGCATGCACGGCTTTACCATGGCTCTGGCGCAGGAATTGGCCAACAAGGGTGTGACGGTCAACACGGTCAGCCCTGGCTATATTGGCACTGACATGGTCAAGGCGATCCGGCAGGACGTGCTGGACAAGATCGTGGCTACCGTACCCGTGAAACGGCTCGGTGAGCCAAGTGAGATTGCATCCATCATCGCCTGGCTGGCCTCGGACGACGGCAGCTATTCAACCGGTGCAGATTTCTCCGTGAACGGCGGCTTGCACATGGGCTGAGACCGCTCTTGACGGCACGACGGGGAGTGCCGTCAAGCGGGCGCAGTTTCGAGCTGGTCTGTTACCGTCAACCACTGCTCTTCCAGGGCCTGCAGTTCATCGTTCACAAGCGTCAACCGCATGCCGAGTTCGGCAAGGTCGGCTGGTGGCGGTGTGGCGCACAGGTGGGCTTCCAGGGACCCGCCTTCCGCTTGCAAGGTGTTCATGCGCGACTCAATATCCTGCAATCGACGTTGCAAAGTGCCACGCGCCGCCGGCTTGACTTTGACCGGGGCGGCTGCGCCGGCCAGCGCTTTACGTTCGGCCTTGGCGGCGCTGCTGCTGGCTTCCTTGATGGCTTCGCGCTGGCGTCGCGCTTCGTCCAGCAGGTAGCGCTGATAGTCATCGAGGTCACCATCGAAGGGTTCGACGCCGCCTCGTGAGACCATCCAGAACTCGTCACAAACGGCGCGCAAGAGCGCCCGGTCGTGGCTGACGAGCATGACGGTGCCTTCGAATTCGTTGAGCGCCATGGAGAGAGCTTCTCGCGTGGCCAGATCGAGATGGTTGGTCGGCTCATCGAGTAACAGCAGGTTGGGGCGCTGCCATACGATCATGCACAACACCAGGCGGGCCTTTTCGCCGCCGCTCATGCTGCCAACAGGCTGCTTCACCATGTCGCCGCTGAAGTTGAAGGTGCCCAGAAAGCTGCGCAGATCCTGCTCACGGCTGGCCTGCCCAAGCATCTTGCCGGCAGCAGTCATTTCCCGGACGAGGCGGATCATGTGTTCCAGCGGCGTATCGAGCGGGCGCAGCACGTCGAGTTCCTGCTGCGCAAAATAGCCCACGTTCAGACCCTTGCCTTCGGTCAGTTCACCGCCAATCGGCGCCAGGGCGCGGGCCACTGTTTTTACCAGCGTCGACTTGCCTTGTCCATTGGCGCCCAGGATACCGATGCGCTGACCCGCGAGAACGGAGCGGCTGACGTTCCTGACAATCACCGTCGGGCCAGTGCCGGGAGTCGAATCCTGCGCGGCAGGGTAGCCGAAACTCACACCCTGCATGGCCAGCATCGGGTTGGGCAAGTTGGCAGGTTCCTTGAATTCGAAAGTGAAGTCGGCTTCGGCCAGAAGCGGCGCGATTTTCTCCATGCGATCAAGGGCTTTGACGCGACTTTGCGCCTGCTTGGCTTTGCTCGCCTTGGCCTTGAAACGGGCGATGAATTTTTGCAAATGGGCGATTTTGTCCTGCTGCTTGGCATAGGCGTTTTGCTGCAGTTCCATCTGCTCAGAGCGCATGTCTTCAAACTTGCTGTAGTTGCCGCCATAGCGCATCAACCTGGTGGCATCAATATGCAGTGTCACATTGCTCACCGCGTCGAGAAATTCGCGGTCGTGGCTGATGACGATGATGGTGCCCTCGTAGCGCTTGAGCCAGGCTTCGAGCCAGACCAGGGCGTCCAGGTCCAGATGGTTGGTTGGCTCATCGAGCAGCAGGAGGTCGGAGGGGCACATCAGTGCTCGCGCCAGTTGCAGGCGCATGCGCCAGCCGCCGGAAAAGCTGTTGACCGGATTGGTCAATTCGGTGGTCTTGAAGCCCAGGCCCAGTATCAGCGCCTGAGCGCGCGCTGGTGCGTCATGGGCACCGGCGTCCTGCAGTTCCATGTAGGCGTGCGCCATGCGGTCGTAATCGTCGGTCGCCTCGGCAGCGCTCACTTCCAGTTGCGCGGCCAGCAAGGCGGTGTCGCCTTCAACCACGAAGTCGGTGGCGCTTTGTTCGGTCTCAGGCATGTCCTGTGCCACCTGACCCAGGCGCCATTGCGGGGGCACGTAGTACTCGCCGCCATCTTCGTGCAACGTGCCATTGAGCAGTGCAAACAGTGAAGACTTGCCAGCGCCGTTGCGTCCAACCAGACCGACTTTCTCTCCGGGGTTGATGGTGACGCTGGCAGCGTCAAGAAGAACCTTGGCGCCACGGCGCAAGGTCAGATTTTTTAGGGTTATCAAGCAGATCTTTCGGGGACACAGTGGAGTCGGTGGTGCAACTCACTTCGGTGCCACGTATTTTAGTAGGACGTCGCGGGTCAGCAGCAGTACTTGATCTTCACCGGCGCTGGTCTGCAGCCAGATTGCTTCCAAATTGCCAAATGCGGCTTCAAAATGCTCGCGTTCGTTGCCAATCTCGATGACCAGAATGGCTTGATCGCTCATTTGTTCGGGTGCATCGTTCAGCAATTGACGAACAAAGTCCATGCCGTCGCTGGCGCCGTGCCGGTTTCCATCGAGTGCCAGGCTTGGCTCGGCAAGGTACTCTGGCGGCAGTGCAGCCATGCTCTGTGCATTCACGTAGGGAGGGTTGCACAAAATCAGGTCGTAGGGCCCGCGAACGCTGGCCAGGCCGTCTGACACCAGCAGGCTGATGCGCTCGCGCAGTTGGTAGCGGTCAAGATTGATGCGCGCAACCGCCAGTGCTTCAACGCACAAGTCCGACGCATCGACCGTCACCGACGGATAGGCAAGGGCAGCAAACACGGCCAGGCTGGCGTTGCCAGTGCACAGATCGAGGACCTTGTGTGTAGCGGCGCCAAGCCAGGGGTCTATCGCGCCGCTGACAAGCAACTCTGCAATGAGAGAGCGCGGTACGATCACTCGCTCATCGACGTAAAAGGACAAACCCTGCAGCCAGGCTTCGTGTGTCAGGTAGGCGGCAGGTTTTCTGCTTTCTATTCTTGACCTCAGCAGGGCCGAAACCTGCTCGAGTTGTTCCGGTGCTGGCACCTGGTCCGCTACCGAATCCTCGCCTTGCAGGGGTGAGTCAAGCGGCAGACCCAGTTGCCACAGAACCAGCCAGGCGGACTCGTCGAATGCGTTGGTCGTGCCGTGGCCAAAACTGACGCCAGCATCCTCGAGTGCGTGCGCGCCCTCAGCGATCAGTTCAAAAACCGTCATTGCCGCTGTGCCGGGTTCTGTCAATGCTTGACGTCGAGCGTGATTTCGGTGAACGATGGTTCATCGTCCGGATCGTCGTCTGGCTCCTCGACCTTGGCACGGGCGCTAAAGTCATTTTGCAGTCGCCACATCAAGTTGGTCGGAGAATCGGAATTGGCCAGGCCCTCCTTGCGATCGACCGTGCCATCCGTGATCAGGCGGGCAATATCCTGCTCGAAAGTCTGACTGCCCTCGGTCATGGACTTTTCCATGGTCTCGCGCAGACCGGAAAAATCACCCTTTTCGATCATTTCGGCGACCAGCTTGGTGTTGAGCAGTATTTCGACAGCCGGAGTACGACCGCCGGCGGTCGTGCGCAACAGGCGCTGCGATACGATGGCCCGCAAGGCGGCGGCCAGGTCGCCCAGCATCGTGGGGCGAACCTCCACCGGGTAGAAACTCAGAACACGGTTGAGCGCCTGATAGCTGTTGTTGGCATGCATGGTCGCAAGGCACAAATGGCCGGACTGCGCGTAGGCCAAGGCTGCCGACATGGTTTCGCGATCGCGAATTTCTCCGATCTGGATGACGTCTGGCGCCTGCCGCAAGGCGTTTTTCAGCGCCACCTGACCTGAAACCGTATCGGAACCAACCTCGCGCTGATTGACGACCGAGCGCTTGTTCTTGAAGAGAAACTCGACAGGATCCTCGATCGTCAAAATGTGGCCGGATACGTTTTCGTTACGATGGTCCAGCATGGAGGCCAGGGTCGTGCTCTTGCCGGTGCCCGTTGCGCCCACCATCAGCAGCAAGCCCCGCTTTTCCATTACAAGGTCACTCAGGATGGGAGGTACGGACAGGGCCGCCAGTGGCGGGATGTCAAGCAATATGTAGCGGATGACCGCCGCGATCGAGCCACGCTGGCGCATCGCACTGATGCGAAACCGGCCGACGCCAGCCAGGCCCCAAGCCGTGTTCAACTCATTGGTTTCTTCGAGTTCCTTCAAATGTTCGTCGGACAGAATCTCTGCCAGCAAATTGCGCGGTCCTTCGGGAGGCAGCGTCTGGCTGTTGATCGGTATGCACTGTCCATTGATCCTGATCAGCACCGGGGCATGCGCCGACAAATAGAGGTCGGAAGCACGCTTCTCGCCCATCAGGCGCAGTATCCGCTCCATCGTACCGGTGTTGCCCTCAGTTGCCATGCTTTTCTCCCTTCGTCCTGGTACTGCTCGTGAAATATCAATCGCGCAACAAGTCGTTCAAACTGGTCTTGGCACGCGTCTGGGCGTCAACCCGCTTGACGATGATCGCTGCGTAAAGACTGTACTGCCCGCCATTCTTGGGCAAAGTTCCACTGATGACAACTGACCCACTTGGAATGCGTCCATAACTGACGGTGTCAGTCGCTCGTTCGTAAATTGGCGTGCTCTGGCCGAGGTAAACACCCATGGAAAGTACCGAGTTTTCCTCCACAATCACGCCCTCTACTACTTCCGATCGGGCGCCAATAAAGCAGTTGTCCTCAATGATGGTCGGGCCGGCTTGCATGGGTTCAAGTACGCCGCCAATGCCGACGCCGCCGCTGAGGTGCACGTTCTTCCCGATCTGCGCGCAGGACCCGACGGTCGCCCAGGTATCGACCATCGTGCCTTCATCAACGTAGGCGCCGATGTTGACGTAGGATGGCATCAATATGACTCCTTTGCCGATGAAACTGCCGCGTCTGGCCACTGCGGGCGGTACAACCCGCACACCGGTTGCACGCATCCCGGCATCGTCCAAATGCGCAAACTTGGTCGCCACCTTGTCATAGAAGCCAAGTTCGCCGGCCTTCATGATCTGATTGTCCTTCAGACGAAAGCTTAGCAACACGGCCTTCTTGATCCATTGATGGGTAAGCCACTGGCCAACCGCAGTGCGGGTGGCAACACGCAACTGCCCCGAGTTGAGTTGGGATATGACTTGTTCGACGGCTTGCTTGACTTCATTGGAAGCAGTTTTGACGGAGATATTTGCGCGGTCTTCCCACGCGCTATCGATGATTTCCTGGAGTTGTTGGGTCATACAGTTGCGACTTTCAGATCAAGGTAAGGGATAGGGTTCAGAGTCCGGTTTTGACAAATTCGACGATGCGTTGTGCGGCTTGCACACACTCGGCGGTCTCTGCTACCAGGGCCATGCGAATTCGCTGCTCGCCTGGGTTGATGCCTTCGCTTGTTCGCGACAGGTAGGAACCCGGCAAAACCGTGACATTGTAGAGAGCGAACAGGCGGCGGGCAAAATCGACGTCGCTGCCTGGGACTTTGGCCCACAAATAGAACCCTGCGTCTGGCAGGGCAACCTCAAGCACTTCTGCCAGCATCGGTGTGACCTGCGCAAACTTGCTGCGATACATGGCGCGGTTCTCGATGACGTGCTGTTCGTCGCGCCAAGCCGCTATGCTGGCAGCCTGCACGACCGGGCTCATGGCGCAGCCATGGTAGGTTCGATACAACAAGAACTGCTTGATGATGGCCGCGTCGCCGGCGCAGAAGCCGCTGCGCATGCCGGGCACGTTGCTGCGTTTGGACAGGCTCGTCAGGGAAATCAGATTCCGGAAGTCAAGTCGACCCAGTTTGGCAGCTGCCTCCATACCCCCCAGCGGTGGTTCATCGCGAAAGTAGATCTCGCTGTAGCACTCGTCCGACGCGATGACAAAGCCATAGCGATCACTCAGATCAAACAGTTTCTTCCAGTCCGACAGGGGCATCACTGCGCCGGTCGGGTTCCCTGGTGAACAGACAATCAGCAGTTGCGTGCGTTGCCACACCTCATGCGGAACGCAGTCCCAATCCTGTGCAAAATTGCGCGCAGCGTCCGTTGGTACAAAGTACGGTTCTGCACCTGCCAACAACGCTGCACCCTCGTAAATCTGGTAGAACGGGTTCGGGCATACGACGACCGGCTTGGCATCGGTTGCCTTGCGATTTTGGGCCTGGTTGACGATCGTCTGGGTCAGCGCAAACAAGGCTTCGCGCGAACCGCTGACTGGCAGCATCTGGGTTGCCGGGCCAACCGTGAGGTGATAACGCAACTGCAACCAGTGGGCGAAGGCCTCGCGCAGGGCGAGTTCACCAGCCGTCGCAGGGTAACTCGCCAGACCGCTGGGTGTGCTCGTGATGGCGTCAATCATCGCCTGCCGGATGAAGGTCGGTGTCGGGTGCCTTGGCTCGCCCATGCCCAGGCTGATGTGCGACAAGGCCGGATTCGGCGTGACATCGGCAAAGAGCTGGCGCAGGCGCTCAAAAGGGTAGGGCTGCAGAAGGGAAAGGAGTGAATTCATGGGCGTTGATTATCCCGCTTCACGAAAAGCCGCGATGCTGGCGTGCTGGCCCCGACGGGCCAGACAGCTACTTTTTCTTGCGAGTCGTTGCAACCGGTGGCGTCGGGGCCGCCTTGGCTGCATCGCCGATCACGGATTTCAATGGACAGATCTTGACAACGGGGCACTTGCTGCATCCGGCGACGACGGCAACGGGACAAAGGGTCATCTCGGTTCCTGTGATGAGTGGGGGGTGAACCTTGCTAGTATGCACTTGAATCGCGGTAAGGTAATATCGCCCTCATGATCGGGACAACATTACTGACCGCTGAATCGGCCTGGAGGGCTAGGAGGAGCCATGCTTAGAGCGACAACTGAGCCCATCAAAGTTCTGATCGTCGACTGTCAGAGAATCGTGCTTGCCGGTTTGCAGCTTCTGATTCAGAGTGACGATCGCTTCCTTGTTAGCGGTGTTGCTACCACTCGTGCGGAAGCTCTGGAGCAGATCAGCCTGCAAGAACCGGATGTCATCGTACTTGAGTTGGTCATGGGTGAAGACAATGGCCTGTACATGATTCCCGTTTTTGCTGCCGCATGTAAAGCAAAGATCATTATTTTGACGGGGAGCCGGAACTTGTCTTTGCATGATCAGGCTGTGATCGCAGGGGCGCGCGGTGTTTTGGCCAAAGACGATTTACCGAGTGCCCTGTTTACCGCCATTGAAAAAATTCAACAGGGTGAGTTATGGGTGAACCGCAACGCCACCGCGCGGATTTTGCTCGAAATCGCCAAGGCGAACGCGCCGAAAAAGGCCATGCCGGAAGAGAAGAAGCTCGCCAGTCTGACGAAGAAGGAAACCAGGGTGCTACAGACAGTAGTGGCCTCGTCTGACAAGCAACTCAAGGTTGTTGCGGATGATTTGTGCATCAGTCAGCACACGCTGCGCAATCATCTGGCTGCAATTTATGAAAAACTCGGCGTGACCAGCCGTCTTGAGCTCTATATCTTTTGCAACAAGCACGCCCCGGCGAAGGCAAATGTCAGTTCAGTTCTTTGATGACCTGACTGAGTATCTTGACACCAAGGCCAAAGCGCTGATCGATCTTCTCAACGCGGACTACCTCGCCTTCGCAGCACAATTTGAGTTTTCCCCCTGGCGTGTCCAGGTTCACCCAAAAATCAATATGCGAACCTGGGGCACATTCCTGGTCTTGGACAATGAAAAGTCCACTGACACTGACGTCGCGAGTGACCCCTGTCACGCCGTTCACGCACGTAGGCAATGCCGTGCTGTATCTCTTGCCGCGTTGTTGCTTGGGAAATCCGGTGGGCTCAAACATGGTCGTACCGAATTTGCTTGTGCCAAATTTGCTGGGCCTGAACTTATTCATGATGAACTCAACTTTCTAAACCTAAAGCACTCTGGACCTCGTCGCACACGCCAGTATTTTATGCAATTTGCAAAACACATTTCAATACCGCGGCTGTATTCTTGGTGGAACATCAAGCTTGATTGGCGGCGCGGCGTCTGCTCGCTGTAAATCCGATGAGACCAAGCCCTGCCAGGAGCATCGCATAGGTTTCTGGTTCCGGGACGGGTGTGACTGAACCCATGGTGGCGACCAGATAGTCCTGGTTGCTCGTGTTCGTGTAAAGGTTGAAGGAGTACTGAGCGGAGCCAGCGGCGCCATGTTTGGCGTTGTCGATCATGGTGGCGGCTGCTGCGACAACTGAAGCATTTGTCGAATTCGTTGTGTGAACTGCGCCACTGGTCAGGACACCGTCATCCTTTGCGAGTTCCCATAAAGCAAGCTGAAACGCCGCGCTGTTGACGCTGTTGCCACTGGTGCTGGCATAGGACTGCGAATAGAGCTTGGATACATCAGCCGCCTGGGTGCTTCCCAAGGTGCTGAGGGTCGCTACGTTGTAGCTCAGAGGTGACGATGAAGACCATTGAAATGGATCAATGCAGTAGGCGAGAAAGGAAGTGCCATGGGCAATCGCCCCGTTTTGGAGGCTGGCACCCGTCGTGATGTTGAGGGAGCCGCTGAAATAATCGTTGGCACCATGCTGAACCGGCAGAACCAGATTGAGAGTTTGGCCAGCCACACTGCTGTTTTCACTGACGTACGCCGTATTGCCCGAGTTTTGACCGTCGGCCAGGGACTGGGTGCTGATCACCGTGAGGGAGAGCAGTGCGGACAAGGCAAAGTAGCGGTTTAGCTTGAGTGTCATGGGATCTCTCCGAAAGTTTGTTGTCGCTGATTCGATCCAGCGATGACACAATTTTCGGAGCGCTACCCTGCAATGTGAATGGTTGCAGGGCACCCTTTGACTAGTAGCTTTGCGTCAGGGTATCCTTGATTCCACGTGGTACTCAGCTACCAGAAGAACTGGTCGCAACAGGCGATCTTCAGGCTGATCCTCATGCGCCTTTGACAGCAATACCCTTGAATTCTCCACTGGCGATGCGCTTTTCCCATTCGGCCGGACCCGTGATATGGGCGCTGGTGCCTCCGGCATCGACCGCTACGGTCACAGGCATATCGACGACGTCAAATTCATAGATGGCTTCCATGCCGAGATCGGCGAAACCCAGTACTTTGGCGGTCTTGATCGCTTTGCTGACCAGGTAGGCGGCGCCGCCAACGGCCATCAGATAGGCGCTGCGGTGTTTCTTGATCGCCTCGATCGCGACCGGACCACGCTCGGCCTTGCCGATCATGGAGATCAGACCGGTCTTGCTAAGCATCATTTCGGTGAAGCCGTCCATCCGAGTGGCGGTCGTTGGGCCGGCCGGGCCGACCGCTTCATCCTTGACAGGATCAACCGGGCCGACGTAGTAGATCACCCGGTTCGTAAAGTCCACTGGCAGTTTCTCGCCTTTAGCCAGCATATCCTGGATGCGCTTGTGGGCGGCGTCGCGGCCTGTGAGCATTTTGCCGTTGAGCAGCAGCGTGTCCCCTGGCTTCCAACTGGCAACTTCTTCTTTCGTGAGCTTGTTGAGGTCCACTTTTTTGCTCTTGACATAGTCCGGTGCCCATTGCACGTCCGGCCACAAATCGAGCGAGGGCGGCGTCAGATAGACCGGGCCGCTGCCATCCATCACAAAGTGGGCATGCCGGGTTGCGGCGCAGTTGGGAATCATGGCCACCGGCTTGCCCGCGGCATGGGTCGGGTACATCTTGATCTTCACATCAAGCACCGTGGTGAGACCGCCCAGACCCTGTGCACCGATGCCCAGTGCATTGACTTTCTCGAACAGTTCAAGGCGCAGCGCCTCCGTCTTCGTGAGTACCTGGCCGGCCGATGACCTGGCCTGCAACTCATACATGTCAAGGTCTTCCATCAGGCTCTGCTTGGCCATCAGCACGGCTTTCTCGGCAGTGCCGCCGATGCCGATACCCAGCATCCCCGGCGGGCACCAGCCCGCGCCCATCGTCGGAACCGTCTTGAGAACCCAGTCGACCACCGAATCGCCTGGATTCAGCATGACCATCTTGCTCTTGTTTTCGCTGCCGCCACCCTTGGCTGCGACCGTGACTTCAACCGTGTTGCCGGGCACAATTTCAGTGAAGATCACGGCTGGCGTGTTGTCTTTGGTGTTCTTGCGATCAAACTGGGGGTCATTCACGACGCTGGCGCGCAGCATGTTGTCAGGATGGTTGTAAGCGCGACGTACGCCCTCGTTCACAGCGTCGTCGAGACTGCCGGTGAATTCACCCCAGCGCACGTCCATGCCGACCTTCAGGAAGACGTTGACGATGCCGGTATCCTGGCAAATCGGGCGGTGCCCGACGGCGCTCATCTTGCTGTTGGTCAGGATCTGCGCGATGGCATCCTTTGCTGCAGGACTCTGCTCACGTTCGTAGGCACGAGCCAGATGGGCAATGTAGTCAGCAGGGTGGTAGTAGCTTATGTATTGCAGGGCGGCCGCGACGGACTCGATCAGGTCGGATTGACGAATGGTGCTCATGGTGAAGTAAACCTCGGGTTGTGCAATGTCGGAGAATTGTAGGCGCCTACCAGCGCCCTATCCGGGCCGGGCGAGCCCAAAGTTTGACCTTAGTCAGTGGCATGTAAGTGCAAACCGTGACAGTCGCGGGCAGTTCAAAACTATTAGAGGAGTCTTAGCCATGAGTGAGCCATCGTCAGCCATCGAATCCGTACTCGTCGAAAACCGTGTATTTCCACCAAGTCAGGCCATCATCAACTCGGCGCGCATCTCCGGCATGGACGGCTACAACGCCCTTTGCGCTGAAGCGGCCAGCGATTTCGAGGGCTTCTGGGCCAGGCTGGCGCGCGAAAACGTGGTCTGGAACAAGCCTTTCAGCAAGACGCTGAACGAATCAAACGCACCTTTCTATCAATGGTTTGAGGACGGCGAACTCAATGCCTCTGCGAATTGCCTGGACAAGCACATGGGCACGCCGGTCGAAAACAAGACGGCAGTCATCTTTGAGGCCGATGACGGTACGGTAACCAGGACCAGCTACAAGGAATTGCTGGGTCGTGTCAGTCAGTTTGCCAACGCACTCAAGACCAGCGGCGTCAAGCATGGCGACCGGGTCCTGGTTTACATGCCGATGACGCTTGAGGGCGTGATTGCGATGCAAGCCTGCGCCCGCATTGGCGCCACGCACAGTGTCGTGTTCGGCGGGTTTTCGGCCAAGGCATTGCAGGAGCGCATCATTGACGCTGGTGCCGTGGCCGTGATTACTGCCAATTTTCAGATGCGTGGCGGTAAAGAGTTGCCATTGAAGGCGATTGTTGACGAGGGTTTGGCGCTGGGTGGTTGCGAGTCGATCAAGAACGTGTTTGTCTACCAGCGCACCGCCAGTTCCTGCAATATGGTGGCAGGTCGCGATCTGACGTTCAGCGATGCGATCAAGGGGCAATCGAGCGAATGCGCACCTGTTTCTGTCAATGCTGAACATCCGTTGTTCATACTCTACACGTCGGGCTCTACCGGCAAGCCCAAGGGTGTGCAGCATGCCACGGGCGGCTTCCTGCTTTGGGCCAAGCTGACCATGGACTGGACATTTGATTTGCAGCCATCTGACGTTTTCTGGTGCACAGCCGACATCGGATGGATTACCGGCCACAGCTATGTTGCCTACGGACCGCTGGCTGCCGGCGCAACCCAGGTCATTTTTGAGGGTGTTCCAACCTACCCGGACGCCGGTCGATTCTGGCAGATGATCGAGCGGCACAAGGTGAGCATCTTTTACACCGCACCCACGGCCATTCGTTCCCTTATCAAGGCAGCCGAGAGCAATGAAAAAGTCCATCCTGCGCGCTCTGACTTGAGCAGTTTGCGCATCCTTGGATCCGTCGGCGAACCTATCAATCCAGAGGCATGGATGTGGTACTACAAACATGTAGGCGGCGAACGCTGTCCGATTGTTGACACGTTCTGGCAAACCGAAACCGGCGGTCATATGATTACACCGCTGCCGGGCGCCACGCCGCTGGTTCCAGGCAGTTGCACCTTGCCATTGCCAGGCATCATGGCGGCCATCGTCGATGAAGCAGGACATGATGTACCCAACGGCTCAGGCGGCATGCTGGTGGTGAAGCGTCCCTGGCCCTCCATGATCCGCACCATCTGGAATGACCCTGACCGTTACAAGAAGAGCTATTTTCCTGAGGAGATGGGTGGCACTTATTACCTGGCGGGCGACGGCGCCGTGCGCAGTATCGACCGAGGTTATTTCCGTATCACTGGTCGCATCGATGATGTGCTCAATGTGTCCGGTCACCGCATGGGCACGATGGAGATCGAATCGGCCTTGGTGTCTAAAACCGATCTTGTGGCCGAAGCCGCTGTGGTGGGAAGACCAGACGACATGACAGGCGAGGCGATCTGCGCCTTCGTCGTCCTGAAGCGTCCCTGCCCAAGTGGCGATGAGGCGCGTGCGATTGCGAAGGAATTGCGTGACTGGGTGGCCAAGGAAATCGGACCGATCGCCAAACCAAAAGACATTCGCTTTGGCGAAAACCTGCCCAAGACGCGCTCCGGCAAGATCATGCGGCGTCTACTGCGCTCACTCGCCAAGGGGGAATCCATCACCCAGGATACGTCGACGCTTGAAAATCCGGCAATTCTGAGTCAGTTGGGTCAAACCTATTGAGGCAGCGTCATGGCAAGCAAAAGGCCCGCAGTCGCGGGCCTTTTGCTTTTGTAGACGAGTCGTCCTATTTCAGGGAAAGAACCCAGTTGGCCAGTTTCCTGGCTTCCACGTCATTGACCTGGCTGTTGACCGGCATCGGAATAACACCCCAGACGCCGGAACCGCCTTTCATGATCTTGCTGGCGAGTACATCCGGCGCGTCCTTTTGGCCGCCATATTTGCGGGCGATATCCTGATAGGCTGGACCGACGATTTTCTTGTCAATGGCATGGCATGACAGGCAATTCTTGACCTTTGCCAGCGCCTGGTCGGCCAGGGCCGGCACGGCCATCAGGCAGCCGGTAAGCAAAATTGGCAGTGCACGCCTCATGGTGTAGTTCCTTACAGGTTGGAGTACAGTTAACCCGGACAATTGTAGTGATCGGGCCAGTCGCTCATGGTAATGCAAGGGCTTGGTCATCAAAGGAGAACATTGGTGTATCTGCTCGGACTTGGCTTGGTTTTCCTGGTTATGAAATATTTTTCTCTGGGTCCGGTGGGGGCCTGGGAGTGGTGGTACGTGCTGTCGCCATTTGTCCTGGCAGTACTTTGGTGGTCCTGGGCAGACTGGTCAGGCCACACCAAAAAGGACGCCATGGCAAAGGAGGACAAGCGTCGGCAGGCGCGAATCGACCGGAACCACGACGCTCTTGGAACCTCAGGCAAAAGGAAGCGCTGAGGGCGGATCAGTAGTTGTCGAGAACGGCGCCTTTGCTCGCCGTAGATGCGTTGAAGGCGAACTTGGCCTGCACACCCCGCGTGTAGCGCGGCTGTGGAGCCGTCCATGCGGCGCGGCGTCTGGCAATTTCTTCATCGCTGACATTGAGTTGCAGCAGCAACTGGCGTGCATCAATGGTGATTGAGTCACCCTCCTGAATAAAGGCGATAGTGCCGCCAACGGCGGCTTCAGGCGCCACATGGCCGACCACCATGCCCCAGGTGCCGCCGGAAAATCTGCCATCGGTGATCAAACCGACCGATTCGCCCAAACCCTGACCAACCAGAGCGCCGGTCGGTGCCAGCATTTCTGGCATACCGGGTCCACCTTTGGGTCCGAGGTAGCGCAAGACCATGACGTCTCCCGGCACGATCTTTCCTGCAAGGATGGCTGCCAGACCGGATTGTTCATCCTCAAAAACCCGAGCCGGTCCGGTGATGACAGGATTTTTCAGGCCGGTAATCTTTGCCACGCATCCTTCGGGCGCCAGATTGCCTTTCAGGATCGCGAGATGGCCCTGTTGGTACATCGGATTGGAGAGCGGACGTATGACGTCCTGATCGGCGCGCGGTGCCGCCGGGACGTCATGCAACACTTCGGCTATGGTTTGCCCGGTAATGGTGATGCAGTCGCCGTGCAGTAGTCCGGCGGATAGCAGTGTCTTCATGACCTGGGGAATACCACCGGCGCGATGCAGATCAACCGCAAGGTATTGGCCACTGGGCTTGAGATCGCATAGTACGGGTGTCTTCTGTCGCACGCGCTCGAAGTCGTCAATCGACCAGTCAACCTGGGCAGCATGCGCAATCGCCAGAAAGTGCAGCACTGCATTGGTGGAACCTCCAATGGCCATGATCACGGCAACGGCATTTTCAATCGACTTGCGCGTCACGATGTCACGGGGCTTGAGGTCCTTCCTGATGGCCTCGACCAAGACTCTGGCGGACTCTCTGGCCGAGTCCACCTTTTCGTCATGCGGGTTCGCCATGGTGCTGGAGTAGGGCAGCGAGATGCCCAAAGCTTCGAAGGCGGAGGACATGGTGTTGGCCGTGTACATACCGCCGCATGAGCCAGGACCAGGAACAGCGCGGCGCTCGATTTCGAGCAGATCTTCATCGCTCATGCGGCCAGCGGCATTCTCGCCGACAGCCTCAAAAACACTGACGATGTTGAGATCCCGTCCCTGATAATGCCCCGGCAGGATGGTGCCACCGTAGACGAAGATGGCCGGCACATTGGCTCGCAGCATGCCCATCAGGCCACCCGGCATATTCTTGTCGCAGCCCCCGATGACGACAACGCCATCCATCCACTGACCCTGGACGCAGGTTTCAATGCAGTCCGAAATGACCTCGCGACTGACGAGTGAGTACTTCATGCCTTCGGTGCCCATGGACATGCCGTCCGAAATAGTCGGTGTGCCAAAGACCTGAGCGTTGCCGCCAGCCTCTTCGATTGCCTCGATGGCCGCATCCGCGAGTTTTTGCAGGCCACTGTTGCAAGGCGTGATGGTGCTGTGGCCGTTGGCCACGCCGATCATGGGCTTCTTGAAGTCCTCAGCGTCGTAACCCATGGCGTAGTACATGGAACGGTTAGGCGCGCGCGACTTGCCTTCGGTAATGTTCTTGCTGCGGGGGTTGAGGACTTGGGGTTGCGTGGTCATAGGTGTTTCTCTTTAGAAAAGTTCGAATTTTCAAGTCCGCAAGAAGTCAGGACCGATTTTGTGTATTCTGTGCATTTTATAGAGCACGGCACAAGCTGGGCTTGCGTGCACAATCCTTCCATGCTCATTCACCCTCAAATCAATCCCGTAGCTTTGCAAATCGGTCCGCTGGCGGTTCATTGGTACGGGTTGACTTATCTGGCGGCGTTCGCCTTGTTCATGTTCCTTGGCAAGCGGCGCCTGTCGCATCCGCCCTTCGCTTCCGTCAAAGGGGGTGGCGCCTGGAGCAACAAGGACGTCGAGGACATTCTGTTCCTCGGCGTCGTGGGGGTGGTGCTTGGAGGGCGCCTCGGTTACTGCTTGTTTTACAAACCGCTCTATTACCTGGTCCATCCACTGGAGATACTTGCCGTGTGGCAGGGTGGCATGAGTTTTCACGGCGGCATGCTGGGGGTCATTGTGGCCATGGTCTGGTTTGCCCGATCACGAGCGCGACCCTGGCTGCAGGTTGCAGACTTTGTGGCACCCTGTGTGCCGACGGGACTTGCTGCGGGACGGATCGGAAATTTCATCAACGGTGAGTTGTGGGGGCGTCTGTGCAGCCCGGATCTGCCCTGGGGGATGGTGTTTCGCGGCGCAGGTGATTTGCCGCGGCACCCATCGCAGATCTATCAGTTTCTCGGCGAGGGCCTGCTTTTGTTTGTGCTGCTGTGGCTCTATGCGAAGAAGCAACGCCGCGAAGGGCAGGTCGCGGCGATGTTCCTGGTAGCTTACGGTGTATTGCGTTTCGGGTCAGAGTTCTTTCGCGAGCCCGACGCACATCTTGGCATTTTGTCCTTGGGGATGAGCATGGGGCAGTGGCTGTGCTTGCCAATGATTTTTGGCGGCATCGGTCTGTGGCGTTGGGCGCAGCTTTCTTCGCGCCGCTGATCCAGGGCCGCCCTCGGGTTTGTACTGAGCAATTTGCGCTTGTGTCGGTCTTGGTTGTTCCTCATAATTACCGGTAATTACAACAGTGCGGTTGCCAAAAGCAGCACTGCGTCCTGCTGATATGACACTGTCCATGCGCGTGGTTCACAACTCATTGCACGATCAGGCTGCATTGTTGCTGCGCGACCTGATCTTTGCGGGCACTCTGGCGCCTGGCAGTTTCATCGATGAGTCAGCGCTGTGCGCCAGTCTCAAAATATCGCGCACACCGTTGCGGGAGGCGCTCAAAGTGCTTAGTGCTGAAGGGTTGGTGCGGCATGAGCCGCGCCGTGGAAGTTTTGTCTATGAGGTGACAGAGCAGGATCTCGACGAAATTTTTCCCGTGGTCGCCTTGCTGGAAGGGCGCTGTGCTTATGAGGCTGCCATGAATGCCAGCGATGCCGACATTGCGGCGCTTGATGAACTGCACGAGCGCCTGCAGCGCTATGCCAAAGCGCAACGCATCAACGAGTACTACAGCACAAATTTTGCGATTCACGAAGCCATTATTTCCCTGGCCAACAACCGTTGGCTGGCTCAAGTCATTGCAGATTTGCGCAAGATTCTCAAGCTCGCCCGGCTTCAGCAGTTGCATGTGCCGGGTCGACTCGCACAGAGCCTGGATGAACACCTGGCGATTTACGCTGCCTTGAGACAGCGCGACTGCGATGGCGCCCAGGTTGCTATGCGCAGCCATCTCACCCACCAGCGCGAAGCGCTGCGCGAACTGGGGCGGACTCAAAGGAACTGGCGTCTGGCGTGAATACATCCGAATGGATCAGTCGCAAGGTCTCCAAGTTGTTGCCCGCATCCAATGCAAAGGGCAAGGGCCCGGACAATCCGCCGGTTCCTGATTCAGCGTCTGTCGAAGGTGCAGAGACACAGGACCCGATGCACAGCGAAGCCGAGCCGGCGCGAAGGGGACCTGATGCTGGCGGGTTGACGCCCGGCTTGCGTGGAGAGCCTGTCTCGCGCTCAACGCGCGAGCGTCTGGCTGGTACTTTGCGGCGCAGGGGAGAGGCTATGTCGCCGCGCGCACTTCGTCACACTCTGGCCGAGTTGCGTGCTGTGGTGGATGGACGCGTCAGTGAGGTCGAAGGCGGCCGGCGAGCCAGTGTGCTGGCGCAGTGGTACGTGGCTGCGGCGAGTGCCGAGCGACGTGATTTCTGGTTGCTGATGAGCGAACAGTTTGTCGCGGATCCTCAAGTCATCAAAGTTGCGCAGACCCGCTTTGCCGCGGCGGTAGGAACTCCGGATGAAGCGGTTGCTGAAGTACAGTACCGCCGCGCCACGGTGTCACCACGGCGGCGTCTGTTGCAGCGCTTCAGTGCATTTCCAGAGGGTATACGGTTCCTGGTTGACTTGCGAGCCGAGATGCTCCCGGTACTCAAGTCGAACCCACAATTGCAGGCGCTGGACGTCGAGATGGAATACATGTTCTCCACCTGGTTTGACGTTGGATTTCTGGACCTGCGACGCATCAGTTGGGACTCGCCGGCATCACTGATTGAACGACTGATCAAATACGAGGCGGTTCACGACATCAAGAGCTGGGCCGATGTCAAGAACCGGCTTGACTCGGATCGGCGCTGCTACGGCTTCTTTCACCCGCGCCTGCCAGACGATCCCTTGATTTTCGTCGAGGTGGCGCTGCTGCATGAGATTGCCGGAGGCATTGCGCCCCTGCTGGATGAATCGGCCGCGGTGGAGGATCTCAACAAGGCCACGACCGCCATCTTTTACTCGATCAGCAATACGCAGACCGGGCTGCGTGGTGTCAGTTTCGGTGACTCGCTGATCAAGCGTGTGGTTGAAACACTTAAACAGGATTTTCCCCGCCTGAAAACGTTTGCAACACTTTCCCCGATGCCGGGCTTTCGCGCGTGGTTGGGAAAAGGCGCGACGGAGATGCTGAGCCAACTCGACGAAAAGGCACGCCTTGAATTGGCCAGGTCGATGGGAACGGAAGATCTGACATCAACGCAGTTTCTGCTCGGCGCCGAGCAGGCTTCTGAACTGGATGTCAAATCACCGCTGAGGAGAATGCTGTTGCGTTGTGCCGCCTATTACCTCAGTCAGGTCTTGAACGAGGGAAAGCCGATGGATCCGGTGGCTCGTTTTCACCTGGGGAACGGGGCGCGGATCGAGCGTTTGAACTGGCTGGGTGATCCTTCGCCCAAAGGTTTGAAGCAGTCTTACGGGATGATGGTGAACTATTTGTACGACATCCAACGACTGGATCGGTACCGGGCGCTGTTGGGGCAAGGGAAAATCCCGGCTTCCTCCGGAGTCAAAGAATTTCTAAAATGAGCCGAGAAGAAAATTCGGCCACAAACCCAGGAGACAAAATGACATTATCCAGACGAAACCTCATGCAGGGCGCCGGTGGCGTTGCACTCGCCGCCCTGACACCAGCCGCTTGGCCTCAGACCGGCGGGACCGGTTTGAAAATATCGCATCAATTCCCGGGGGGTACGCTGACCGAAGGCGATTTCAGGGACCGCCTGTGCCGGCGCTTTGCCGTGGAGGTGGAGAAGCGAACAGGTGGTGCGCTCAAGGCATCTGTCTACCCCGGCTCATCCTTGATGAAAACCAATGCCCAGTTTTCTGCAGTGCGCAAAGGTGCACTCGACATGAGCCTGTTTCCATTGTCTTATGCCGGCGGTGAAGTGGCAGAGACCAACATTGGCTTGATGCCAGCGCTGGTGCCGAGCTACGAGCAGGGTGCACAGTGGAAGAACGCCGAAGTAGGCAGGCTGTTGTCCAAAGTGCTTGATGAAAAGGGCGTCATGATCGTCAGTTGGGTCTGGCAGGCGGGCGGCGTCGCCAGCCGGAGTCGCCCCTTGCTGGTACCCGACGATGCCAAGGGCCTCAAGGTGCGGGGTGGAAGTCGTGAGATGGACATGATGCTCAAGACGGCCGGTGCGTCGGTGATAACGCTGCCGTCCAACGAGATCTATGCCGCCATGCAGACCGGTGCGATGGACGCCGCGATGACATCGAGCACCAGCTTCATCTCCTTCAAACTGGAAGAGATTGCCAAGCATCTGACCAGCGGGCGCAACAAGACGTATTGGTTCATGCTTGAGCCCTTGATCATCTCCAAAGATGTGTTTGCCAGGCTGCCCAAACCCCAGCAGGACGTGGTGATGGCGGTCGGGGCCGAACTTGAAGTGTTTGGTCAGGAAGCGGCGCGCGCCGACGACAAGATGGCGGCGGAGATTTACGCCAAAGCCGGCGCGAAGGTCTATGACATGGACGAAGCGACGCTAAAGAAGTGGCAGGTGATCGCGCGCGAAACGGCATGGAAGGACTTTGCCGAGAAGAGCGAATCCTGCGCGGCGCTGCTCAAAGCGGCGCAAAAGCTGGCATGACACAGCCGCTTGAGGTCGGGTCCGCCGTGCTGGGGGTGGACCCTGATACACCGCGCCTGCTGTTACCACTGGCCATCGTGTTGATGCGAATCAATCGCCTCATGGTGGTAGCGGGTATGTTGGCCTTGCTCACTGCGTCGACCGTGCTGACGTACAGCGTCGTATCGCGTTACGTCATGAAGTCCTCCACTGACTGGCAGGACGAAGCCGCCGTCTTTTGCCTTGTTGGTGCCACTTTCCTCTGTAGTTCCTACGTGCAGGCCCTGCGTGGGCATGTCGGCATCGAAGCGATCGCCAGCCTGCTGCCGAGGTCGCTGAACCGTTTGCGCCTGTTGATGGTGGACTTGCTGGGCGTGATGTTCTGCAGTTTTTTTGCCTGGAAATCCTGGACTCTTTTTCATGAGGCCTGGGTCGAGCATCAGACCACGTCGTCGTCGTGGGCGCCGTCGCTGGCGATACCCTACGGGCTGATGGCGGCGGGCATGACCTTGCTGAGCCTGCAACTCCTCATTCAGCTCAGCGCCCGGCTGAACGCCCTGAGCAGACAGGTGTCCGGGGTGCAACCATGACGATGCTGAGCATGGGGTTGCTGTTCGGCGCCGTAACCCTGATCTTCATGTTTTCTGGCGCCCCAATTTCGTTTGCGCTCGGCAGTGTGGCCGTGCTTTTCATGTACCTCTTCATGCCGGCATCTGCACTGAACACGGTGACGCAGAACGTCTATGAGGAAATGGCCAGCATCACACTGCTATCAATACCGCTCTTCATCCTGAAGGGGGCCGCCATCGGCAGATCACGTGCCGGACAGGACCTGTACGCTGCCATGCATGTATGGATGGGACGGATTCCGGGCGGGCTGGGCATCGCCAACGTCTTCGCCTGCGCGCTGTTTGCGGCGATGGCCGGATCAAGCCCGGCGACCTGTTCTGCCATTGGGAGCGCTGGCATTCCGGAGATGCGCAAGCGTGGTTATTCGCCAGGTTTTGCCGCCGGCATCATCGCCGCAGGGGGTACGCTTGGGATACTGCTACCGCCATCGATCACCATGATCCTGTATGCAGTGGCTGCAGAACAATCGCTGGGGCGACTCTTTCTGGCCGGCATCTTCCCTGGTGTTTTGCTGGTTGGGCTGTTTGCAGTTTATGCAGCCTTGCATTACCAGAAGGAACACCGACTGGCGCGAGCCGAATTTGAGCGATCGGGGGCGAGTTCAGCCTTGTTGCTTGATGAGACCTTCACGAA
Organism: uncultured beta proteobacterium; assembly: GCA_903927295.1. GTDB lineage: Bacteria > Pseudomonadota > Gammaproteobacteria > Burkholderiales > Burkholderiaceae_C > Rhodoferax. The sequence continues at coordinate 9,590 of CAIYMN010000309.1, read as the reverse complement.
CCGGCAGAAGTTTGAAATGCTGCCGCGCGTCGTGCCGTTCGTGCTGCTGTTGATTGGCGTCATGGTAGCGCTGTACGGTGGTTTTGCAACGCCATCGGAGACCGCTGGCCTGGGCGCGTTGCTCGCGCTCGTGCTCATTGCGGTCATTTATGGCGTCTGGCGACCCAAGGATGTGGCGCCCATTCTGACAGCGACGCTGCGCGAATCGACGATGCTGATGATGATCATCGGCATGTCGCTGTTGTTCTCTTACGTGATGAGCTTCCTGCATATCAGTCAATCCACAGCCGAGTGGGTTGTCGGCCTGCATTTGTCCAAGTGGGTGCTGCTCGCGGCCATCCTGCTGATGGTGATCGTGCTGGGCTTTTTCCTGCCACCGGTGAGTATCATCCTGATGACGGCACCCATCATCCTGCCTCCGCTGAAGGCAGCGGGCTTCGATTTGATCTGGTTCGGTGTTTTGAGGACGATCGTGATGGAAGCGGGCTTGATTCATCCACCGGTTGGACTCAACATCTTTGTTATCAAGAACATCGCACCCGATATAGAACTGGGCGAGATCATTTGGGGCGTGCTGCCGTTTGTGCTGCTGATGTTCCTTGCGGTATTGCTGATATGCATCTTTCCCGGCATTGCGACGGGGCTTCCGGATCTGGTGATGGGTATGGTCACGGTCAGATCATGAGCGGCGGCGTTGAACTGCTTGTGTCGACGGTGCTTGCCACCGTGACACTGGCGCATCCCGGCAAGTTCAATGCCATGACGCGCCACATGTGGCGGCAACTGCGGTCGGTGTTTGAGAGCATCGCGCGCCAGCCCGAAGTTCGCTGTGTCGTTGTGGCGGGAGCGGATGGAAATTTTTGCGCCGGCGGTGATATTTCCGAGTACGCAGATTTTCGCTTTCAGGAGTCGAGTCTGCGTGATTTTCACGAGAACGATGTTTGGGGTGCCTTGCAGGCGATGCTGGACTGCGAACCACCAGTTGTGGCAGTGATCGAAGGCAACTGCATGGGCGCAGGCATCGAAATAGCCAGTTGCTGCGATATACGCTTGGCAGGTGAATCAGCGCGTTTTGGTGCGCCCATTGCCCGTCTTGGCTTTCCGATGGCGCCGCGCGAAGCAGGCCTGGTGGCTCGCGAAGTTGGTTTGGCTGTGACGCGGCAGATGCTGCTGGAGGCGGCCATCTTTGGTGCAGTCGACATGAAGGCGGCAGGTTTTCTGAGTCGCGTGCTGCCGGACGAGCAACTGGCGACAGAGGCTCGCGCCAGTGCATCCGGCATTGCTTGCTTGTCACCCCAGGCCGCCCGCCTGAACAAGCGCACGATCACTGAACTCCTGGCTCGGACCCCGACGCACGGTGAGCTTGCTTATGCTTACGCGGCCAGCGCGGAACATCGGGAGGGCATACTGGCCTTTCTTGAAAAACGAAAGCCCGCATTCTGAAACCCTGAAGGCGGTCGTGCCGCTGTGCGTCATTTGATTCAATCCCATTTATTCACATCTCATGCAACTTCAAACGGATTTACCCTTAGTCAACAGTAATCTGTATGTGGCGCTGCGAGCGGGATTCCCGGCAGCGCACGACGCCATCGCCGTCGAGACCGAAGATGGCCTGTGTTACAGCTGGCGTGATCTGGAACGTGCCAGTGCGATGTTGGCCAATTTGCTGCAGGCATTGAACTTGCCCGCGGGTGCCCGGATAGCGGTGCAGGTTGACAAGTCGGTGGAAGCGATGCTGCTCTACCTGGCAACCTTGCGCGCGGGCTTTGTCTATCTGCCGCTCAACGTGGCGTATCAAAGTTCCGAAATCGAGTACTTTATTGGCAATGCGGAGCCGGCTGTGGTGGTTTGCACGGCGAAGAATTTTGGCTGGGTCAGCAAGATTGCTTTCAGGGCTGGAACGCAGTACGTTTTCACCCTCAACAACGATCGAACCGGATCCCTGCTTGAGCGAGCAGTGCAGTGTTCAGACCGGCACCGGCCGGTGAAGCGCAGAGCCAATGATCTGGCCGCAATCATCTACACCAGCGGTACGACCGGTCGCTCCAAGGGCGCCATGCTGACGCATGGAAATTTGCTCAGCAATGCGGAGGTATTGAAAGATTACTGGGGCTGGCGCAAACAGGGGGAGGGGGCGGACGTCCTGATTCATGCCTTGCCGATCTTTCATGTGCACGGTCTGTTTGTCGCGATTCACGGTGCGCTTCTGAGTGGAAGCAAGATGCTCTGGCTGAGCAAGTTTGATCCCAAGTGGGTGATGGAGAGGTTGCCCAGGGCCACGGTTTTTATGGGTGTGCCCACGCTCTATGTCAGATTGTTGGCAGAGTCAGGTCTGAATAGCACCACGACGCGCAATATGCGACTTTTCATCGCCGGCTCGGCGCCCCTGCTGATCGAAACATTCAGCCAGTGGCAGAGCAGAACGGGCCACACGATCCTGGAACGGTACGGCATGAGCGAAACAGTGATGCTGACGTCCAATCCGTATTTCGGTGACCCGCTCCAGCGTCGTGGCGGGACGGTAGGTTTTCCCTTGCCAGGCGTCAGCCTGAGAGTGCGAGACGAGGAAGGTCGCTCGTTGCCGACCGGTCAAATAGGCGGTATCGAAGTCAAAGGACCCAATGTTTTCAAGGGCTACTGGCGCATGCCCGAAAAGACAGCAGAAGATTTCACGGCTGATGGTTACTTCCGGACCGGCGATGTCGGAAAGATCGACGAGTTGGGCTACGTGAACATTGTCGGGCGCAGCAAAGACCTGATCATTAGTGGTGGCTACAACGTTTATCCGGCCGAAATCGAGGGATATATCAACGAGTTGCCAGGTGTCGCCGAGAGCGCAGTGGTCGGCGTCGAAGATGCGGATTTTGGCGAAGTCGGCGTGGCGGTGGTGATCGCAAAGCCCGGGGCGTCAGTTGACCCGATCGCTGTCATTGGCAGCCTGAAATCGAAGCTGGCGAACTTCAAGATACCCAAGCGTTGCTATGTGGTCAACGAGTTGCCGCGCAACGCGATGGGCAAGGTGCAAAAGAACGTGCTGCGCCTGCAATACAGCAGCGAAGCGGGACGCTAGCTTCAGAACCGATCAGCGCAGTACCAGAACCGGGACGTGGGAGTGCGTCAGGACTTGCTGGGTTTCACTGCCCAGCAGCAGTCTCTTGATACCACGCCGTCCGTGCGATGCCATGACGATAAGATCACATTTGTGCTTCTTTGTGGCTGCTATCACCGCATCCGATATGAGGTCGGATTTGACCGTAATGGCTTTGGCCTTGACACCTTTTAAAAGCGCCGCTTTTTGAACGGCGTCGACAATGGCCTGTGCGTCATCTGCCCACTGTTTCTCGACCCGGCTGACTTCTGCAGCCTGCAAGGCCAGACCGCCCTCAAAATAACTTTGCGGGTAACGCGGGATCACCTTCAGTGCCACCAGTTCTGCGCCAGTCAGTGCGGCCAGCGAGATGGCGCTGGTTACTGCTTTCTTCGACAGGGGAGAGCCATCGGTAGCGACAAGAATTTTTTGGTACATGACATTTTCCTGTGGAGTGGAGACTGCAGCTTACTCTGATCGCCGGGCAACAACTTGATTTTGGTCAGGTAAACTGATCGCATACCCGCGCACACTTGGATCCTATGTTAATTGCAAGTCCGGCCGTCAATGTGGCGGCGCCAAACACCAGCGACAGGGCGCGACTTCAGCAAACGTTGGAGGTTGATGAATCGGGTGCGACAGTGGAGCTATTCTCTCTGCTGGATGACCCGCAGGAATGGTCGGTCTTCAGCCGACCGGATGCGCGACGTGATCAATGCTGGGAATCGAATCTGTTGATTGAGGGCATGCACTGCGCAGCTTGTGCGCTCACGCTTGAGGCGGCACTGCTCAGCGTCCCAGGAGTGATACAGGCCACCGTCAGCGCGGGAAGTCACAGGGCACGTGTTCTTTGGTTGGCCGATGCGGTTCAACCGTCTGCCTGGATGCGGGCCGTTCAGTCGGCTGGCTATCGTCCGGTACCTGCGAACGACACTTTTGCGCGCGAGCAGCGACGAGTCGACGGGCGCAAGGCGCTTTGGCGCCTGGCGGTCGCCGGCTTGTGCATGATGCAGGTGATGATGTATGCCTATCCGGCCTACATTGCGGCAGCCGGTGATTTGACCCCCGAAATGGAGCATTTGTTGCGCTGGGCCTCCTGGGTCCTGACGCTGCCGGTGATCCTGTTTTCCTGCGGTCCCTTTTTTCGCAATGCCTTGACTGATGTGCTGCAACGCCGCGTCAGCATGGATTTGCCTGTCGCTATTGGAATGTTGATTACCTTTGTCGTCAGTACGGCAGGCACTTTTGAACCAGGAGGACACTTTGGTCGTGAAGTCTATTTCGACTCGCTCACTATGTTTGTCTTCTTCCTCCTGTCGGGGCGCTGGCTGGAACTGCGCTTGCGGGATCGAACGGCCGGTGCGCTTGAAGCCCTGATGAATCGAATGCCCGACAGCGTCCTGCGACAGCAAGGAGACGGCAGCTACGATCGTGTACCGGTGCGGCGCTTGCAGGTGGCGGATATTGTTCGCATCCTGCCAGGCGAAACATTTCCCGCTGACGGTCTGGTGCTGCAGGGTCAGACCATGGTTGACGAAGCTCTTCTGACGGGCGAATCCCGGCCAGTGGCGCGTGGCGTCGGGAGTTACGTCATCGCAGGCAGCCACAATCTTTCCAGCACGGTTCAGGTCGAAGTGAAACAGACGGCCGATCAGACCCGTTTTGCGCAGATTGTTGCGTTGATGCAAACTGCGTCCACCAGCAAGCCGGCTTTGGCGCGTCTGGCAGATCGGATCGCCAAGCCCTTTTTGCTTGCCGTCTTGCTGGCAGCAGCCATGGCCTGCGCATTCTGGTGGGGCCGCGACCCCGGGCATGCTCTGATGGTAGCGGTCGCAGTGCTGGTGGTTACCTGTCCCTGTGCGTTGTCGCTGGCAACACCCGCGGCCATGCTGGCGGCTGCCGGCGCACTGGCGCGCCGAGGCGTTCTGGTGCGCAGGCTGGAAGCGTTTGAAGCGTTGGCAGACATTGACACCGTGCTGTTTGACAAGACAGGGACTTTGACGAGCGACACCTTGGTGCTGGCGTCCACCCGGGTGCGTGAGGGTGTTGCCGAGGCTCAGGCGTGGGCTATGGCGGCGGCGCTCGCGCAATACTCGCTGCATCCGGTATCCAGAGCCTTGCTGGCCGCCTCGCAGCGGGGGGCGGGCATCAGCTGGACTGCACGCGGCGTGCAGGAAGTTGCAGGTGCCGGCGTGCGGGGCTGGATCATCAATCGGGAGAACGCACCAAAGGAAACGGAAATTCGCCTGGGTTCCGCAGAGTTCTGCGATATCGAAGTCGCTCCATCCGAATTTTTGCAGGCACATCTGAGTGACAGTGATGGCTGGCTGGCGACTTTTGAACTCCACGAAGACTTGCGCCCGGATGCCAAGCCGACGGTTGCTGCTCTACAGCGCAATGGGATCAAGGTTCACTTGCTGTCAGGCGATGGAGTTCAGGCCGCAGGACGCGTCGCGGCGCAGGTCGGCATCACCGAGTTTCGCGGTCTTTGTTCACCATTGGACAAGCTTGAATTTCTGCGTCTTGCCCAGCAGCGGGGCCAACGCGTGGCGGTGGTGGGTGATGGACTCAACGACGGCCCGGTACTTGCCGGTGCCCATGTTTCATTTGCATTTGGGCGCGCTGCTCCTCTGGCGCAGGCACAAGCCGATTTCGTCGTGCTTGGAGAGCAGATCGCCGCCATTGATACCAGCTTCCAGGTGTCGCGTCGAACCCTGCATGTGGTGCGGCAAAATCTTTGGTGGGCAGCAATTTACAACGCGGTGTGCGTGCCACTGGCGATCGTCGGCTTGCTCCCCGCCTGGCTGGCCGGGCTTGGCATGGCTCTGAGTTCCTTGCTGGTCGTACTTAATGCACTGCGCCTGTCGAAAATTGCTCCGTAGCAGAAAGGTTCCGTGGATATTCTCTATTTGTTGATTCCATTGTCGGTAGTGCTTGTTTTCTTCATACTCGCTGGACTTTGGTGGGCCATCCACCGGGGTCAGTTTGATGACATCGACGCAGAAGGCGAGCGAATTCTTAAGGATTAATGAAAAAACCTTTGGATTTTGACGTGAGTCATTCCGAATTCGTGTTTGTCGTGCGAAACTTTGACCGATCCAACTAAGAAGAGGTGTAAATGATATTTCCCAATTCGCTAGCAACAAGCTACAACGACAAGGTCGTCAGGCAGTTTGCCATCATGACGGTAGTGTGGGGCGTGGTGGGTATGCTGGTCGGCGTCATCATCGCCGCCCAACTGACCTGGCCGGAACTCAACTTTGGCATTCCTTGGCTCACCTATGGCCGGCTTCGCCCATTGCACACCAATGCGGTTATTTTTGCATTTGGTGGCTGCGGGTTATTTGCAACGTCATATTACGTCGCCCAGCGCACCTGTCAGGTTCGCCTGTTCAGCGACAAACTGGCAGCTTTTACCTTCTGGGGTTGGCAACTGGTCATTCTGTCGGCTGCGATTTCCCTGCCACTTGGTTTTACCCAAGGCAAGGAGTACGCCGAACTGGAGTGGCCCATCGACATTTTGATCACCCTTGTCTGGGTATCTTATGCTGTCGTCTTTTTTGGCACCATAGGCACTCGCAAGGTGCGCCACATTTATGTGGCTAACTGGTTTTTTGGCGCGATGATCATTGCCGTGGCCCTGCTGCACCTGGTCAACAGTGCTGCCGTTCCAGCCGGGTTCATGAAGTCCTATTCAGCTTACGCTGGTGTGCAGGATGCAATGGTGCAATGGTGGTACGGCCACAATGCGGTCGGCTTCTTTCTGACAGCTGGTTTTCTGGGCATGATGTATTACTTTGTCCCCAAGCAGGCTGAGCGGCCGGTCTATTCCTATCGCCTGTCCATCGTGCACTTCTGGGCGCTCATATTCACCTACATGTGGGCCGGTCCGCACCATCTGCATTACACCGCGCTACCAGACTGGACACAGTCACTCGGCATGGTGTTTTCACTGATCCTGCTTGCACCGAGCTGGGGTGGCATGATCAACGGCATCATGACTTTGTCGGGTGCCTGGCACAAACTGCGCGATGACCCGATTCTGCGTTTCCTGATTGTTTCCCTTTCGTTCTACGGGATGTCGACCTTTGAAGGTCCGATGATGTCGATCAAGACCGTCAATGCCTTGTCGCATTACACGGACTGGACCATTGGTCACGTGCACTCCGGCGCCCTGGGTTGGGTTGGCCTGGTCACCATGGGTTGCATGTATTACCTGATTCCTCGCTTGTTTGGCCAGAAGCAGATGTACAGCATGAAGGCCGTCGAAGTGCATTTCTGGACAGCAACGATAGGCATCGTGATCTACATCGCCGCGATGTGGATTGCCGGTGTGATGCAGGGTTTGATGTGGCGCGCTGTCAACGCTGACGGCACTTTGACTTACACCTTTGTCGAATCCGTCAAAGCTACTTTCCCGTTCTATGTGTTGCGCTTGTCAGGCGGTCTGTTGTACCTCGTTGGTATGTTGATCATGCTCTGGAATGTACTCAAGACAGCGACCACCGGGCGCTCAGTCAACGTGAACATTCCGGCCGTTGTTGCCCACGCGTGAAAAGGAAAAATACCATGGCAAATAACAATGCAAGCGGCGGACTGTCGCACGAAAAGATTGAAACCAGCAACTTCCTGATGATTGTGCTGATTCTGGTGGTCCTGCTCTTTGGTGGCCTGGTGGAAATTGTTCCGCTGTTCTTCCAGAAGTCCACGACGGAGCCGGTCAAGGGCTTGCAACCCTACACTGCGCTGCAGTTGGCGGGGCGCGACATCTACACCCGCGAAGGCTGCTACAACTGCCACTCGCAGATGATTCGTCCGTTCCGCGCAGAAACGCTGCGTTATGGGCACTATTCAGTCGCTGGCGAATTTGTCTATGACCATCCGTTTCAGTGGGGCAGCAAGCGCACAGGCCCGGATCTGCAACGTGTCGGCGGCAAATACAGTGACCAGTGGCATCGTGATCATTTGAACAATCCGCGTGACGTAGTACCTGAGTCCAATATGCCACCCTATCCCTGGTTGCTCAAGGACGATGTTGATGCGGCGTCAATGCCAGCACACATGAAGGCGCTGCGAACTGTCGGCGTGCCCTACACAGACGAACAGATCGCCAAGTCTGCTGACGAGCTCAAGGGCAAGAAGGAGATTGATGCGGTTATTGCCTACCTTCAGGTGCTGGGAACCTTGGTGAAGTAACAAGGGGCATATTTCATGGAATTTGATATCAACTCCCTGCGTTCACTGGCCACCGTAGTCAGCTTCGTCATGTTTGTCGGCATTCTTGTCTGGGCTTTTTCCAGCCGCAAGACCGCGGATTTTGAACAAGCTGCCAAGCTCCCGTTTGAGCAAGACTGACCCAGCGCAATCTAAGGAAATAATATGAGCGACTTTACAAGTAACTTTTGGTCGGTGTACGTCGCCGGCATCACGGTGGTGAGTATTTTGGCGTGCCTGCTTTTGCTGTGGTTCTCAGGCAAGGCCAAGGCGATGACTGCAGGCGATAACACGACAGGGCACGTCTGGGATGGCGACCTGCGTGAGATGAACAACCCCTTGCCTCGCTGGTGGGCCTGGCTGTTTGTGATCACCATCATTTTCTCTCTGATCTACCTGGCGATGTATCCGGGCCTGGGGTCCTACGAGGGAAAATTGGCCTGGACCTCGAAAGGGCAGCATCAGTCTGAGGTAGACATAGGCAACGCAGAATCTGCCCCCTTGTATGCCAAGTTTGCCGCGATGAAACCTGAGGATGTTGCAAAGGATGCGAAGGCGATGGCGATCGGTGAGCGTTTGTTCATGAACAACTGCGCACAATGTCACGGCTCTGATGCCCGTGGCAACAAGGGGATACCGAACCTGACTGATAACTACTGGCTTGGAGGCGGTGCGCCCGAGGTGATCAAGAACAATATCATCAAGGGACGTGTTGGCATGATGCCTCCGATGGCAGCCGCAGTAGGTTCGGCAGATGACGTGAAGAACCTTGCCCAGTACGTACTGAGTTTGTCCGGTAGCCCTCATGATTCCGTGCGCGCTGCACTGGGCAAAGAGAAATTCGTTGTTTGCGCTGCTTGCCATGGTCCCGACGGTAAAGGCATGCAGGCGATAGGTTCAGGTAATCTGACGAATCAGAGTGTCTGGTTGCATGGAAGTGGTGAAGCGAATATCATTTCCATGATCAACAATGGCAAGACAAACCAGATGCCGGCCCTGGGTGACAAGTTTACCGAGGCACAAATTCATGTTTTGGCCTCCTATGTCTGGGGACTTTCGAACAAGGGCGGGGCTACAGCCCAGTAATCCGCGTCAGTGGGTCTTTGCTGATCGCAGGAATTATCGCTTTTGAACAGCAGGGAGCCCGGTTCCAAGAAAGTCATCCCCATCCTGGCCGAAGGACCCGATGGGGAGTTGGTATCGCTGTACGCCTCGCACCAGAGAATCTACCCGCGCAGCGTCTCGGGCCTGTTCTCCCAGTGGCGCTGGGGCATGGTGTGGCTGACCC
>CAIYMN010000308.1 GCA_903927295.1 uncultured beta proteobacterium | reverse complement strand
TTGAAATCCTCCACGCCGTAAGCCGGTGATGAATGAACCAGGCCCGTGCCGTCTTCGGCCGTTGCGTAGTCGGCCAGATAGACCGGGCTCAAGCGGTCAAAGCCGGGGTCGACATGGGCCAGTGGGTGTTTGAAATTGATGCCACCCAGGCGTTCGCCCAGAGTGCTGGCAATCACCGTGCCGGTCAGACCGTAACGTTCCAGACATGGGTTCACGAGCACCGAGGCGAGCAGCAGTAAGCCGCGCGGCGTCTGCACCAGAGAATACTCGAGAGCAGGGTTCAGGTTCAGCGCCTGATTCGCCGGGATCGTCCAGGCGGTGGTGGTCCAGATCACCGCGAACGCGGGTTGTTCCAGCCTGACCAGTCCGAAGGCGCTGGCGAGTTTGTCCGGTTCGGCGCACAGGAAGCCGACGTCAAGTGTTTGCGATTTCTTGTCGGCGTATTCGATCTCGAATTCGGCCAAACTGGAGCCGCAGTCGAAACACCAGTAAACGGGTTTCAGGCCGCGGTAGACGAAGCCGCGTTCGATGACGCGCTTGAAGGCGCGGATCTCATCAGCCTCGTTGCTGAAATCCATGGTTCGGTAGGGATGATCCCAGTCGCCAAGCACACCCAGGCGCTTGAAGTCAGCGCGCTGGATGTCGATCTGTTCGGTGGCAAAGGCGCGGCTCCGGGCCTGCATGTCGTCGCGCGCCAGGTTGCGGCCGAACTTCTTTTCGATCGCGTTCTCGATGGGCAGGCCGTGGCAGTCCCAACCCGGGATGTAGATGGCGTCCAGACCCTGGAGTTGGCGCGCTTTGACGATCATGTCCTTCAGGATCTTGTTGACTGCGTGCCCCATGTGAATCTGGCCGTTGGCATAGGGTGGCCCGTCATGCAGCACAAACTTCGGCGCACCTTGGCGCGCCTGGCGCAGTTTCTTGTAAATCCCCTTATCTTCCCAGTCCTTGACCCAGCCCGGCTCGCGTTTGGGCAGATCGCCGCGCATCGGAAAAGGTGTGTCGGGTAGATTCAGGGTGCTTCGGTAATCCACTTTTTCAGTCATGACAAATCTCGATTTTGGAATGGGTGCACGGTTGCCGTCTTGACGGCAGGGCTTGAGCAAAACGGGACGCGGGGCAAGGTGCGTCTATCCGGCCCGGTCAAATTCGGGTGGCGAGCCAGGCGCGTGCGTCGTCACAGTCTTGCCGTATGCCCCGGGTGAGGGCATCAAGACCGTCGTATTTAAGTTCGTTGTGCAATTTGTGCAGCAGTTCCACGCGGATGATTTTACCGTAGGCTCCCTCGGCACCAAGCGCGTCGGGCCATTGCAGGCAATGCGTCTCGAGCAGCACGCGCCCACCGTTGACATCGTGCGGGTCGAGCGAGGGGCGGATTCCCATGTTCGCGACACCCGGCAGTGGATCATGTGTCAGGCCGTGGACCAGTACCACAAAGATGCCGCTGGCCGCCGGTTTCCAGTGGGCAAAGCGCAGGTTCAGGGTCCTGAAGCCAAGCTCGCGTCCGAGCTTGCGACCATGCACCACATGGCCGGAAATTCGGTAATGCCGCCCCAGCAAGCGTGCGACGTCATCCATTCGGCCTTCCGACAGGGCCTGGCGCACGGCCGAACTCGACACTCTGAGGCCATGAACCTCGTAGCTGTTCATGCGCGCTACATCGAAGCCCTGTGTGGTGCCGGCGGCATCGAGCAGGGCGTAGTCGCCGACGCGTTTCGTGCCAAACCGGAAATCGTCACCCACCAGCACATAGCGAGCGCCCAGCCCGCGCAGCAGCACGTCGTCAATGAAGGATTGCGGGCTCAGGCCGGCAAGACGCTGGCTGAACGGTAGCACCACCGTCTGATCGACACCGCACTGGGCCAGATCCAGCAATTTGTCGCGCAAGGTGCCGATGCGCGCGGGCGCCAGTTCGGGCTTGTGCAGAATGGCCGCGAAGTGGTCGCGCGGATGGGGCTCGAACGTCAGGACACAACTTGGCACGCCGCGTTGCTGGGCTTCGCTCTTGAGCAGCGCCAGCATGGCCTGATGGCCGCGGTGCACACCGTCAAAGTTGCCGATGGTCAGCGCGCACGCCGGATGCAGGCCGGGATGGTGAAAACCGCGAAAAACTTTCATTTGGCTCGTTATCATTTTGATAGCACAGGGAGCGCGCGATTTGAGCGCCAGAAGTCAATTTGTCACAAAAACAGGTTATATTGTCTCTTAGCTGCGGGCTTACCCGCAATGTTTCAGGAGGCGAGTGGTGAAGGTCTTGAAGCTGTCAGCGCAGGGACTGCCCCAGTCATGGATTTCGCTTGAGCAGGCGGTGATTCATTACGCGGCGCAGGAAGTGCGCTGGGAAATGGGTGCGCAGGTGGCAGTCTTTCGTGGCGGCCACAACGCGCTGACAGGCAAGCAGTCGATCGTTGTCGTCAACAGCATCATTGGCACGCGCGGCGTATCCGGTATCAATCCCTTTGCCCTTCGCCCTGGTCTGACGAACCACAAGTTGTTTGCCCGCGACCGCAATATCTGCGCCTACTGCGGTGAACACTATGACGAAGAAGTCCTGACGCGCGAACATATCATCCCGTTTGCGCAGAATGGACTTGACAGCTGGATGAACGTGGTGACCGCGTGCCGACCCTGCAATCATCGCAAGAGCCATCGCACACCGGAACAGGCGGGCATGCCTCTGCTGTACACGCCCTACGTGCCCAGCTTGTGGGAAGACTTCATACTTCGCAATCGCCGCATCCTGGCAGATCAGATGGAGTTCCTGATGGCGCATGTGCCGAAGTCGTCACGACTCCTGGTCTGAGGGTGTTTGCATTTCAGCGGGTGTGTTGATGGGTGCAAGCAAGCCGGGGAGCTGCCGAAGAGTGATAATTCGTTTCATGCATAAAGATACTCAATTAGAAGTACGTGCCCCGTGGCGCCTGGCCAAGTGTCTGGGCACCGTTGTGACCCTGTCCGCACTGGCGGCTTGTTTGGGCGGCGAAACGCCAACGTCGTCGGGCACCCTGGCCGCAACCGTCACCGCAGTGACTCCCGTGATCGCCCTGCTCGGGCAGCCAACAAGCTTTACCGTCATCGGTCAGAACCTGCCCCTGACGGCGCTGGCGTCGATCGCTGGAGGAACCTGTACAACACCGGTCAACCGGACGACTACCGGATTTACGACGCAGTGCACACCAGGGGGACTCGCTGGCAGCCAGAGCATGACGATCTGGTCAGACCTGGTGCCGATTGGATGGTGGATTGCTGCGCAGCCGATCATGGTGAACACCGCCCCGGTGCCTGCCCTCAACGCCCTGCCCGACAGCGGTATCGCTGCCAGCCAGTGCTACGGCGCCGGCAACAATATTCTGATCGCCTGCGCCAGCGCTGGGGCCATTGCCCTGAATGACCGGCAGGACGGCATGGTGGGGCGCGACGTTGCCAGTCCGGTCAGCACCGACGGACAACTGGGGCTGAGCTATAACCTGATTGGATCCTATGCCAAGACGGACTGCGTCATTGACAACATCACCGGCTTGATGTGGGCGGGAACGAGCGGCACCGTGGCTATCACAGGCGGCGACCGGACTTCGGCGACCATTGCCGTCGAAGCCAGCGTCAACCTGGCAAGCGCCAACACGAGCGGCTTGTGCGGCTTTCACAATTGGCGCGTACCGACGCGCTCGGAGTTGCAAAGCCTGCTTAACTATGGATCGGTGGACCCGTATCTTGACATTGATACAAACTGGTTTCCCAATACGATGCCAGGTTCCTATTACTCGGCTACGCCCTATGCACCGAGTGTCAAGATCTCGGCCACGCCGCCATCCACGCCAGTTGCCAGCAACTTTTGGGTGGTTGATTTCAGCAATGGCCGTATCGTGCCCGACAGTGCGATCAGTACCAGCATCTATATTCGCCTGGTTCGTTAGCAGTGCCACTTGGGCAGAGCGCAACGGTACTTCAAGGAAATTTCGATGAATATGTTCAGTGGTTTCTCGGGCTTGAAACGAACCTCGCTCATCACTTTGCTAGCCTGTTTGGGTGCCGCCGGGGACGCTTGCGCCCAAGCGCGTTTTGCCTACTCGCTTGACGGGACGGAAGTGGTGGACTCGCAGTATGGACTGGTCTGGCGTCGCTGCAGCGAGGGGCAAACCTGGACCGCCAGCAGTTGTACCGGCAACCCGACCATTTTTACCCATGAAGAGGCGCTGATCTACGCCAAGAAGCAAATCGGATGGCGCTTGCCCAATATCAAGGAACTGTCCAGTCTGGTTGACGCCAGCCGGTTTAACCCTGCCATTGATGGCAACGCATTTCCGCTGACTGCCAACGCGATTTACTGGTCGTCAACGCCAGACGTACGCGTTCCCGCGTTGGCCTGGAGCGTGGATTTTGGCATGGGCAGCGTTGTCAGCACTGGTCGGGATACTTACGGCGTCCTCGTTCGACTGGTGCGATAGCGGCGTCGCCTTTCAGGCAAACACACCCGCCGTGTCCTGCATCCGGCTGGCTACTTCGCCGAGCTGATGCAGCGAGTCACCGAAAGTCATTTCCATCTGGGTCAGCTTTTTGAAGTAGTGACTGACGATGTATTCGTCCGTCACGCCTATGCCGCCGTGCACTTGCACTGCCTGCTGGCCGACATAGCGCATGGAAGTTCCGAGCTGGTATTTGGCGCGTGCCATAGCGGCCCGACGCTCTGCGCATGGTGCGTTGAGTTTCAGCGCTGCGTAATAGCTCATGGAGCGCCCGAGTTCGAGTTGCATTTTCATGTCGGCCATGCGATGACGCAAGGCCTGGAAACTGCTGATGAAAACACCAAACTGCTTGCGCGTGTTGAGGTACTCGGCGGTAATTGCCATGGTCTTGTCCATCACGCCCACCGCTTCGGCGCAGGTGGCTGCAATGCCAATGTCAACTGCGTGCTCCAGCGCTGTCAGACCATCCAGCGTGATCAGTTCTGCGCCGGCACTTTGCAGACCCAATTCAGCGGCTCGGCTGCCATCCTGCGTACCGTAGCCGCGCGTCACTACGCCGCTAACGGAGCGTGACACGAGGAACAGGGCAGGCTTGCCTTCGACGCTGGCAGGCACGATGAAGGCCTCGGCCTGGTCGCCTGCCGGAACGATGCTCTTGCTGCCCGTGAGTACCCATCCGGTCGAGGTGTGCGTGGCCGTGGTCTGGCAGATGTCCAGCCGGTAGCGCGCTGCGCGCTCCTGATATGCCAGCACCAGCAAGGCTTCGCCGCCCGCAATTTTAGACAGCCATTGCGACTTGACAGCCTCCGGCGCGTAACCGGCCAGGATCGCGGCGGCCATCAGACTTTGCTTGAGAGGCTCCAGAACCATGCCGCGACCAAGTTCCTCCATGACGACCATACCCTCGACCGGACCCATGCCCATGCCGCCATGGTCCTCCGGAACATAAAGACCGGTCAGGCCCAATTCGGCCATTTCAGCGTAGGCCTGGCGCGCAAAGCCGCCCGCCTTGACGGTTGCGCGGTGGCGCTCGAAGCTGTAGCCCTTGTCAACCCATTTGCGTACCGCGTCGCGCAATTGTTCCTGGTCGTCTGTGAAATCAAAGTCCATTGTGTTCTCCTGGTTTGGTGTCATCCCGGACTTGATCCGGGATCCATGGATTGCGGGTCAAGCCCGCAATGACAAAAATGTTTGCGTCAGCCAAGAACGGTCTGCGCCACGATCGTGCGCTGTACCTCGTTGCTGCCGCCGTAAATCGTTGTCTTGCGCATATTGAAATACGTGGAGGCCAGCGGCGCGCAGTAGGCTGCGCCAACCGCGTCGCCTTGCCAGCCGGCTTCCATCGCTTCGTGAATCAGGGGCAGGGCGTAAGGGCCGGCTGCCAGCATCATCAGTTCGCTGTAGCGCTGCTGGATTTCGCTGCCGCGAATCTTCAGCAGGCCGGCAATGTCGAGCGTCTGCTTGCCAGATTTTTCGGCTGCCAGCACGCGCAGCACAAGCATTTCGAGCGCCACCACATCCACTTCGAGCTTGGCAATTTCATCGCGGAAGCGCGTGTCGGTGTAAACCCCTTCGGCCTTGGCGATGCGCTTGAGGCGCTCCAGTTCGCGTTTAGCGCGGTTCACGTCGGCGATGTTGGTGCGCTCGTGGCTGAGCAGGTGCTTGGCATAGGTCCAGCCCTTGTTCTCTTCACCGATCAGATTTTCCACCGGGACTTCGACGTTGTCAAAAAAGACCTCATTGACTTCCGGCTCGCCGTCGAGCAGCACAGTCGGACGAACCGTCACGCCAGGTGACTTCATGTCAATCAGCAGAAAGCTGATGCCGGTCTGCGGTTTGCCCTCGTTGCTGGTGCGCACCAGGCAGAAAATCCATTCGCCATATTGGCCCAGCGTGGTCCAGGCCTTTTGCCCGTTGACGATGTATTTGTTACCCTGGCGTTCGGCTTTGGTTTTGACTGAGGCCAGATCCGAGCCGGAACCCGGTTCGCTGTAGCCCTGACTCCACCAGACCTCGCCGCTGGCAATGCCGGGCAGAAAGCGCTGTTGCTGCTCGGCGTTGCCAAAGGTCATGATCACTGGCGCCACCATCACCGGGCCGAATGGAATCACGCGCGGCGCGCCGGCCAGAGCGCATTCTTCTTCAAACAAATGTTTCTCAACGGCGGTCCAGCCTGGCCCACCGAAGGACTTGGGCCAGGCGTGGCCCAGCCAGCCCTTCTTGCCCAGAATCTTGCCCCAGCGCTGCATGTCGTCACGGCTCAGGCGCAGAGCGTTGTGCACCTTGTGTGAAATATCTGGCGGCAGGTTCTCGCGCACCCAGGCGCGAATGTCGGCGCGGAATTTCTGTTCTTCAGGGGTAAATGCCAAATCCATGTGAGGGCCTCCAGATATTCGGTGTTTTTAGCACGGTCGTTCGATTATGTCTGTCCAAGCGGTGACACGCCGAGTTCCTGACACAGCCTTTGCACAGTATCGCGCAGTTGAGCCACCTCCGCTTCCAGCCTTTGAATGCGGTCGGTATTGTTTCCGCCCCCCGCGCCGGCGGGGATTGCGGGACCTGGATCAACCGCGCCGCAGAGCAGGTGCGCCCAGCGCTGTTCCCGGGCGCCAGACGCCCGCGCCAGTTTGATGACCAGGGGACCACCCTTCTCGGCAGGGCGGTCCTGCAACTCCTCCAGAAAACCCTCGACCGAGGAAATGTCGGCAAACTTGTACCAGCGTTCGGTGTTCAGGCGCAACTCGGCTGCGGTTTGCGGGCCGCGCAGCATCAACACTCCCAACAGCACCGCCGACTGCTCGTAGACGCCCATACCGCGCTGGAAGTTGTGTTCATAGCGTGCGCTGCGCCCGCCAACGACTGAGCGCACCAGACTTGCGCTGAGCAGTGTGTCGAGAGCACTCGCCACCTGCGCTTCGTCGAGTTCCATGAGCGGCTCGCGGCTGCTCTTCTGGTTGCAGCCCAGCAGCAAGGAGTTGAGGGTCAGCGGATAGCTGTCGGGCACGGTGCGCGCTTTTTCCATCAGCGTGCCAAGCACACGGGCTTCAATGGGGGTCAGGGTCATAATTCGTTCCGGTATGAAAAACATCGTTATTTTGATCTCTGGCACGGGCTCCAACATGGCGGCCATTGTGAAGACCGCCCAGCGCGACGATTGGCGCGGCAAATTTGGCGCACGTGTCGCGGCTGTCATCAGCAACCGTGCTGATGCCAAGGGGCTGGCGTTCGCGGCCGGGCACGGCATTGACACTGCGGTTCTGGATCACAAGGCGTTTGACGCGCGGGAGAAGTTCGACACGGCCCTGTCCGAATTGATTGACCGTTACGATGAAACCGCTCAACCGCTGCTGCTGGTGCTGGCCGGCTTTATGCGCATTCTCACGCCCGGATTTGTGAGCCGATACGAGGGTCGCCTGCTCAATATTCACCCCTCATTGCTGCCGGCTTTTGCGGGTTTGCACACGCATCAAAGGGCGCTGAATGAGGGCTGCAAGCTGGCCGGTGCGACCGTGCACCAGGTGACGGCCGAACTCGATCACGGCGTCATCCTGGCGCAGGCCGCAGTACCGGTGTTGCCTGGCGATACGGCCGACAGTTTGGCGGCGAGGGTCCTGACCCAGGAGCATCTGATCTATCCGCAGGCGATTGCAGACTTGTTGCGACATTCTTGAGGACTGCTGCGGGCCGATGGCGCCGCAGTGGGTTGCTCAGCGCTGGTGAGGCGCTCAGCGCAGCGGCATCAAGGAGGAGCCCAAAGGGCGGGGGACAGCCGCGGAGCTGAGTGCCTCACCAGCCTGCGGCGTGTTGCCCGTCGTGGGACAATCGTCGCCTATGCATCCCAAAGCCCTGCTTGACGCCTGTTCTGAACTGGTGCGGCTGACCCTCAAGTTTGACCACCCGACCGACGCCATCGTGTCGCGTTTCTTCCGCGATAACCGGGGACTCGGACCGCGCGAGCGCGCCACCCTTTCTGGCACGGTGTACAACGTCCTGCGCAAGAAATTGCTGTTTGATCATTACGCACCGTCGGGCAGCGGGCCGAAGGAGCGGCGGCTCGCCATTCTTGGTTTTTACGGCCCGGGCGACTTCCTGCGCAGTGCTCTCACCGAGCAGGAGAAGAACTGGCTGGATCAGTGCGAAAAAATCAATGTGGCAGACCTGATGGAACGCCATCGCCACAACCTGCCCGAATGGCTGGTGCAGCCGCTCAAAGAGCAACTGGGTGCGGAGTTCTGGCCGCTGGCGGAGAGCCTGAACCAGAGTGCTGGCCTTGGCCTGCGGGTCAACGCCCTGAACGCCAAGCGTGCCGACGTGCAAAAGGAACTGGCTGTAGCGGGCATCAAGGCCGTGCCCACACTTTATTCACCGATGGGGCTGCGCATCGCCGGCAAACCGACCCTGAACAAGCTCGATGCCTTTGTGCGGGGTGCATTCGAGGTGCAGGACGAGGGCTCGCAGCTGCTGGCGATGCTGCTCGATGCCAAGCGCGGCGAGATGGTGGTCGACTTTTGTGCGGGTGCTGGCGGCAAGACGCTGGCGATAGGTGCGGCCATGCGCAACACCGGACGCCTTTACGCCTTTGATACCTCGGCGCATCGGCTCGATGCATTGAAGCCGCGCCTGGCACGCAGTGGCCTGTCCAATGTGCATCCAGCGGCGATTGCACACGAGCGCGACGAGCGCATCAAGCGGCTGGCAGGCAAGATCGATCGTGTGCTGGTTGATGCACCCTGCTCGGGTTTGGGCACGCTGCGGCGCAACCCGGACCTGAAGTGGCGCCAAACGCTGGCCCAGGTGGAGCAGATGGCCGTGACGCAAGCCGCGATTCTGCAAAGTGCAGCGCGCCTGCTCAAACCCGGCGGCCGTTTGGTGTACGCCACCTGCAGTTTGCTGGTTCAGGAGAACGAGGCAGTGGCCCAGGCCTTTACGCTGGCCAACCCGGCGTTCACCCCGCTCGATGCGGCGCAAATACTTTCAGACCTGAAGGTGGACGCAGCCACGACGCTATGCATTGGTGGCGAGAGTGGACAGCGTTACCTGCGCTTGTGGCCGCACCGTCACCAAACCGATGGTTTTTTTGCTGCCGTCTGGCAGCGTGCGTGACTTCCATTTTCCCGAAGGTGTTTGACTCTATGTTGTTAGTTGATGGACCTGTCGCAACTGCCGTGATCGACTGGCTGGCGCACGGAATCTGGCATTTGTCACTTTGGCAAATTGTTTTGTTTGCCCTGGTCATGACGCACGTCAGCATGATCAGCGTCACTGTGTTCCTGCACCGGCATCAGGCGCATCGCGCACTGGATTTGCATCCGATCGCCTCGCATGCTTTCCGCTTCTGGCTCTGGCTCACGACCGGTCAGGTGACCAGAGAGTGGACGGCGATTCATCGCAAGCACCACGCGAAGTGCGAGCAGGCGCAGGACCCACACAGCCCGCATATCCACGGCATCAGGACCGTGCTGCTGCAAGGCTACGAGTTGTACCGGGCCGAGGCTGTCAAAAAGGAAACGCTGGAGCGCTTCGGTCATGGCACACCGGATGACTGGCTTGAGCGCAACCTGTACACGCGGTTTTCATGGCACGGTGTGGCGCTGTTGCTGCTCATCGACCTGGCATTGTTCGGCGCTGCCGGCCTTTCAGTGTGGGCATTGCAGATGGCCTGGACCCCGATCATGGCAGCAGGCATCATCAACGGCGCGGCGCATTACTGGGGTTACCGCAACTTCGAGACACCCGACGCCAGCACCAATATTTCGCCCTGGGGCATCATCATCGCCGGCGAGGAACTGCACAACAATCATCATACCTACCCGACTTCTGCAAAGCTCTCGGTCAAGGCTTACGAGTTTGACATTGGCTGGTTCTACATCAGCGCGTTGCAAAGGCTCCATCTGGCCAACGTCAAAAAGACACCGCCAAGACTGGCCTTTGGCCAGGTGCGGCCAGTGGCTGATGAAAAAACGCTGGAGGCACTGATTTCCAATCGCTACGAAATCATGGCTGCCTACGCCAAAGACATGCGACGCGCGTTTCGGGGTGAGCTTCATGCGATGCAGGTTCGCAGTGCGGATGCGAACATGATTCGCGCTGCACGACGCTGGCTGCATCGCGATGCGGAGAAGGTCCCAGCCGCCGCCCTGGCGCAGCTGGCAGTGGCCCGCGCCGCGTCGCCGGTGCTGGACAAGATGGTACTGATGCGCGAGGAACTGCGTCAACTCTGGCTTAACCGCTTGCAAAGTCGTGAACAGCTGGCTGCCGACCTCCAGGCCTGGTGTCATCGTGCCGAGGCCAGTGGCATTGCGGTCTTGCAGGAGTTCTCGATGAAGTTGCGCTCGGCACAAGCCTGAGCGGGAAAAGCCCTTGACTTTTGTACGGGTAACTGCGCTCTGTTGGGTAGCAGGGTGATCTATATAATCCGCCATCCCAATCAACCCCCAACGCCTCCGGTTGCCATCCTCAATGAACAAAATACGACTCTCGATTTCGATTTTTGTCCTCTTCTGTACAACGGTTTTGTCAGTGAATGCCCAGGACGTAAAGGGTGATGCCAAAGCGGGTGAGAAAAAGATCGCGCTGTGCCTTGGCTGTCACGGCATCAATGGCTATCAGGCCAGTTTTCCGGAAATCTACAAGGTGCCCAAGATTTCAGGCCAGGGTGCCAAGTACATTGTGTCAGCCCTAACTGCGTACAAGAAAGGGGATAGAAAACATCCCACCATGGGTGGCATTGCCCTTGGTCTGAGCGACCAGGACATTGCCGATGTGGCAGCGCATTACGAAGTGCTGGGCAATGCTGGCAGTGTGCCGCTGCCGGGCAAAGCCGCCGCCGGCAATGCCATTGCCGCTGAGTTGGTCAAAAAGGGCGCCTGCGTGTCCTGCCATGGTGAAAACTTCAGCAAGCCGATTGATCCCAGCTTTCCGAAGATCGCAGGTCAGCACGCAGACTATCTTTTTGTAGCGCTTAAGTCCTATAAGTCACAAGGCAATTCGACCTGGGGCCGCAGCCATCCGGTCATGGGCGGTGTGGCCAAGCAGTTTTCCAATGCCGAAATGAAGGAACTGGCCAACTACATTGGCAGTTTGCCGGGTGAATTGCAGACGGTTCAACCCAGTCGTTTTCGCTGACCAGGTCATCTGAGCTCAGTCGCGTGTAGCGTGCCGCTGCACGCAGGCGATGTACGCGTCGCCATCGGGCGGCCGACCCGCGCGTTGGCTTTCCCACAGCATTTTCCCCAAACATTCCATGGCCTCGTGGTGCGCCAGATGCAGCGAGTTGCGGCGATGCGTCAGCAATTCCACCGCTTGACGGATGCCCCTTGGCTGGTCGATGCTGCACTGCTCGCTGATCGACAGGTGCATGGACAGGTGCAGAAAGGGATTGGTCCTGCCTTCTTCGGCCTGCAGCATGGCGCCCAGGGCCCGGTCCAGATCGGCCAGGTCGGCGTGGTATTCAGGGTGCTCGGCGATCCACAGACTGGCAATGGTCTCCAGCGCTTCAAGGGCCTGGCCGGCCTGGGATTTGGCATAAACCTCACAGAAATAGCGGCGAACGTCGGCTTGGGAGGGTGAAAACATAATGGGCATATTGTCGCGCGCTGTCGCCAACAAATCAGCTTGACCGACTTTGAAGCGGTGAAAATAGGGCTTTTCATTCAGGACGAATGCCATGCACCAAGCCTTCATCTGCGACGCTATCCGCACCCCCTTTGGCCGCTACGGCGGCGCGCTGTCAAGTGTGCGCACCGACGATCTGGCAGCTCTGCCCATCAGGGCCCTGATGGCGCGCAACCCGAAGGTGGACTGGCAGGCCGTCACCGACGTGCTTTTTGGCTGCGCGAATCAGGCCGGCGAAGACAACCGCAATGTGGCCCACATGGCTTCGTTGCTGGCGGGTTTGCCGCTCGATGTACCCGGTGCCACCATCAACCGTCTGTGTGGCTCGGGTCTGGACGCCCTGGGCACGGCGGCACGCGCCATCAAGTCGGGCGAAGCGGGTCTGATGATTGCCGGCGGTGTAGAGAGCATGAGTCGCGCACCCTTCGTCATGCCCAAGATGGACAGCGCCTTTGGCCGCAACAACGCGGTTTACGACACCACCATCGGCTGGCGCTTTGTCAACAAACTGATGAAGGAAAAATATGGCACCGACGCCATGCCGGAGACTGCAGAGAACGTGGCGCTTGAACACAGGATCAGTCGCGAAGCGCAGGACAAGATGGCACTGGCAAGCCAGATGAAGGCCGTGGCAGCGCAAAAGGCCGGACATCTGGCGCGTGAAATCACGCCTGTCAGTTTGCCGCAGAAGAAGGGGGATCCGCTGGTTGTTGACAAGGACGAGCACCCCCGGGAAACCAGCCTGGAGGCGCTGGCCAAGCTCAAGCCCATTGTGCGCCCCGAAGGCAGCGTAACGGCCGGCAATGCCAGCGGCGTCAACGACGGCGCCTGTGCCCTGTTGCTGGCGGATGAAGCCTCTGCTGCACGGAACGGCTTGACGCCACGGGCCCGCGTGGTGGGTATGGCCACCGCCGGTGTGGCGCCTCGTGTCATGGGCATCGGACCGGCGCCGGCCACGCAAAAGGTGCTGGCCCTGACCGGCCTGACGCTGGCGCAACTCGATGTGATTGAACTCAATGAAGCCTTTGCCGCGCAGGGGCTGGCGGTGCTGCGACTGCTGGGCTTGCAGGATGATGACGAGCGCGTGAATCGATGGGGCGGGGCGATTGCGCTCGGGCACCCGCTGGGAGCATCCGGCGCGCGGTTGGCCACGACCGCGGTCAATCAACTGCACGAATGTGGTGGGCGCTACGCTTTGTGCACCATGTGCATTGGCGTCGGGCAGGGTATTGCGATCATTCTGGAACGCGTTTGATTGCGGGATGACACTGGCTCTCATCACTGACCCGTACTTCTACATCGTCAGCGTCCCGGCCGTGCTGCTGATGGGCGTCAGCAAGAGCGGTTTTGGCTCGGGTTTTGGTTCGCTGGCGGTGCCGGTCATGGCGATGGCCGTGACTGTGCCGCAGTCTGTTGCCATCTTCATGCCGATTTTGCTGATGATGGACGTCTTGGGCATGGCAGCGTTTCGCAAGGACTTCGATGCCAAACTGCTGAAGTTCCTGATTCCCTGCGGCCTGGCCGGTATTGCGCTCGGGGCGTTGCTCTTCAAACTGCTCGACGCCCACATGGTGGCGGGTATTGTGGGGCTGGTGACCCTGGTATTTCTGGCTCAACGCTGGCTGTTCCGACCGAAAGTTGACATTGTGCCCCCACCCAAATGGATGGGTGCCATTCTGACGGCAATCACCGGCTTTACCAGCTTCATCGCCCACTCGGGCGGTCCACCGATCAACGCCTACGTGATTCCCATGCGGCTGTCGCCGGTTCGCTTCTCGGCCACCCTGGCTTACTTCTTCTTTGTCATGAACCTGGCCAAATGGATTCCCTACGCCTGGCTGGGCTTGCTGGACCTGCGCAACCTGCTCACCTCGCTGGTGCTGCTGCCCATCGCACCGCTTGGCGTCTGGCTTGGAGTCTGGATGACGCGGCGCATGAATCCGCTGCTGTTTTACCGGCTGGTGTACGTGGGAATGTTTTTAACGGCAGTCAAACTGCTATCGGACGCGTTCGGTTGAGCGTGTCGACTGCAGCTTTGTCACCGATCTGACAAGCGTGCTGAGTTCAACTTGCTACAGTGAGGTCATGAAAACACTTCAAACTCTGTCTGAACTCGCGGCTCTGGTGGGCCAGGAAGTCGCGCTCAGTGACTGGATCACGATCACCCAGGAACAGGTCAACCTGTTTGCGCAAGCCACTGGCGATGACCAGTGGATTCACGTCGATGTCGAAAAGGCCAGGGCCGGCCCGTTTGGCGGCCCGATTGCGCATGGCTATCTGACCCTGTCGCTGCTGCCGAAGTTCTTTATCTCATCCCTGAAGATCGTGGAGACCCGAATGGGGGTCAACTATGGGCTGAACAAGGTGCGTTTTCCGGCGCCAGTGCCGGTGGGTAGCCGCTTGCGTGCGCATATGAAACTGATCAAATGCGAACCGATTGACCAGGGTGGCTTTCAGATGACCTGGGAAGTCACAGTCGAGCGCGAAGGCGGAACCAAGCCGGTCTGCGTTGCAGAGTCGATGGCGCGCTACTACCCGTAGCTGCAGCGCCGGGCGAAGGCGTCCGGTTTGAAGCCGACCATCACGCCACCGTCGGCCCACACCACCACCGGGCGCTTGATGATGCTGGCTTGCGTTAGCACCAGCGCACGCGCGCTGGCGGCGTCCACCGCGGCAGCTTGCGTGGCTGCGTCAAGTTTGCGCCAGGCCGTGCCCTTTCGATTGAGCAGCGTTTCCCAGCCGGCGTCTTGCAGCCAGGCGTCCAGTTGCGCCGGCGGCACGCCCTGCTTTTTGAAATCGTGAAACTGGTAGGGCACAGCGTGCTCGGTGAGCCAGGCGCGGGCCTTTTTGACGGTGTCGCAGTTCGGAATGCCATAGAGGGTGATCATGATGAGTCCTTGCCGAAGCCATTTTGCCGCCACGCTTCAAACACCGTGACGGCGACCGCGTTTGACAGGTTGAGGCTGCGCTGACCTGCCAGCATCGGTAGCTTCAGGCACTGCGAGGCGCTGAAGGATTGACGCACAGCCTCGCTCAGACCTCGCGTCTCTGCACCAAACACCAACCAGTCACCACCTGCGAACTGCATTTCATGCACGAGTCGGCTGCCACGCGTCGTCAACGCGAACATGCGCTCTGGTTGCGGCTGTTCAGTGTCCAGGAAAACCTGCCAGCTGGCGTGACGCTTCACTTCGGCGTACTCGTGATAGTCCAGGCCGGCGCGGCGCATATGCTTGTCGTCCATCGAAAAGCCGAGCGGCTCGACCAGATGCAGCGTGCAACCTGTATTGGCCGCCAGTCGGATGACATTGCCCGTGTTGGGCGGGATTTCGGGCTCAACCAGGACAATATTGAACATACCCAATGCTATTCGGTTCTCGCTATGACCACGCCAGTGATGTGCGCAGCGCCGGCTGCCCGCAGCGCCCGGGCCGCGCCAAACAGCGAAGCTCCGCTGGTCATGACATCGTCGATCAGCACCAGACGTGCCCCTTTGAGCCGCCTGTGCTGCAAAGGGTCGACCGCAAACGCGTCGTTCAGACTGTTCAGTCGAGCGCTGCGCCGCAGCGAACTCTGAGGCGCTGTGTCCTTGATGCGCAGCAGCAGGCGAGGCACGGTTTTCTCCGGTGCGAGTTGTCGTGCCAGCAGCAGCGCCTGGTTGAAGCCGCGCGTTTGCAGTCGTGCGTCTGATAGCGGCATGGGTAGCACCAGGTCGGCAGCGTCCAGCGCGGGTTCGACCCAGGGTGTGCTGCGCAGCAACAAGGCCAATGCGCTGGCGCGGCCCGGATGTTCGCGAAATTTATAGCCAACGATCAGGTCTGACCAGGGATACTCATACGAGACCGCCGCCAGACACTGGTCCAGTGGCGGCGCATGCTTGATGCACTCACCGCATTGTTCTACCGAGGCTGCCAGCGCCAGTGCACAACTTCGACAGCGCGGACGGGGTTGTGCAAAACGGTTGACGCAGACTTCGCAAACTGCCTGGCTCGGCCAGGCATGGCACACCAGGCACTGGCTTGGCAGTGCATCGAACAGCCTTTGGATTGTTCGTCGGACCATGGAGTCAATATACTCTGGCCACTTCCTGCCTTCCCGTACCATGTCCACCCAGTCTGTGCCCACGATCGATCCTGCTGCGGTGCAGCGCTGGCAGCGCATGCCGGCCAGCACTTCGCCATGGTTGCACGAGGAAGTGGCGCGGCGCATGCAGCAACGCCTCGACTGGATCAAACTGCAACCGCAGAAGTGGGCCCACTGGGAGCCGGTGCGGGGCGGCCTGCAGGCGCATGCGGCTCTGACGAAGCGCTACCCCGACGCAAGTTGCTATGTGACCGAGTTTCAGGCTGATCGAATCCGTTTTGCGGCCAGTGCGGTGGCCAAACCATGGTGGCATCCCGCCGCCTGGCGTGGCAGGCGGGCGCGACTTGAGGCGCCGGCCGAAGGGGCAGTACAAATGCTGTGGTCCAACATGGCGCTGCACATGACGGCCGATCCGCAGGGTTTGATAGCTCAGTGGCATCGGGCGCTGGGGGTCGATGGCTTTCTGATGTTTTCCTGCCTCGGACCTGACACCTTGCAGGAGATTCGCAAGCTCTACCAGGTGTTGGGCTGGCCGCCACCAGCCCACGAGTTTACTGACATGCACGACTGGGGTGACATGTTGCTGGCTGCCGG
>CAIYMN010000307.1 GCA_903927295.1 uncultured beta proteobacterium | reverse complement strand
CGCTGCGTTGGGGAACTGGCCGAGAACCAGTACCGCACCGGCCTGGCAAGAATTGAAAAGGCGGTCAAGGAGCGACTCGGGCAGGCGGAGCAAGAGCCCCTGATGCCGCATGACCTGATCAACAGCAAGCCGATTTCTGCAGCGCTGAAGGAGTTCTTCGGTGCTTCGCAGTTGTCACAGTTCATGGACCAGACCAATCCACTGTCGGAAATCACTCACAAGCGCCGTGTTTCGGCCCTTGGCCCGGGTGGTCTGACACGCGAGCGCGCCGGCTTTGAAGTGCGTGACGTGCACGTTACCCACTACGGTCGCGTCTGCCCGATTGAAACACCGGAAGGCCCGAACATCGGTCTGATCAACTCGCTGGCTCTGTATGCGCGCCTGAACGAATACGGTTTCATTGAAACCCCGTACCGTCGCGTGGTGGACAGCAAGGTGACGATGACGATTGACTACCTGTCCGCCATTGAGGAAGGCAAATACGTCATCGCCCAGGCCAACGCCGCATTGGACAAGGATGGCAAGCTCACAGGAGAGCTGATTTCCGCGCGCGAAGCTGGCGAATCCATTCTGGTCGCTGCTGAGCGGGTCCAGTACATGGACGTGTCGCCCGCGCAGATTGTTTCAGTGGCGGCATCCCTGGTGCCGTTCCTGGAGCACGATGATGCGAATCGCGCCTTGATGGGCGCCAACATGCAACGTCAGGCGGTACCCATCCTGCGACCAGAGAAGGCCTTTGTCGGCACCGGCATTGAGCGTGTCTCGGCGGTTGACTCCGGTACGGTTGTGACGGCAAGCCGTGGGGGTGTGGTTGACTATGTGGATGCGACCCGTGTCGTTATCCGCGTCAACGACGCTGAAGCACAGGCGGGTGAAGTCGGTGTGGATATTTACAACCTCATCAAATACCAGCGTTCCAATCAAAACACCAACATTCACCAGCGCCCCATCGTCAAGAAGGGCGACAAACTGGCCAAGGGTGATGTGATTGCCGACGGCGCATCGACCGACCTGGGTGAACTGGCACTGGGCCAGAACATGCTGGTTGCGTTCATGCCGTGGAACGGCTACAACTTCGAAGATTCGATTCTCATCAGCGAGCGTGTTGTTGCAGAAGATCGCTACACCTCGATTCATATCGAAGAGCTGGTCGTGATGGCCCGTGATACCAAACTGGGTTCGGAAGAAATCACGCGCGACATCCCGAACTTGAGCGAACTGCAACTCAACCGACTGGACGAGTCAGGCATCATTTACGTTGGCGCAGAGGTTCAACCTGGTGACACGCTGGTTGGCAAGGTCACGCCCAAGGGCGAGACAACATTGACACCGGAAGAAAAATTGCTGCGCGCCATCTTTGGCGAAAAGGCCAGCGACGTCAAGGATACTTCGCTGCGCGTCGATCAAGGCTCGCAAGGGACCGTGATTGATGTGCAGGTGTTTACCCGTGAAGGCATTGTGCGGGACCGTCGTGCACAGCAGATCATCGATGACGAACTGAAGCGTTTCCGCCTCGATCTGAATGATCAGCTGCGCATTGTCGAGGCTGATGCATTCGACCGGATCGAGAAACTGCTCAGCGGCAAACTGGCCAATGGTGGCCCGCAAAAGCTCGCCAAGGGCAGCAAGATCGACAAAGCCTATCTGGCTTCGGTCGAGAAGTTCCACTGGTTTGACATTCGTCCGGCCGATGATGAGGTCGCCTCCCAGCTCGAAAGCATCAAGAATTCGCTGGAGCAAACCCGTCACAGCTTTGATCTGGCGTTTGAAGAGAAGCGCAAGAAGTTGACGCAGGGCGATGAATTGCCGGCGGGTGTACTGAAGATGGTCAAGGTCTACCTGGCTGTCAAGCGTCGTCTGCAGCCGGGCGACAAGATGGCAGGGCGGCATGGCAACAAGGGTGTGGTGTCGAAGATTGTTCCGGTCGAGGACATGCCCTTCATGGCCGACGGTACGCCGTGTGACATTGTTCTGAACCCGCTGGGCGTGCCCTCGCGGATGAACGTCGGACAGGTGCTCGAGGTGCATCTGGGCTGGGCTGCCAAGGGCATTGGCCAACGCATTGGTGACATGCTGCAGGAGCAGGCCAAGCTGGCAGATCTGCGCAAGTTCCTGGAGGCGCTGTACAACGGCTCGGGTCGCAAGGAAGACCTGTCCAAGCTAAGCGACGCCGAGGTGCTCGTAATGGCGGGCAATCTGAGTGCTGGCGCCACCTTTGCGACTCCGGTGTTTGATGGCGCGTCGGAGGAGGAAATCCGCACGATGCTGAAGCTGGCTTATCCGGAGGACATCGTCAAGGCCAAGGGGCTGACGGCAGCGCGCACGCAGGCCAACCTGTTTGACGGGCGCAGCGGTGATGCGTTTGAGCGTCCCTCGACGATTGGTTACATGCACGTCCTGAAGCTGCACCATCTGGTCGACGACAAGATGCATGCACGCTCTACCGGTCCGTACAGTCTGGTGACGCAGCAACCGCTGGGTGGCAAGGCCCAATTCGGCGGCCAGCGTTTCGGCGAAATGGAAGTCTGGGCGCTGGAAGCCTATGGCGCCGCTTACACCTTGCAGGAAATGCTG
>CAIYMN010000306.1 GCA_903927295.1 uncultured beta proteobacterium | reverse complement strand
TGTTGACGCCGACCGAAAACTGACCCACTTTTAGGGGTTGTGCCGACTTAAAACTGACCCAGGTGTTTTACTAGCTCTGCCTAATTTTTGGGCAGGAGCAAAAAAGGTGATCACCATGGAAATGTTAGGAAGAATCAAGCGGCTGCACTCGCGCGATAAGAAGTCTTTGCACGAGATAGCCAAGGCGACGGGACTGTCGCGCAACACGGTGCGCAAATGGGTGCGAGATACGAAGGACGTGGCCAAACCCACCTACCGGCGCAAGAACAAGCCGACCAAACTCACTGCGTTTGAAGAGGCGCTGGTACTTGCCCTCAAAGCCGACGCCCACCGGACAAAACAGAACCGACGCACGGCCAAGGCCCTGTTTGCCCAAATCAGGCTTGAGGGTTACACCGGAGGCTACAGCCGCGTCACCGACTTCATCCGCGATTGGCGCGAGCTTGAGGGCAAGGCACCCAAAGCCTTTGTGCCACTGACCTTCGAGCCGGGTGAAGCGTTCCAGTTTGACTGGAGCGATGAAGGTATGGTGGTCGGCGGCCTGTACTACAAGCTCCAGGTTGCGCACCTGAAGCTATGTTTCAGTCGCGCCTTCTGGCTGGTTGCCTACCCCAGCCAGGGCCATGAGATGCTCTTTGACGCCCACACCCGAGCGTTCAGCGCATTAGGCGGCATTGCCCGCCGGGGTATCTACGACAACATGAAGACGGCGGTGGACAAGGTCAGACGAGGCAAAGGCCGTGTCGTCAACGCACGCTTTACAGCGATGTGCGCGCACTACCTGTTCGATGCCGACTTCTGCAACGTGGCCTCGGGCTGGGAGAAGGGCGTGGTCGAGAAGAACGTGCAGGACAGCCGTCGGCGCATCTGGATCGATGCCCAGAAGATCCAGTGGGGATCGTTTGCCGAACTCAACGCCTGGCTGGGTGAGCGCTGCCGCGCCCTGTGGAGTGAGCTGCGCCACCCCGAGTTCAAGGAATTCAGCGTATTGGAGATGCTCGAACAAGAACGCCTTGAGCTTATGCCCATGCCAACTGCGTTTGACGGTTATGTCGAGAAGATCGCCCGTGTCAGCAGCACCTGCCTGGTCTCGGTGGCACGCAACCGCTATTCGGTTCCATGTGAACTTGCAGGCCAGAGAGTGAGCACTCGGCTCTACCCAAACCGGGTGGATATTGCCGATACTGAGCGTGTTGTTGCCAGCCATGAGCGGCTCTCTGCCCGGGGTCACGTCCGCTACGACTGGCAGCATTACATTGAGCTGGTGCAACGCAAACCGGGCGCACTGCGCAACGGCGCACCGTTTGCCGACCTGCCGACCCCGCTGCAACGACTTCGCCAGGGTTTGCTGCGCCGTGAGGGCGGTGACAGAGTGATGGCACAAGTACTGGCCGCCGTGCCGACAGCCGGCCTGGAAGCCGTCTTGGTGGCGGTGGATTTGGTGATCGAATCCGGTGCGCTGAGCGCCGAGCATGTTCTCAACGTCGTGGCCCGGCTGAGTGCCGCTCCACTGCCGCAGTCTGTTGAAACCACCTTGCAAGTGACGCTGACACCGCTGGCCAACACGAGCCGCTACGACAGTCTGCGCGGTGAGGTAAATGCCAACGCACTGGAGTTCAACCATGCGTCGTGATGTCAGCACTGAACTCAAAGACTTGCGCCTGCACGGCATGTTGTCGGCCTGGACCGACCTGCTGGCCCAGGGGGAGTCGCAGGTGGCGCCAGTCAAGTGGTTGATCGAGCACTTGCTGCAAGCCGAGCAGACCGACCGAGCGATGCGCTCCATCAGTCACCAGTTGAAAGCGGCCAAGTTCCCGATTCACCGTGATCTGGCCGGGTTTGATCTGGCTTCGAGTGCGGTTGATGAAAGTCTGCTCAACAAACTCGCCACGCTGGTATTTGTCGACACTGCGCAAAACGTGGTGTTCATTGGCGGACCCGGCACCGGCAAGACGCATCTGGCTACGGCCATCGGTGTGGCGGGCATTACCCGGCAAAGTTTGCGGGTGCGCTTTTACTCCACGGTCGATCTGGTCAATGCACTGGAGGCGGAGAAAGCCCAAGGCAAGGCCGGACGCATTGCGCAGTCGCTCTTACGCATGGATCTGGTGATTCTCGATGAGCTGGGCTATCTGCCATTCAACCAGGCCGGCGGGGCATTGCTGTTTCACCTGCTCTCCAAGCTCTATGAGCACACCAGTGTGGCGATCACCACCAACCTGAGTTTCTCGGAGTGGTCCAGCGTGTTCGGCGACGCCAAGATGACCACCGCGCTGCTGGACCGACTCACGCATCACTGTCACATCGTGGAGACCGGCAACGAGTCCTATCGGTTTGCGCACAGTTCCATGGCTGCGAAGTCGCGCATCAAGGAGCGTGAGCAAAAACGCAAGCTCACCAAAACTGACGGACCGGAGCCGTTTTAGCCCCGGCGCGCACGGGGGAAATCCGCTTCGGGCTACGCCCTTCGCTGCTTTCCCCCGTGCCCAAAAACTATCAATTGAGTACACTTATCCACAGTTGCAAATTCAAAAAGCAACTGCTCGTCCTGGGTCAAATTTAAATCGGCAGGGTGGGTCAATATTCAATCGGCGCGGACACACAAGCACAGGCATGCCTGCGATCAAGGTGTGCCGTATGTTTTTGTCGATGCCGCCCAATTATTGAGCGACTTTTTTGCCGAATCCGATGTGGTTTTGGCACAGCACAGATTGAGAGGAAAGCCATGAAGATGATCTCTATCGGGATATTGCCGCAGGAGCAAATGCGGGCTCGCACGCTCGCAATTGCAAAAGGTGAGTTGAAGCGAAAGCCTGGTGATCCCAAAATTTGGTTTACATCGATGCGATCTCTCGCGGAGGTGTTGAGTGATGAGAATCGTGCACTGTTGAAAGTTATTTTCGACATGCAGCCCAATTCAATTGCATCTCTAGCGGCGTTGACAGGGCGTAGTTCAAGCAATCTTTCTAGGACGCTAAAAACCATGTCGAACTATGGATTGGTCGAGATGCAGCCAATAAATTTGAAGCAATTTCGACCAGTGGCCAAAGCTACGTCTTTCAAAATCGTTGCACAAGCGTGATGTCTGAATTTGGCACTGCGCTCCAAACTGAGCGGCGCTGCCAGGAACACTTGGTCCGAAGGAGCATGTCGGCGCGAGCGCGGGTTGCGCGTAATAGGTGGTGCGGGTCGAGACCCGAACTAGGGTCAACTCTGACTGAGTGATCGAAAATTGAAGCAGTGAGAGCTGGCATGTCATGTCATGTCAATTTCAGACGATTTAGATTATGTTAATAAACATGCTGGGATAATGATGCTTGATCGATTTTGAGACCCGCTCGAGTAAACGTTGACGGCCTGTCCACCCTGGAGCAGTCAACAATCGTCGGCCGAAAGATTAGATGC
>CAIYMN010000305.1 GCA_903927295.1 uncultured beta proteobacterium | reverse complement strand
TCTTTGGCGGTGACCTGCAGGGCATCATCGACAAGCTCGACTACATCCAGGACCTGGGCGCCAATACGATTTACATGACGCCTGTCTTCAAGGCTGCCAGCAACCACAAGTACGACACGGCCGACTACAAGACCATTGACCCCGGTTTTGGCAGCAACGACGATCTGGTGCGCCTCACCGGCGAGGCGGCCAAGCGCGGCATGCGCGTGATACTCGATACCAGCCTGAACCATAGCGGCAGCGACTCGATTTACTTTGACCGCTTTGGCAACCACAAGTCGGGCGGCGCGTTTGAGGGCGGAACAATTCACGCCGATTCGCCCTATGTGAGCTGGTACACGTTCGACGCGACGCAGTCCCGGCCCGAAAAGCAGTACAAAGGTTGGGTCGGCGTGACCGACCTGCCCGAGTTGAACAAGGCCTCGGCCTCGTTCCGTCAATACGCTTACGGCGCTGCCGACTCGGTGATGAAGCTCTGGCTGGACCGCGGCGCGTCGGGCTGGCGCATGGACGTGGCGCCGTGGGTGCCGGACGACTTCTGGCGCGAGTGGCGCAGCGCGATCAAACAGCATCGCCCTGACGCACTGACCGTGGCCGAAACCTGGTTCGACGCCTCCAAGTATTTTCTGGGCGATATGTTTGACTCGACCATGAACTACATCTTTCGCAACACCGTTCTGGAGTACGCCGCTGGCGGAAAAGCCGGCACGCTGTATCGCAATATTGAATGGATGCGCGAGGCCTATCCGCCGCAAGCGTTTTATGCGTTGATGAACCTGCTGTCCACGCACGACCAGGCGCGCAGCCTGCATTACCTGGGCTGGCAAAGTGACAAGGACGACCCGACACTCATTGCGCGTGCCAGGCAACGCTTCAAGCTGGCCCTGTTCTTCCAGATGACGTTCCCCGGTTCGCCCGCTGTGTACTATGGCGACGAAGTCGGCGTCACCGGTGGTGACGATCCCTATAACCGGGCGCCCTACCCCTGGGCAGACCTGGGTGGTCAACCCGATACGGAATTGCTGGCAGAAGTCAAACGTCTCATCAAGCTGCGCAAGGACCACACCGTGCTGCGCCGCGGGTCGATCGGGGCGCCACTGCTACTTGACGACCATGTCATCGTGCTCGGCCGGCAACTGGATGACAAAGTCGCAATCAGCGCCAGCAACAACGCAGAACAGGCCAGAACCGTGACGCTGGAGTTGCCGCCAGGCTTCAAGGTCGCCTCGTTCACCGATGCCACAACCGGTGTCAGCGTGCATGCGACCAAGGGCAAGCTGACTTTCAGCATTCCGGCACTGTCCGGGACTCTGCTGCTGAGTCCTTGAACGCCAAAGCGGGTCGATCCAATGATGCAAACAAGAGCTCTCGGCAACACCGGCCTGAACGTCACGCCACTGGGCTTTGGCGCCATGCATCTGAACGACCAGCGCGTCAGCGAGGCTGATGCGGGTCGCCTGCTCAATCAGGTTCTGGACCTCGGCGTCAATCTGATCGACACCGCGCGCGGCTATGGACTCTCGGAGGAGCGCATCGGTCGGCATCTGGCAAAACGGCGCCATGAATTTGTCTTGTCAACGAAGGTCGGCTATGGCATGGCGGGCGTGCCCGACTGGACCTATGCCTGCATCGTAGCGGGCGTCGAAGCCGCACTGACGCGCATGCGTTGCGACTTCCTGGACATCGTTCACCTGCACTCGTGCCCCTTGCCGATTCTGCAGCGAGGCGAGGTCATCAGCGCACTGGAAGACTGCAAACGCGGCGGCAAGCTGCGGGCCGTTGCCTATTCAGGCGATAACGCCGAGCTCGACTGGAGTATGGCCTGTGGGCGCTTTGGTGTGGTGCAGACCTCGATCAACCTCTGCGATCAGCAGTCCATCCCGCAACGTCTTCAACAATTGCAGGCGAATGGCATCGGTGTGATTGCCAAACGGCCCTTGGCGGGTGCCGTCTGGCACAGCAGCCAGCGTCCCGAAGCCTATTGCGAATCGCACTATTGGGAGCGCTGGAAGACCATGAACATCGAGGCGCAAGGGCTGAGCTGGAACGAACTGGCATTGCGCTTTTGTGCGTATCTGCCAGGGGTTACCAGCTGCATTGTGGGCACTGGCAAGATCGGGCATTTCAAAGAGAATCTGGCGTTTCTGAAGCTTGGTCCTCTGGACGTTGGACTACAGCAGCATGTGCTGGAATGCTTCGCCCGGCATGACGATCACTGGACCGGTTTGATCTGATGGGCTCGTGCTGCCTTGCTGCCATAAACACGTTCAAAGATCGGTGTCGCCATCAAGGTCGTGACGATAGCCATCATGACCAAAATTGCGAACAAAGCGGGCTCAATGATGCCGCGTTGCAAACCAATGTTCAGGATGATCAGCTCCATCAGGCCACGGGCGTTCATCAAAGTGCCTATGGCCATGGCCTCCTTGTGGCTTTCGCCATGCCAGCGCGCGGCAAGATAACAGGCCACACCCTTGCCAACAATCGCGGCCAGCAGCACCAGGGCGGCAATCAGCCACAGGTGGGGCGTGTTGACCAGACCAATCTTTGTATTCAAGCCAGAGTAGACAAAGAACACCGGTAGCAGGAAAGCTATCGTCAGAGGGTAAATGATGCGGTGCAATTCCTGCGCAAATTTACCCCGTGGCATCGCAATGCCCATGACGAAGGCGCCAAACACGGCGTAGATTTGTATGAAATCGGTAAACCACGCACCAAGCATTGCCAGCATCAACACCAGGCTAAGAATTCCGGGGCTCATTTCACCGGCGGTTTCAACCATCCGCCCAAGTGGTTTCAGAAGTCGCTTGATCACGACCAAGGCAATGACAGCAAACAGAATGCCCCCGCCAATCGCATAAACCGCGATATTCATGTTGTTCTGGAAACTGGCCAGCACAACAGCCAGCACGCACCAGGCAGCCGCGTCGTCCATCGACCCTGCAGCCAGCGCCAGCGTGCCAAGGGAAGTTCTGGACAGGCCTTGCTCGAAGATGATGCGCGCCAACATCGGGAACGCCGTGATCGACATGGCCGCGCCCATGAACAGCATGGCCTGAAGCTGCGTCGTCTTGCTGGAAAAAAAGCTGCCATCTGAGGCAAGGTAGAAGGCCAGCAAGGCACCCAGTGCGAAGGGCGCCAGAATACCGGCCAGCGAGATCGATGCCGCGCTGCGCAGGCGGGACCGGATCAGATCGATATCAAACTCAACTCCGATCAGGAACATGTAGAGCACCAGACCGACCTGGCAGACAGCAAACAGGATGGGTTTGGACGCCGACGGAAACAGATAGGCGCTGAAATCCGGCAGGAGCCAGCCCATCAGGGACGGACCCATGAGAACCCCGGCAATCATTTCACTAACCACCTGGGACTGACCCAGGCGTTTGAAAACCATGCCAACCATTCTGCATACCGCCAGAATGAAGGCCAGCTGCAAGAAAAACAGGACGGACAGATCGAAGCTGTTCATGGCTGGGGAAACTGGATCCGATGCGCCCGAACCAACTCAACGATCTCGGGGTGCCTCAACAGACAATTGAATTCGCCACTTGCTGTCAATGCCTGCTGGACGCGCAAAGCGGGCAAGGGCGCCGCGGCCAATGCTATCAACACGTTTTACAAGCTCCTGTTTTTCCTGCTGGGCCATCAATGTGCGCATTTGATCTGGTGTGGCACTTTGCTGCACGTTGTTGACGCCCACCACGTTATTCGTCGCCACGACGCGTGGGCTGTTGTCAATCAACGCCTGATTGAGTTGGTTGGCTCGAACTTCCACGCTGCCCGTCGAGGGACGAAAATCAAACGACACGCCTTCACGGCCATCGTCCCCCGGCCTGGTCACAAACTCCGCGTCCAGGGTCGCGAGCACCCCGGTGACGTGGACGCAGGCTTCGAGC
Source organism: uncultured beta proteobacterium (assembly GCA_903927295.1). Taxonomy (GTDB): domain Bacteria; phylum Pseudomonadota; class Gammaproteobacteria; order Burkholderiales; family Burkholderiaceae_C; genus Rhodoferax. The sequence continues at coordinate 1,232 of CAIYMN010000305.1, read as the reverse complement.
AAGCCAGCGGGCCAGCGGCTTAGCGTCTGGGCAAATAGCTCGGCGTTGCTGCGAATGTCATTGCCAATGACACAGGAATCGGGTAGGGCCAAATTGGCCTGCAAACCCCACCAGATGGCGACCCCTTTGTCCGACCCACCCTCCGGGGAGGCATAGAGTGCGGCCAGACGCGAGCGTGCACCGGATGCCCCGGCATCAGCAGCTCGCAGGTAGAGGCGCGAGGCGCGTTCCGTGTTTTGCTTCAGGCAAAGACCCTGCTCAAACATCGCGCCGCCAAGCATCAAGGCCTCCGGGCTGGCTCCGGACAGCGCCAGGTTGAGTTGGCGAACCGCCTCAATGCAGTCACGGGCCTCGATGGCCTTGACGACCGCCTTCGTGTACTCGTTGGCTGCAAGGGATGGCGACGGAGCAACGGTAGCAATACCGAGAAGCAATGAGAGCAGAACAGCTTGAGTACGCATCGCAAACAGATTTGGTGACATGCCTAAACCGAAACCGGCGCCACAGCCGCGCAATTTTCAGCGATGAAATCGGCATGGGTCGGCATCACGGCTACACAAGCCTTGATCACGCCTGCGACTTCGTCAAGGTAGCTTTGAATTTCTTCCTCGCTGAGCAAGTCCGTCAAGGGGTGATAGGACCTCGGATGGATGCGTTGGCCATGCATCACCTGGAGCCAGCTCACCTTGGTAAATAATTCGTTACCTTCTCGGTAAACCCGGCCATTGGTTCGGAACAGTTCGATTCTTTGTTTCAGCGTGTCGGGCACCGCCATCTCGCGGCAGTAGTTCCAGAACGGCGAGTCCCTGCGCTCGGTTGCCTTGTAATGAAGAATGATGAAATCGCGCACCCAGTCGTACTCCTGGTCCATAACGCGGTTGTATTGTGCAATATCCTCTTGTTCAAATCCCGCTGTCGGGAAAAATGTCAACAGGTGCGCGATACCCATTTGGATCAGATGAATGCTTGTTGATTCCAGTGGCTCCAGGAAACCGTTGGACAAGCCGATCGAAACACAGTTCTTGTTCCATGACTTCTTTCGCTTGCCCGCCGTGAACTTCACGGTACGCGGGTCTGCCAAGGGCGCACCATCAAGGTTGCTTAATAGCTGCGCAGTCGCTTCATCCTCACTGATGAACTTGCTCGAAAAGACGTGTCCGTTGCCAATTCGGTGCTGCAAGGGAATTCTCCACTGCCAGCCCGCGCTGCGGGCGGTGGACCGGGTATACGGC
>CAIYMN010000304.1 GCA_903927295.1 uncultured beta proteobacterium | reverse complement strand
CTTTGGCTCATCGATTTGGCTAAATCGGGCATCATTGGCCTGATAGTCGGATTGCCCGTCGTGACCGTTGTTCTATGGTTAATGGGTGCAGTTGGCAGCAACTGGTGGCTGTGGGCTTGGGGCTTTTGGATCGGATTCAATCTCCTCCTCTTGCTGATATATCCGACCTTCATTGCACCCATGTTCAACAAGTTTTCCCCAATGACAGACGAGGCACTCAAATCTCGCGTTACCGCGCTCATGAAACGGTGCGGCTTTGCAGCCAAGGGACTATTTGTGATGGACGGGAGCAAGCGTAGCGCCCACGCCAACGCCTACTTTACGGGATTCGGAGCGGCCAAGCGTGTTGTCTTTTATGACACGCTGTTGGCCAGACTGACAGCAGCCGAAGTTGACGCCGTGCTGGCACATGAGTTGGGTCATTTCAAACACCAGCATGTCATCAAGCGGATTGCCTTGATGTTCTCCCTCAGCCTGATGGGTTTTTGGCTGATCGGCTGGCTCGCAACCCAAGCCTGGTTTTACCTGGGTCTCGGTGTCGAGCCGAACCTGACCGGGCCCAATGATGCTCTGGCGCTGCTGCTCTTCATGCTGTGCCTGCCCAGTTTCGGCACTTTTGTTGCTCCCATATTCTCAATGTTGTCCCGCCGGCACGAGTTTCAGGCAGACGCGTATGCGGTGAGGCAAACCAGCGGGGCAGCCCTCTCGAATGCCTTGCTCAAGTTATATGAGGACAATGCATCCACTTTGACGCCGGACGCGTGGTATGTGAAGGCCTATTACTCTCACCCACCGGCGTCAGAGCGCTTGGCGCGGATCATGGCATGAGCGATCTGGCGTGCTGACGAGCGACCATTTGCGATGCAAGTCGAAACATTGAATGACGGCCTGATCGTGGCGAACTATGGTCGTCACTTTCTGGTGGAAACGCTTGAAGGAACGCGTCTGATCTGCCACTCCCGCGGCAAGAAGAGTCATGGATTGGTGGGTGACCGCGTCCTCTGGAAGGCCTCGGGTGACGAAGGAACTATTGAAAGCATCAGCGAGCGAAGGAATGTGCTTTACCGCCAGGACACTGTCCGTACCAAGTCCTTTGCGGCAAATCTCGATCAGATATTGATTCTTGTTGCAGCGACGCCCGAATTTTCAAGCAGTCAACTCTCGCGGGCCCTGATCGCCGCGGAGGCTGAACACATCAAGCCGATCATTGCGCTAAACAAAAGCGACTTGATCGAACCGTTCGCCCGCGCCTGGGAGTGGCTGCTTCCCTATCGACAGATGCAATACGATGTACTTCCGCTGTCGCTGAAGCAGTCGGGCCAGCTGGATCGTGAAGAACTACTCAAACTGCTCGCAGGAAAGACGACGCTGGTACTGGGCCCGTCCGGGGCCGGCAAGAGTACATTGATCAATTTGCTGGCGCCCGGGGCACTGGCGCAGACGCGCGAGATTTCGCAATCCTTGAACTCTGGAAAACACACGACCACCAGCACAACCTGGTACTGGGTTGACAAAGGCAAGGCAACTGCGCTGATAGACTCACCCGGCTTTCAGGAATTCGGCTTGAACCACATTGACGCCGCAAACTTGACGGCATACATGCCCGACTTGAAGCGTCACGTTCCTCAGTGCAAGTTCTATAACTGCAGCCATCTCCACGAACCCGATTGTGCGGTTCTGGCGGCAGTAAAGCCGGATGCCGGGGCTAGTGAAATCAGCCCCAATCGTTACAAAATCTACTGCGAGTTGTACGCCGAACTGAGCCAGTCAAAACGATACTGATTAAGTCAGCCCAACAAACGTGCCAGCGTCAAGAGGGCGATTAACAACATCCACATGACAACCGTGCGCCAAACGAGGCCAACAACTACAGCCAAATGTGCGGGTTCAGGAACTTGTCCCGGAAACGAATTGCTTGGTCCGTCGGAGCCCTGTAGGCGAATATTTACTGCGCCCGATGTCGCTGCAAGAACGATTGCGTCGTTGTCCCCGACAAAACGCGGTTCACAATTGCGCCAACAATCGATTGCTTCTTCAAAGCTGCCCACCACCGCAAAACTCAAAGCAGTCATCCTGCTCGGCGCCCAGTCGATCACAATCCATGCATCAGCAGCGGTTTGCTTCAAGGCCTCGCTGACCGGCTGATGATGTGTCTTGCTCGTGTGCTTCCAATAACGAGCAACGAATTCGCTCAATCGATATAACACTGCACCAGCTGGACCAAGACCGAAGGCGGCAAGCAAAGAAAACCAGGTCAATACACCAAAGACATGACGATGTGCTGAGAGCACGGAATGCTCGATCACATGACGCACGAGCTCACTTCGAGGAAGCTCGCTCGCATCGATCTGCCGCCATTCGGCCAGCAAGTTTCTGGCGCGATCTTCATCGCCGTCGGCCAGCGCGTCCCGAATCTGGGTGAAATGAAAACTGAACTGTCTGAATCCGAGTGTCACATAAAGGACCGCAACACTCCAAACGACGGCGGCCAGCCAGCCGAGCCAGGCATCCAGCGTCCAATAAATGAGCGCGGCAAGCAAGGACGGTGCAGCGACTGAAAATCCCCATGCCAGCCATCCGTAAGCTGATTTCCCGGCATCAAAGTTACGGGCGCTCCAGCGCACCCATGCCCGCAAACTGGCGTGCACCGGATTGCCCCTGCTGAGGGGGCGAGCCTGCTCCAGCAACAGGGCCATAAGCACAGAGATGAAACTCATGCATGAATCATAACGGACAGATTTTCATTCGGCTTATTCGTCTTCGCGTTTGAGATGGGGCGTGCCGCGAGACCACCGCAATTGCGAATCAGCGAGTCGCTTCGGATAACTCAACCAGTGCCTTGCGGTCACGGCTGCGTGCTCGCCTTTGCGCCTTCTTCCTTTCTATCTCTTTCTCGGCAGCAGAGGGCTCCACCGGCAAGGGTTTGCGTGGCAAACGTGCCTCGGCCATCGCAGCGTTGTACGCCAACGTGGCAAGCACCACTGCCGCCTGCTTCATGTCTTCCGCAATGGCGTGATCGAACGAATCCACGTGGGTATGGTGCAGACGGGTGCCGTAGTCCAAAGGATCCTGAATGAACTGAAAACCGGGCAAACCAATCCGGTCAAATGACACATGATCGGTTGAGGATTTGGCATTGTTGCTGATGGTGCCATCACTCAGGTCAGCCACTTGCCCAAACCACTCGGCAAAAATGGGTCGCGCCGCCGAGTTGCCTTGCGTGGCGATCCCGCGAATCCTGCCGCTGCCGTTATCGACGTTGAAATAGAGCGACAGCAGATCGTGGTCCTGAAGTTTGGTGATCGGCCAGCCCGGGCTGCTCCAGAGCCAGGAACTCAAATCGCGCTCTTTTGGATCGCTTGGCTTGGGACGCGTGGCAAAGTGCTGCTGGACATAGGCGCCTGACCCGAGCAGGCCCTGCTCTTCGGCACTCCAGAGGCCCAAACGGATGGTGCGCCTGGGCTGCAGATTGATCGCCTTCAGGATACGGAGGGCTTCCATGGTGATAGCCACACCCGCAGCGTTATCGACCCCACCCGTGGCGCCGTGCCAAGAATCCAGGTGTGCACCCAGCATCACGATTTCCGGTTTTTCCCCGGTTCCGGTGATCTCTGCCAGCGTGTTGTGCGCGTTCACATCCTCATCATGAAAGCGCGCTTCAACGCTGAAGGCAATCCTGGGCGTGACGCCGCTGTCGAGCATGCGAGCCAGCAGGTTGTATTGTTCCACGCTCAGCATCATTGCCGGCACCGGAAAGGTCTTTCCAACACGGTGGTTTTGCCCCATGACGCGAATCAGGCCACCGTCCCAGGAACTCCGAAACAAGGCACCCCTGACCTGTTCGGTCAGGAGGAAGCTCTCGCGGGCCAGGCTGAATCGCTGCGTCTTTTGGCGCTCGGCGATGCTGTCCTGCGGAGCATCGGCCTCACTTGCACTCGCCTTGAGGTCAAAGTTCTTCATCTCGGCAAGTTCCGCCGCCGAGTAGCGCTTCGAGAGTTCGCGCTTCGGCTCTTCGACGTCCAGCGGTTCATTGAGCATGACCACTTTGTCTCTCAGCTTGCCGCGGTACTTTTGCAGTTCAGCCTCATTCACCGCATCGAGATAGACAACTTCCGCTTCCAGAGCGCCGGCCGTCCCGGGCGTCCATGCCAAGGGGATGCCATGCAGCGAGGTCTTGCGCGGCGTCAGGAGATCGATGCTGGCCATGTCATAGCTCCAACCCCGACCAAACTCAAACGCCTCCTGATGTACGTTGCTCAAACCCCAAGCTTGCAAACGCTCCATAGTCCAGCGACCGGCTTCCCGCATGCTGGGTGAGTTGCTCAGACGCGGTCCTATCCTGTCGGTGAGGTGCTGAAACGTCTGCATCACCTGCGAATGGTTGAAACCCTGGTCGCGGATGCTGTTGATGAGTTCGGGATCAGGCTTGGCACACAAGAGCGACGGAACCAGCAAACAGCCGGCGGCAAGGAAATGACACAGCTTCTTCATCGGCTAGAACTCCGGTAGATGTGCAGGGCGAACGCGGAAGAGAGAATTATCACTGACAGTAAACCGATCGGATCGGCGCTGATTCAGCGCAACCGCGTGCCAGGCCCGCGCGAGTTTGGTACTCCCGGGTTGGCCAGGAGCGTTCATCGGGTCCGGGTCGGGATTCGGGGCGTCAGATGCTGTCTCGATCTGGGTGGCCTGGCGCCGCTCAAATAGGCTGCCCCAATAAGTGCGATACTTCTCGCGATGAGGTTCGAATGTAGCACTTGCACCAGTCAGGTCATGGCCTTGAATCGCCCTTGGAATCCACCTCTGACTGCCTTTCACAGGCGCCGACCAAGCCTCTGTCAAAGTGACTTTTTGAATGGCAATTCAGCACGACTGTAGGTTGTGAAAAAGTGGTAGTTCTGATCGTCATAGTGGTCGTTGCCACCATTGTCACAATCTACTTTCTTAAGAAAGCAGGTGTCAAGAGCGTTTCGTCTCGGTCGATTGGCTCAACCTCATCGGGCGTCGATGAGGCCCAGCGGACGCAACCGCCCACCGCTCCCGGCATCCGGCCGCTGGCACCAACTCCCAGCCAGGCGCCACCCAATGAACTAGCCGCATTCAGCTTCTTCGATAGCGACTCTCTCTCGACCGAGCGGCTTGAGGCTCTCAGGGAGGATCTCCGCAGGCTTCCAAGGCCGCCGTTGTCTCTGTACAAAATGGTTTCTCCTGAATTGCTGGATAGCGCGACCTCTAGTCAGATCAGCGAACTGATAACGAGCGAGGCGCTGATCGCGGCCCAGGTGCTGGCCCGCGTAAATTCTCCGTTCTACGGACTGCGCAGGCCGGTAGTCAGCATCGGGCAAGCGATCACGTTCCTGGGCTTGAATTCGGTTCGTGGCATCTGCTTGCAGTACATGTTGGAAGCATCGTTCAGGTCGAATAGCCCGGAGCGCAAAAAGGTTCTTGACATGGTTTCGAGTGCGAGCGCGTTGGGAGGAGAGTTGTGTTTCAAGTTGGCCCAGCGGCTCGAATTACCTGCTCAGGGATCACTTGTCACCCAGGTCGTCTTGTCGTTTCTGGGGCATCTTGCCACCGCTTCGCTATTGCCTCCTGACAACATCTTGTGGGATCCGGGCAATGGGCTGCTTGAGAGAGCCAGCGCAGAGCAGCGGTGCCTGGGGCTGAGCGCTACCGAAATCGGTAGCCTGCTAATGCAGGAATGGGGCTTGCCTACAAGTCTGATCGCCGAGGTGGGATCGGTTGACCGAATGCTGGTGACACCTTTCGACCAAATCGAGCCGGGCCGAGGCGCTCGTCTCGCGTTGTGCTTCTTTTCTGCTCGCTTGGGTGAAAGACTGGCGCTCGGCAGTCTGAGCGACCTCGCGGTGTTTGATTTGAGCACTGACTCAAGCATGGAGTTCTTCTATCTTCGGGGTCATCTGGATTCACCGAGGCTTGCACGCTTAGCGAATTTTCTGCAAGCCACAGAACTGGTCAAAAGCATTCGCCACATGCAGGGTGCATTTTTGGCACGCGACTAACATGCTGCACCGAAGGTATTGCCCGCCGAGTCGGTCGGCTCCATACAAACGATCGGCGCCGTGGACAACACTGCCCCGTTGGCAACCTGCCCAGAGTTCACTTCGAAATCGGGGAATGTAGTTCAAACAAATGAGGCCACTTCTGGTGTCCCTGGAATCACCAACCAGGATGATAGATATATTCGGCCCTGCTAAGCGATGGACTTTCACTCTCCAATTAGGTGACTATGGCTGCCAGTCAGCAACACTTGACGCTACCATCGTCTTGAAGCGAGCCACCACCTGAGAGGCTCTGAACGGCACCGCGCAAGTCCATCTGCAAATCTCGTTCAGTGCCGGTAAAGTTCTGGCCCGCTTGTACGTCACTCCACTCCTCTGTGCCATGCCGCATCCGGTCGCCAGGTGGCTGCCCAGGCTGGCATTTCCTGGCCAGGCATGGGCCGTGCAATGCCGTAGCCCTGCGCCAGCATACAGCCGAGTTCTAGCAGCAGGGAACCATGTTCAATAGTCTCCACCCCTTCGGCAATGACCTCTTGCTTGAAGGCAGCGGCCATTCCCATGATGCCTTGCAGAATTGCCCAATCGGCCGGATCTTCCAGCATGTCTCGCACAAAGCTCTGGTCGATCTTGAGCATGGCAACGCGAAGGCGCTTGAGATAGGTTAGTGACGAATAGCCGGTTCCAAAGTCGTCCAGCGCAAACTTCACTCCGATCTGGGCACAGGCTTCTATCACGTCGGACACTTGGGCAATGTCGTCCAGTGCACTTGTCTCCAGCACTTCAAGTTCAAGGCTGGCTGGCTCCAATTGCCGGTGCTTTGCCAGTATGAACTTCAGCCTATCCACAAAGTCGCCCTGCTGCAATTGGCGCGCACCGATATTGACGCTGACTCCGAAGTCCAGTCCCGCTGCCTGCCACAGCTCCATTTGGGTCAGCGCAGCACCAATCACCCACTCGCCAATCGAGACGGCCAATGCATGGTCCTCGATCACTGGCAGGAACAAGGCTGGTGCCAGCAGGCCTCTCTCGGGGTGTTGCCAACGGATCAGAGCCTCGGCACCGATGACCTGCCCGGTTCGCATATTGACCTTGGGCTGGTAATGCAGGACGAATTCATGGTTGTCGAGTGCCAGGCGGATGCGTTCCACGCTTTCGTGATGGCCCCGGATGTTGCTGTCCTGTGTGGCATCGAAGAAGTGATGGCGGTTCTTGCCCAACAATTTGGCCTGGTACATGGCCTGGTCGGATTGGCGCAGTAATTGGTCGGCGTCGATGTCCTGCTCCTGGGGATAGAGAGTGACACCCAGACTGGCTGAGACCTGAAGGCTGTGGCTTCCCACCTGAACGCTCAGAGCGCAGGCAGCCAGCAGCCGACTCAGCAGGGGTAGGCAAGCTGCACGATCCTCCAGATCAATCAGTACGGCCACAAATTCGTCGCCACCAAGTCGCGCCAGGCTGTCACCGTCGCGCAAGCAATGTCTCATGCGTTGGGCCAGGGTGATGAGGACCTTGTCGCCAGCGTCATGGCTGTACTGGTCATTAATGGCCTTGAAGCCGTCAAGGTCAAGATAGACAACTGCGAGTTGCTGTGCGCGCCGCTGCGCTTGCGCCATGGCCTGCTGCAGCCGGTCGGCCAGTAGCACCCGGTTGGGCAGAGTGGTCAGCGCATCGAAATGAGCGATGTGCTCCAACTGGCTTTGATGCTGCTTGATCGCCGTGATGTCCGAGAACAATCCCACATATTGCTGCACACTGCCTTCAGTACCTCGCACGCAACTGATGGTGAGCAATTCAGCGTACACCTCGCCATCCTTGCGCCGATTCCAGATTTCTCCACTCCAGTGGCCCTGCTCTGTCAGGTCGCGCCACATGACTTCATAGAACGCCTGGTCTTGCCGGTCGGACTTGAGGATGCGGGGATTTTGTCCCAGCGCTTCTTCGCGGCCATAGCCGGTAATGCGGGTGAAGGATTCATTGACATCGATGATTGTGCCTTTGACATCAGTGATGATGATGCCCTCGCGCGCGTGGCTGAAGACGTTGGCGGCGAGCTGGAGTTTGGCCTGCGATGCCTTGCGCTCCGTTATGTCGTTGTGGAAAGCATCGACATGGCCCGGCGCGTCGGACGCCTTGCTGGCGCTGATCTCGACGTCAATAATCCTGCCATCGCGACAACGATGCTGGCTTTCAAATGTCGCGTGCCCTTCGCGCATGACTGTTTCGATATGCCTGCGCGTATCTTCTGCCGACTCGATCACCTCAAGATCGGAAATCGACATCCGAAGCAATTCCTCCTTCGAGTAGCCGTGCATCTGGCAAATCGCGTCGTTTACCTCAACTATCCGGCCAATCTCGTCAACGCGCCAATACGATTCCATCGTGTTGTGGAGAATGCCTTCGTAGCGGCTCCTGCTGCTTGCCAACTCCAGTGCAGTTTGCTTGCGCTGAGTGATGTCAATATAGGTGCCCACGGCCCGGACGGGTGCGCCGGTTTTGTCCCATTCAACGACCTTCCCACGATCAAGAAGCCACAACCATCGACCGTCCGGGTGACGTACTCGATGCTCGCACTCGTACGCCGGAGATTCCCCCCTCAGGTGAGATTCAAGTGCCGCATTAACGCTCGTCAAGTCATCCGGGTGTATTAGCTTGATCCAGCTATCGAGGTCGAGCTTTGTCTCTCCCGTAGGCAAGCCCAGCATTGAAAACCAGTGTTCGGAGTACAGAACCTCGCCGCTGGGAATATGCCACTCCCAAAGCCCTAGTTCACCGCCGCTTAAAGCCAGTTGTAGTCGCTCCCGGCTGGCTACAAGTTGTCGCTCCGTCTGCTTGCGCTCGCCAATGTCTCGACAGAGGGATAGGATGTGCGCGGGACCGCCTTCACCAATGACCGTCGCATTGATCTCAATCGGCGTAGTTCGTCCGTTCCTGTCAACATAATCGATTACCAGATTCCTGATGAAACCGTCTCTGGCGCATTGGGCAACTGCCTCGTCATTTCTTCTGATTTCATATTCCGCAGTCCACTCCAGAACGGACCGTCCGACTATCTCTCGAAGGTCGCTGTAGCCGGCTAGGCGCACATATTCAGAGTTTGCATCGATGACCTTGCCTTCCGTGTCGAGAATTAGATAGCCGGTACTTGTCGTTTCAACCAATGCCCTGTACTTGTGCTCACTGGTCTTGAGCACACTCTCGGCCCTCTTGCGATCAGTGATGTCCTGAATCGTGCCGATCAGGCCGAGCTCTTCGCCATTGACGTCATAAAAGCGCCGACTTGTCACATGACCCCAGAATTCGGTGCCATCGGAACGCAAAAACAATAGATCCAGATCCACTGACTGGATGTTGCTGGCCACTCGAGCCGCCATCTGTTGCCCTCTAAGTTCCCTCTGCGATGGTGGCACCAGCTTCAAGTACTCCAAACCGGTCAAGGTTTCCACAGGATATCCAAATATCTCGGCCATGCGTTGGTTGGCCTGTGTGATGCGTCCATCGTCATCAAGAAGGAAGATCGCCACGCTGGAAGTATTCAGAATCAGTTTCAGGAATGCATCCCTTTGCCCAAGCTCCAACACCAAGTGGTTGAAACCAGCAATGAGTTGGCCAACTTCGTCTTGGCGGGCTATGGGCAGCGGTTGCGGTTGCTGGTCTGGGCCAGGCAGGACAGTGAGCAATTTCGCCGCTTCTATCATCGGCGCGAGTTGGCGCTTGAGCACCCACCAGGTCAGAACACCCGTTAGCAGTGTGGCAAATGATGCGGCCAGTAGCAACCGTCTCTCAAGATCGCGGATCGGAGCAAATGCTTCTTCGGTGGGCAATGAAACCGCCACGAACCAATTTGCCACAGGAACGCCCTTGGCAGAACTCAACACTTCAACGCCACTCGGATCAACGAAGACTGTAGTGTTCTCTTGCCCATCGGCACGCCCATCAATTACCGAGTCCACGCCGCGTTGGGGAAATAATTCCATGATGCGCCGCTTGTCAGACGCCGTAATGATCACCCGATGCTGGCGCGAAGCCAGTAACAAAACGCCAGTGCGACCCCAGTGCCCCTGAGTAATGTTGTCCAGAAAATTGGGCAAGCGAAGGTCAGTGACACCCCCCAGTACACCTATCACGGTACCTTGTGGATCAAAAATGGGCATTCCGATTACAAAGGCCGGGGCGTGCATGAGTTTGCTCATCACGGGGCGACCAATCGTCATCTTCCCCTGTTTGAGCGGACCCGCTATATAGTCTCTTTCCGCGAAATTGGCACCAAGGAGTCCTGGCAGAGTCGGGTATCCTGCAATCACGGTGCCATCCATCCCGGCAGCGGCGATCCCATTGTTGAAGAGGGAAAAATCGGCCTTCCGGTCTTCCAGCATGGCTTGCAACCGGGCCGGGTCCTTCATCATGGATGTGGTAATTTTTTTGGAAAGAATCTCCAGCGCCTTGATCCGGTCGCTCATTGCGTCATTGACGTTTTTCGCTACGAACGCCGCGGTCGATTGCTGTTGATCGCTCAACACGTGTTGTATATCTTCGCGCAGGCTGTGCTGTGCGTAGTACGTGACGGACCATAGGCTGATCAGAAAGATGATCAGCGTGAGAGCGGTCACCCTTGTCCTGAGAGACCGCGATGGAAGGATATTGAGGTTCAAACAGGTCCTACTTCTAGAAGCTCCACTGGATTGATGTTGCCCCCAGTGCGTCTCTTCTACTTTATCGGCCAATAACACACAGCCTTGAGTGACCGGTCTGGAGTACCCAGATCAGCAAGGTGTGTGGCGATGGCTGTTCATTCGAGCCGCCCGAGTGAAAAGGTCTTGCTGGCTGTGCGTTCGGATGGACTCTCGTGGCCGCGTTCCGTTATCGAATAGTTTGAAACTTCGCGAGAAGCAATCGGGTTCGCTCGTCATTTCGGCGCCAATTTGCCGCCGCACCGACACATGATGCCCGTCATCTGCGTCCGCGCTTGGCGACTTTCAGCTTTGTCTTGGTCGCCGGCTGAGCCACGGTTTCCAACGATTTAGTGAGTTGAAGGGCCAGTTTCATCACGCGCTGTGGATCAACCCCTAGCGTGTCGATCAGGAACTCGATAATTTCGGAACGCGGATTGGCCAGGGTCGGCTCGATCATCATCACCGCGGCAGACACCGCCAATGCGCCTTCACAGGCAGCCACGGTCGGCAACATGTACTCAAGTGCGTTTAGCGCCTCCACCGGCGCCACGGAAGTGATACGCGCCTGCTTCTTGAGAAGTGCAATCCAGTCCGTGTCCGGCGAAGCCGAGCCTCGCGCATTCACCGGCAGCTGCGCCAGCAGGCGTGCCAGGCGGAAGCTACGTCGCTCAAAGGCGCCAATCGATGCCATGCCAGCCAGCACGATGCGGCAAACGGCCTCGGCAAAGCCGCCTTCGTTGATGTGCTCCAGCACCTGAGCACGCACTTTGTCCAATTCGACCTGCGCCCGGGCATGGGCGACATCGGCGTCGGAGGCGTCGGGTTTGAACCAGGCGCCTAGTCCGTTGGGGCCGAACAGCAGGCGCGCGGTCGCCACGGTCTGCTCGTTGCTGCGGTCTCGGTACTGGTTCAGGCTGTCTGTGATCTTCTGCGCGAACTGCCTCTCCTTGATCCGTAACGGATGATCCTCCGAGATAGCCGTGCGGTTCTGACGGGCCCTTCTGGCCTGCTCGCGAATCAGGGGAGCGAGCACGAACTTGTCGGACAACATTTGGCGCTGCATACGCATCAGGTTGTTCTTGCCCAGCGCGTCTGCCACAGGGCGTGTGGCCAGCAGTTTCACCCAGGGTCGGACGCAAGTCTTGTACAAGTTGGCGTTGAACTCCGAAACCTTGGCAATGGTAGAGAACAGCGCCTCTTCTTCGCGCCCTTCAGGGTTCAACGCGAGAATGTCTGCCATGGTGCGGTGCTCGTAATGCACGGTGTAGTCGCCAGGTTCGAGTTGATCCCAGCGCTGCGTTTCCATGCCGGCCTTGGCCTGCAGCTTCATCTCGTAGAGGCCCGGCGGCAGGCTCTCGATCATGTCGAGGGAAGTCACGAGCTGGTCGTGCTCCTTGCGCGCCACATCGCCGCCGACAAAGATGCCCAAATGACCCACGCTATCGTGCAATACGTAGATGATGGTGCGCCCTGCTGCGGCGATGGCACGATCATCTCCCCAGGTGTCGATGATCCAGTTGAGCGCCTGGGGCGGTGGCGTGATGTTGTCGCCCCAGGAGGCAAAGACGACCACCGGGGCAGTGATGTTGCGCAGGTCAATGGTCTGATTTCCGGCCATCACAGTGCCGCGCGCCAGGCGGTTTCCGACAAACAAATTTTCCACGATGGCTTCGATCTCGCTGCCTGTCATGCGGAAGAAACCACCCCACCAGCGCTCGAACTCGAGAAAGCGCTCAGCCTCGGTGTCCACACTGGACCACAGGTTGTAGTACTTGTTCCACCAAGTGTTGGCCGGATTGAGTTTCTCGAAGTTCTCCACCAGGTGCACGCCATCAAATCGGTCCACGCCCATATCACCCGTCAGTGATGCCAGCCAGGAGCCACCGAGCGAGGCACCGGAATAGCGCATGGGATTGAGCTTGGAGCTGCCGGCCCAATAGGACAACGGTGCGCCCATGATCATCAGTGGTCCGAACAGCTCGGGGCGTACAGCATTGAGCGCCATCATGGCCCAGCCCGCCTGGCAGTTGCCGATCACCACCGGCTTGGCTGGGCATTCAGGATGGCGCGCGATCACTTGCTCGAGAAAAAGCGCTTCGGCCTGCGCCACGGTGAAGAGTGTCTGCCCCTCTTCGGGCTCGGGTCGAAAGGTGACAAAGTACACAGGATGGCCGGCGCGCATGGCCATGCCCACTTCGGAATCAAACTTGAAACCACCGATGCCTGGTCCGTGTCCGGCGCGAGGATCAACCACCACCACCGGTCGTGAAAGTCGGTTCACTGGCATGCTCGCAGGCGGCACCAAACGCAGCAGCGCGTAGTTGCAGGGATGAGCCAGGTCGCGACCATCGAGCACCAATTCGTGCTCGAATTTCAGCAGCGGCGGCGTTCCCTTGTCCAGGTGTGCCAAGTAGTTGTTGCCGCGATCGAGCATGGTGTCCAGGAACAACGCTGTGCGCTGGGCGGCGTCCGCCAGATAGGCACGGGTGTCATCTAAGGAGGGTAACGCGGCTGCCGATGACGGAGTCACGAGAGTCGCGATTGTTTCCGCTTCTGAAGCGGATTGTTTTTGCTTGGACAAGAATGTACTCCTGACGGAACATTTCGCCTATCCCTTGAAGCAGGACAACGCGACCAGAACGCGTGGTTTGCTACGCGCCCTTCAACCAATCGTGTATGTCGCCACGTCCTACATGACCCAGTTCGCGACGGATGCCGCATATGGACTTGTAGCTCTACTTGGAGACACAGCCAGACTCGGATGAATCCGCTTTGACTATACCTGCAACGCCGTTGATTTCACTCTTGTAAACGCGACTTCAGCGCCGCTTCTTTGACCTCAATCAATCAACGTTCCGATCGGTCCGTGCAAGACGTGTTGCGGCGGCGTTGACACAGCGACAATGGTGAGACATTAATCTATCTCTCTCCACCAGACGCCGCCGGTATGCAAATTCAAAGCCTCATCGATCAGCCGAGCAAACTACCGACTATTCCCAAGGTCACGCAACAGCTCATCGAAAGCTTTAGCTCAGAGTACTCAAACAGACATCAGATCACGGAAATGATCTGCTCGGACCCGGCCCTATCTGCAAAATTACTGCGCTTGGCCAACTCGGCTTTTTTCCAGATGTCGCGCACCATTGGCACAGTCGAAGACGCCTTGCAGATGCTGGGTTTTGTAATGGTGCGCAATCTTGTGGTTGGAAATGGCATGGTCGCCGCGTTTCGAAACATACCAGGCCTGGATTTGAAACAGTTCTGGCGTTACAGCTTGAACACGGCATGCGCCTCGCGCTGGTTGGCCATGCGTGCCCATCTCAATGGCGACATGGCTTTCACACTGGGCTTGCTGCATGCGCTTGGACAACTGCAGATGCATGCAGTAGCCTCTGCCGAAATGCAGCCGTTAGACAGAGAACTGAGCGTATTGGACGCCGGTCGGGCGAAGTTGGAAACAGAAGTGCTGGGATTCCACTACGCGCAGGTTTCGGCCGAACTTGCCAGAGTCTGGAATTTCCCGTTGGAACTGATCGAAGCACTGCGTCATATCCCTGACCCCTTGACCCCCGAAGTGTTTTCTCGGGCAGCAGCAGTAGTGAACTTGGGCGCATGGCGTGCACGAGTTGATGCGCTGCAGTACAACGACGAAGCCATTGCCGCGAGCTACCCAGTGGATGTCGCCAGGCAACTGGGCTTGCCTGCGGACTGCATCGAGTTATTGGGTGATGGGGGTGACCAGGCCATGCCAGCGCTCAAAGAACTTACCAGCGGCCTGGACGCTATGCTGGAATGATGTTTGCATAAGTTGGGCAAGCAAACTCAAAAGTCGCGATTGACCAGCGAACCTCGCGAATCAGGCAATAAGCCCTGACGCTCCAGAGTGCGCGCCACTGACCCGATGATCTGACGCGATGGCGCCGCTCCTGTCAGTTCGACCAGCTTGATTTCAGTGCCAAAGCGCATGACCAACAATCCCCGCAACTCGCAGCGCTGCAAGGTCGTGCGGCGTTCAGGATTGGAGGCGCCGCGGGTCGCGGAGCGGCGTTCTGAACTGCCGCGTCGCTCAACGCCGTACGGGGGTTGCGGATCCGTAGTGCGGATCGCTTCCTGAATATCCGCGTCTGTATTGAGGGGTATGTGCAGGGCGATGGCCAGGCGGGCAATTCGCGCGTTCAAGCCCGTCAGCATTTCAACCAGATGGCCAGCCTCGATGGACCGCGGCGCGTCAGTGTTAGGGCTAATGTGCATGTTTGTCGTACTGTCTGACACCTAAGGTGGCGCAATTTCAGAGCGCGGCTTCGGCTTCTTCCCGTGTTTCGTAAATGTGTGTCGCCAAGCCCCGCGCATAAGTCGCAGGCCCCAACTTATTAAGCAGGAACGCACTGGTGCTATAGCGCGTGGTGCGGTCATAGTAATGTGTGGTCATGTATTCCACTACCTTGGCATAGGCCTCGAGCGCCGGCTCAAGAATCTCAAACCCGTCGTAGTTCACGACCACATTCACGCGGTGGCCGATTTCCTTGCAGCGTGTCTCCACGGCGTGTTGCACATCCGCAGCGTCCTTGGGCGTGACCAATTTTAGACCCTGGAAGTTGAGAAACAGGCGATTGCGCAAAGGCTGCCAAGAGATGCGGTCAATCAGGGATATAGCCAACAGGCTGTCCTTTAATCCCATGGGCTCGTCACGAAAGATGCATGCAGCCATCGGCTGTGGCTGCCTGATGATGGGGCGAAAAGCCATGTGCGCCAGGATGTCGCGCTCCAGGTCTACGCCAGGGGCGATTTCCAGCAACTCAAGTCCTTGGGCAGTCAAGTCGAACACACAACGCTCGGTAATGTAGAGCACCCGCTTGCCGGCCATAGCTGCGTATGTGCCGCTGAATGTCACCTGCTCCAGCGTATCCACAAATTTGCGGTGTTTCCCCTCCGACACGATCCGCAGCGCACCGTTTTCAATCTCAACTTTCAGACCACCGGCGGTAAACGTTCCCACGAACAGCACAGTGCGGCTGTTTTGAGAGATGTTGATAAAGCCGCCTGCACCCGCCAACTTGGGGCCGAACCGGCTGACGTTGATATTGCCACGCGAGTCGCATTCAGCCAGGCCAAGGATCGCCAGGTCCAGGCCGCCACCGTCGTAGAAATCAAACTGCTGGTTCGTATCCAGCAAGGCCGTAGCGTTTACGGCAGTACCGAAGTCCATGGCACTACCCGGGATGCCACCAATCACACCAGACTCCGCCGTGAGGGTCATGTAAGCCAGCAGCCTCTCTTCATTGGCCACGCCAGCCACGCCTTCGGGCATGCCTATTCCCAGGTTAACAACCGCATTGGGCATCAGCTCGAACGCGGCCCGGCGAGCGATCACCTTGCGCTCGTCCATTCGCAAAGGGGCAACGGCATCGAGCGGCCGGCGCATGGCGCCCGTTAGGGCCGGGTGGTACGCGGTGCCGAAAGTTTGCATGTGTAGTTCGGGGGGAGACACCACAACACAATCCACCAACATGCCTGGCACCTTGACTTGACGCGGGTTCATGCTGCCTGCCTCAGTGATGAACTCCACCTGCGCAATCACCAAGCCCCCGGAGTTCTTCACTGCCATGGCGATGGCCAGCGCGTCCTGTGTCAATGCCTCGCGCTCCATTGAAAGATTGCCGTCGGTGTCGGCAACCGAGGCCCGAATGAACGCCACATGCGGTTTAGGGACACGGTAGAAGAGCAGCTCTTCGCCGCCCAGCGTTACGACTTCTACCAAGTCTTCCTTGGTCTGGGCGTTGATTTTTGCGCCTTGCTGGCGCGGGTCGACAAAAGTTCCCAGGCCAACACGAGAAACATTACCGGGCAGCCCAGCCGCTATGTCGCGGTAAAGATGCGAGATGACACCCAACGGGAAGTTGTAGGCCTCCATCTTTCCGGCTATCGCCATCTCCGCCAGGCGTGGCACCATACCCCAGTGTCCGCCTATGGCACGACGCACCAGCCCATCGCGCGCCAGGCGATTCACACCTTTGTCGTTTGCGTCACCGGGCCCCCCACCAAAAATGAGCGTCAGCCCCGAAGGATGTGTGGTCTTCGCATGACTTTGCGCCAAGGCCAGCAGCAGCGCATCGGGAACTCCCACGGTGCCAAACCCGGAGCACACGAGAACATCGTTGTCGTGAACTAGAGCCACGGCATCTTCGGCAGAAACATTTTTGGTCTTCATACACTTTCCTCGCGAGAACGACAAACATCGGCAGACAGTTGCATTTTGGAAAAATGGTTTTGAAGGCGGCCGGGGCCTCGAATTGGCCTGCGTTCCCGGTCCCATTGGCAAAACAAACGTGGCGCAACACAAATCCCTAAATCGTCCGTCTGACCAGGCTCAGATCCTCCTTAAAATTCTTCCCACTGAACTTCGCTGCTGCCGCCAACAGCTGCTACCTTGGCACGGGGCGCTGCCGGGTGGGAAACTGCCAGCTTGCTGACCAAACGCGCCACGTTGGGCGCACGATTAGGCCCTCGCCGCTCTGTGGCCGGACGCAGCGTCGGCTCCGTCCTTTCGCTACTCTTCGCAGCGCGGTTCGCGGCCTTCGCAACGGCATGAGAACCCCCAATATTGAAGATAGCCACTGCCGCCTGCAGGTTCTGTGCCTGCTCTTCGAGTGATTCAGCCGCTGCCGCTGCCTCTTCCACCAGGGCGGCGTTCTGCTGCGTTACCTCGTCCATCTGCGTGATCGCCTGATTTACCTGCTCTATGCCCGCACTCTGCTCCTGGCTGGCCGCCGTGATCTCGCTCATGATGTCGGTGACGCGTTTGACCGAGTTCACGATCTCTTCCATGGTCTTGCCGGCTTCGTCCACGAGTTTGGTGCCCGCACCGACCTTGTCCACCGAGTCGCCAATCAGTGCCTTGATTTCCTTGGCTGCCGCCGCACTGCGCTGTGCCAGATTTCTCACCTCGCTTGCCACCACGGCAAAGCCACGCCCTTGTTCTCCGGCACGTGCCGCTTCCACTGCAGCGTTCAGGGCCAGAATATTGGTCTGGAAGGCAATGCCGTCGATCACGCCGATGATGTCGACGATCTTCTTGGAGCT
>CAIYMN010000303.1 GCA_903927295.1 uncultured beta proteobacterium | reverse complement strand
CCGACATCAGGTTGTCGTTGTAGCCGTAACTGGTGGACAGTGTTGGGTAAATGTACAGGCCGCTTTCGTATTTCATCGGCAGGCCTGCTCCAGCTGGCGCGGTGAGTATGGGCGCCATGGCTTTTGAGCTGCCAGAAATACTGGTGCCCGAGAGTTCGTGACTGGCACTCTCTGCCGGCGCCGTGCTGGTTTGCGCGAGCGCCAAGGACCCCAGCGCCGAAGAACAAACCGTTATCAAACGAAAAACCAGAACCATCGTGCGCATTTTTTCTTCCCTATCTTGCTTGTACAAAACCGTCTTCATAAGACCTTGCTTTCAACCGGGAGCCCCGACTTCGCAAGCACCTTCGCATGCGAAGACAGGAAGCGCCAGCGAAACTGCGTCAGCCGGGCGTAAACCGTGGCGTAGAGGACGGCGCACAGGGCGAAGCTGCTCATCAGGATGAGCGTGTCGTGCGACCAATTCAGCGCCACCCAGGCCGGCAGCAGACCGCTGCAACCCATGATGGCCCCGGTGACCGAGTTGCGCACGAGCTGGCTGCTGTTGGGCAGCAGCCCGCGCACCAGACGACGCTTGATCAGACTATGCAAATGCAAGTTATCCGGCGCGTCGATCGGACGCTTGCACCGCCAACGTCGTTGCATGCTGAACAGGACCTCCAAAATCGGAAAGCCGCAGATCAGAAGTGATGCCCAGGCCGAAACCTCGGGATGCCGGGCCGGCAGCAGCACCGCCAGCCAGGCGATGCCAAAGCCAAGAAAATAGGCACCACCATCACCCAGGAAGATCTTCCCGAGAGGCCAGTTGAACAAGACAAAGCCGAACGTGGCGCCACCCAGGATCCAACAGGTCTGTACCAGCACAGGGTCGCCATGTGCGCTGCCTAGCAAGGCAAAAGTGCTGAAGATCACCAGGGCCGTGATGCTGGCGAGTCCATTCATGCCGTCGATGATGTTGACGGCGTTGATCACCCCGGCGACGGCAAATGCTGTGAACACCACCGATAGCATGGGTAAGCCGAGCAGCCAGTCGATTCCCGGTACGTCGAGCCTGGTAATTGAGTAGCCGCTGATCGAGAAGGCCAACACGGCACAAGACATGCTGGCCAAGAATCTGGCATGGGCACTGACCCGTTTGGTCAGGTCTTCCGTCAGCCCCGCCGCAAAGGCCGGCGCTCCCGCTATGAGTACCTGCCCGAGCAGACTCTGGCCGGGTGAACCGTCAGCAACGTAAACCGCAAGCGAAGCTGCCACCACAGCGATGCCTCCGACACGGGGTACGGCTTGGTGGTGGCATTTTTGCACCCCCACGCATTCATCCAGGCTCAGCCGGCCATGCCGCGCAGTGTGGCTACCAGGGTCAGTGTCAGCACCATGGAGGTCAAGCTCGCCACGACCAAGGGCCATGGGATCGAACCGAGCAGAGCCATCCTCATGGTCACTCCCGACGACCGGTCAGATCGTCCGGGCGGTCTGCTGCGTGCGCGCTGCCAAGGTGTCTGGACATCTGATTCATGGCATGCACTGCAGCGGACAACTCGGATGTCCAGGTTTGTTGTGTGATCGGCTCAAAGTTCCCGGCCAGAATGTCGATTGCCGCCTTCTCGATGGCACGCAGGGGTCGCAGAACAAAGAGCAGAACAGCTTGAAGCAGCACCCAGGCCAGGGCGCACAGCGCAGCGAACCAAGCAGCCAGACTGCTTGTGGTGTGCCACAGGTACTGGTAGGCGAAGGTGGGTTGACTCACCACCAGCACCTTGCCCAACTGCCTCCAGCCGGAGCCAAGAAAGGCTTCGCCCGTGCCAGCGGAGATGGGGAAAACGGAGACGAACCACGGCGGCACATCCTCGACGTTCTCGGCCAATTCACGCTTGAAGAGCAGGCTGCGATCATTGCCCAATACCGTGATGCTCTTGAAGTAGCCTCTGTCAAACATGCTGGCCACATTGGCCAGCGCCAGCACCAGATCATCCTTGCCCAGCGCTTGACCCAGCGGCAGCGAAAGGGCGGTGGCCGCGTCCTGTGCGTGCGAGGCCAGTTGCTGCTCCAGGTAAAGTCGCGTGCCGGAGACCGACACCATCGCAACGACCAAGAACAATGTCAGGAAGAGCGCCAACAGCGCCAGCGAAAACAGTCGAGGCAAACTCATCCTGGACCGGCTTTCCAACATAAATCGATTGGCTTGATGCCGGTACTTTTCATGAGGACCACTTTCGCACATTCGCGATCTGCGTGCTATCGCCAGAGGCTGATTTCGCTGTCGGCGCAAGCCGCCTTGCTTGTAGGCGATGTCCTACAAAGCTATACCAGGCTGTCGATAAGCTCATGTGTCAGGCAGTAATGGGCGAGTTCGATGTTGCTGCCAAGCAGCAGCTTTTCCATGACCCGCGTACGGTAGGTGCTCACGGTCTTGGGCGAGAGACGCATCGAATCTGCAATGACTCCAACGGCGAGTCCTTTTGCCAACTGAATAAGGACGCGGTACTCCTGGATGGAGAGTTGTTCATGAAGAACGGCTTTGCGTGCGCCGCTGATCTGATCAGCCAGTTGTTCGGCAAAGGAGGAAGATATGTAACGCCCACCAGCAAGAATGCGTTCCATCGCTGCAACCAGATCGCTGGCAGCGCGGTCTTTGGTCAGGTACCCGGCCGCGCCCATCTGAAGCGAGCGCTGCGCATAGGCGGATTCCGAGTTCAGGCTGAGCACCAGGACTTTGGTTGCCGGAGACGCGCGCAGCATTTTTGAAAGAACCTCGATGCCGCTTGTGTCGGGCAAGTTCAGATCCACCACCGCCAAGTCAAAGAGCAACTCATGAACCGCCACCATGGCCTGTGCGAGCGTGCCTGCTTCGCGGATCGTCACCGTTGGCCAACGCTGTTGCACAAGCTGGCGAACACCGACGCGGAAGATGGGATGGTCTTCAAGCAGCAGTATGTTCATGATCATGGTCACCGTTGAGTGGCAGAACAACTTCAACAAGCGTTCCCCGGTTCAGATTCGATTCAATGATGCAGTGGCCACCCATGGCTTGCGCTCGCTCCTGCATGCTGATCAGACCCATTGCGTCGGACCGCGTATTGCGGCGCTTGAACCCCTGTCCATCGTCCTCCATGCGAAAAACATACCTGTTGGTGCCGCGCCGTCCGCTCATCGTGACATGTTTGGCCGCCGCATGCTTGACGACGTTGGTCAGCGTCTCCTGAGCGATGCGGAACAGTCCCAAGCGTCGACTCGCGTCGAGCACTTGCTCATCACCGACGTCGATCTCGACGTTCAGCTGCAAGACACCGAGCATCTGGTCGGCCAGATGTTTGAGGGCTGCCGCCAGTCCGAGATCATCGAGAAGTCGCGGTCGAAGTTCCGCAGTAATCTTGCGCGTCGCTGCTATGCCCATTTCCAGCGCCTCGGTGATGGCAAGCCCCAGTTCCTTCGGCAATACGCCCTGTGGCAGCGATTGAACAAGCAATTTGACGGCGGTAAAGGCTTGGCCGACCTGGTCGTGAACTTCGCGCGATATGCTTTTGCGCTCATTTTCGATGGCGTCGAGCTGCCTCTTCGCGAAATGCCTGAGCTCGGTCACGTCGTTCATGATGAGTTGCACAGCTGGCTTGCCGTCGAACATGACCGCGGCGCTTTGCACCTCGACAACCGCGGTGCTTCCATCGAGCTTGAGAATTTTGTATTCGGACATCGTCAAGCTGTCGGCTTGTGAAATACTCAACCTGGCCCCGCGCCGGGAAGCACTTCTGAACGCCGGATGAACCAGGCGGAACATCTCTGTCCCCAACAGTTCTGTTGCAGAGCTTGCGCCCAGCATCCTGATGGCTGCCGTATTGACATAGACAATCTGTTTGCCGTCATGAACCAGCAGCGATGCCGGTGCTCCGTCAGTCAGGGTGCGGTAACTCCGTTCGCTGTCGATCAGTTCCTCCTGGATCCTCTTTAGCTCCGTGATGTCCTGAACGGTTCCAATCAGGTTCTGCGCATTGCCCTGGCTGTCGTAGGTAATCTTGCCCAATCCATGCATCCAGCGCTCGGCGCCATCGCTGGGCCGGATGATCTTGTACTCGGAATCAAAAGGCGTGCGGTCTCGAATGGAGTCCTGCAACGCGTCTGTCAAGGCTTGCATGGAATCTGGATGCATGAACTTCACCCAACCTTCGGTGGTGTGCGGGTAGTCTTTGGTGATGCCGAATATGTCGTCCAGAACCGGGGTAGCTTCAAAGGTGCCATCATTGATGGAACTGCTGTAACTGCCAATGCGAGCGCCTTCTTGAGATTCGCGCAGCAGATGTTCGCTCTTTCGCAGCGCCGCCTCGGTCTCTTTCACAGCCGAGATGTCCGACACGACGATATAGACGCCCTGCACCTGCCCTGCGCTGGAGTCGGGTATGTACTGCACCAGGGCATTCCACGACAGGCCGCCTTCGGCTGTAAACGCTGACACTTCAAACCGCTGTTCCTCGCCTGCAAGTGCCGCCTCGATGTAGGGCAGATTGATGCGGTAGCGTTCTGCTCCGATGACATCACGCAGATGCATGCCGGGCAAGGCATCCGGGGCAATATCAAACCACTGGGCGTAGGCAAGGTTACCAAAGCTGTTGCGCAAATTGCGGTCCCAGTGGCCGATCATCGTCGCCATCCTGCCGTCTGTGGAGCGCCGCTTTCCCTTGCGATGAAGCGGTGCATCAGGTGGCAATCCGGGCATGGTTTGATTCTTCTTGACAGTGGTCGTGGTGCTAGCCACCGGCGGCAACCGCGCTGTCATCTGCGCGTCGAGCCAGTTGGGTCGAAACAGTGTCGGGCCCGTTCAATGGCGCGTCAAGCTTGTCAAAAAAATGAAACCTGGTATCACTTTTCGGTGCACGCACGAATTGAACATCCGGGTAGCGGCCTGTGCTGAGGCTCAGGCCCGTGCTTTCCTGTTGGAGGGTAAAATAAGGACGTTGCTGTGATTTGCTTACCTTCGCAGCAACTGTAGTCTGACACGTTCTGCGGCACTTTACACGTCACCCCTAGCGTCCTTTTGGCCATTAGCACCGGCCCTCACGGTGGTCAAACTCCCCCAGCGGCGAGCTTATTCCCACTTCGCGTTCGATGTTGAGCGCGGGCAACTCCTTTTGAAAGGCCCCAACCATGGGCAAGAAACTTTATGTCGGCAACCTCACCTATTCGGTGAGCGACGACTCCCTGCAACAGTACTTTTCTGAATTTGGCACCATCGTGTCTGCCAAGATCATCATGGACCGCGACAGCGGCCGCTCCAAGGGCTTCGGCTTTGTGGAAATGTCAACCGACGCCGAGGCTCAGGCAGCCATCAGCGGCATGAACGGCAAAGTGATCGATGGCCGTGGCATGACGGTCAATGAAGCGCGTCCGATGGAGCCACGCACGGGCGGTGGCGGTGGCGGCTACAGCGGTGGTCGCAACAGCTACTGATTCAACAATCTCGCGATAACGGCCTCGCAGCGTTCACCCGCTGCGACACCAATGGCCTGCGCCAGCGCATTGACGTGACTGACGATGCCGTCGTGCAATGTGCTGCTCGCCTCACCGATGCGTGCACTGTCATGTGCCACGGTGCAGGCGGCCATTCCGTGCGCCTGCAGGAACGGCAGTGCCGCCAGGCCCGCATCATCCTTGCCGACACCGGCATCATTGAATACGCTTAAACGTGGCCGTGCGGCCAGTGCATAGCGGGCCGAACTGATGCCGCCGTGCGAGCCGCTGACTGCCAGGCAGCCAGCGTCCTGCGGGCCGAGCTGTGTGATGGAATCGACGACTTGCAGGCCGGCCATGGGCTACTTCTGCCGTGCCAAAGCCGCCTGCGTGATGGCCGACAAGGTGCCCCGGGTTGTGATGACCTCAGGCTCCAGCATCACTTCAATCAGCGTGCCTTGAGGCCGTGCCAGTGCGGCCAGAAGTTCGGCTTCAAACTCGTCGGTGCGCCTGATGCACACACCAGCGTAGCCATAGGCGCGCGCCAGCGCCGCAAAGTCGGGGTTGCTGAGCTGCGAGCCGCTCACGCGCTGCGGATACTCGCGCTCCTGATGCATGCGGATGGTGCCAAACATGCCGTTGTTGAGCAGCACAATGATCGTCCTGGCGCCATACTGAACGGCCGTCGCGAGCTCCTGTCCGTTCATCAAAAAGTCGCCATCCCCGGCAATGGTGAACACGACACGCCCGGTAGATATTGCCGCCGCTATGCCTGCGGGCACGCCATAGCCCATGGCGCCATTGGTCGGTGCCAGCTGTGTCTTGCTGCCCCGTGCCAAACCGTAGTGCTTGTAGAAGCGATGCACCCAGCTCGCAAAATTGCCGGCGCCGTTGGTCAGAACGGCATCCGGCGGCAGGTGCTTTTGCAGCGTCGCCACGATGGCGGGCATGTCGATGTCGCCGGGCAGACTCTGCGGCGTCAGATTGGCCAGAAAGTCGGCGTGGCAATCCTGCGCCCAGGTTTCCCATGCAAGGGTTGCTGGCGCCGCCAGCACTTCGAGTGAGCGTGCTGCCGCGTTCATGCTGGCGTTGATCGCCAGATCAGCCTGGTAGACACGGTTCAGCTCTTCGGCACTGGAGTGAATGTGCACCAGCTTCTGCTTCGGTCGCGGTGCTTCCAGCAGGGTGTAGCCACCCGTGGTCATCTCGCCGAGTCGCGGGCCAATGGCCAGAATCAGGTCGCTGCTCCTGATGCGTGCGGCCAGCTTCGGGTTGATGCCGATACCCACATCGCCAGCGTACAGCGGATGGTGGTTGTCAAAGGTGTCCTGAAAACGAAATGCATTGCCCACCGGCAGCTTCCAGCTTTCGGCAAAGCGCTGCAGCGCTTGCGCCGCCTGCACCGTCCAGCCACCACCACCGGCAATCACAAAAGGTCGCTCGGCCTTCAACAGCATCTCGCGCAGCGTACGCAGCGCCCCAGGGTCGCTCCAGGCCTGCACCGCTTCCACGCGCGGCAGGGCCTGCGGCAACGCTCCAGTGACTGCGTCTGGCAGCACAGCCTGCGCCAGCATGTCTTCCGGCAGCACCAGCACGACCGGCCCCGGTCGGCCGTTCATCGCGGTGGCAAACGCGCGCGCCACATACTCGGGGATGCGCCGCGCGTCGTCGATGCGCTCGACGCGCTTGGCAAAGCCCTTGGTGCTGGGTCCGAAAAAGCTCTGGAAGTCCACTTCCTGAAACGCTTCCCGGTCCCGCATATCGCTCGCCACATCGCCCACAAAGAGCACCATCGGCGTCGAATCCTGAAACGCCGTGTGCACGCCAATCGAAGCGTTGGTGGCACCGGGTCCGCGCGTCACAAAGCAGACCCCTGGACGCCCGGTCAAGCGACCCTGCGCATCCGCCATGAAGGCGGCACCGCCCTCCTGCCGGTTGATGATGAACCGGATCTGGTCGCGGTAGCGGTGAAAGCCGTCGAGCACAGCCAGGTAGCTTTCACCGGGCACGCCAAAGGCATGCGTCACGCCTTGCTCGATCAGGCACTGAACCAGCAGGTGGCCGGCGATTTGGGGGGCAGTTGAAGTACTCATAGTCAGCATTGTGCCGAAATAGCATAATGACCCGAAATAATGAGAGGAGCAGACAAAATGGCAGAGATCAGCGGCGGCGAAGTCATTGCACGCATGTTGCAGCAGGAAGGTGTCGAGAAAGTCTTCGGCATCATCGACGGCACCTATTTTGGTTTCTACGAAGCCCTGCACCGCATCGGTATCGAGATCGTCACACCCCGGCACGAAACCTCTGCTGCGCACATGGCGGGCGCCTATGCACGCCTGACCGGCAAGCTGGGCGTCTGCATGGCCAGCAACGGCCCCGGCGTGGCCAACCTGATACCCGGGCTCATCGTCGAGCAGGCGGACGGCAACCGGGTGTTGGCCATCACGAGCGCACGTCGACCCACCATCATGTACCCGGACCGTGGCGGCAGCTACCAGTGCTTCGACCAGAGCGGCGTCATTGCCAAGATTGGCAAATGGAGTGCCGCCGTGTCATCTTTCGCGCGCGTGCCGGAGTTGCTGCGCAAGGCATTGCGCAAGAGTTACGAGGGACGGCCCGGCGTGGTGCACCTGGACGTGCCAGAGAACATCATGAACACGAAGGTGAAGGCCGATGTCGGCTATTGGTCGCCAGGGCAGTACCGCAGCACCGAGCCGCTGACACCCTCACCAGAGCAGGTTGCCAATGCGGCGCAGTTGCTGATCAGTGCCGGCGCACCCATGATTCACGCCGGCAGCGGCGTCATCCATGCGCTGGCTTTTGACGCCCTGCGCCGTGTCGCAGAGCTGCTACACGCGCCCGTGACCACCAGTTGGGCGGCGCGTGGCGTGCTGAGCGAAACATCGCCTCTGGCTATCACCATGCCGCACGTCAAGCTCAATCATCGGGTACGCAATGAGGCCGACACGGTGCTGATTCTGGGCTCACGCCTGGGCGAGACCGACTGGTGGGGCAAGCCACCCTACTGGCGCAAACCGTCCGAACAAAAAACAATCCAGGTCGACCTGGACGCTGACATGATTGGCCTGAACAAGCCGGTCGACCTTGCCATCGTGGCGGACCTGAAGCGCTTTCTGGAATTGCTGGGCGACGAGCTGGAACGCCGCAAGGCTGACCTTCGCCTGGACGCAAACCGCGAGCGCGTTGCCAGCTACACGAAGGTCATGAAAGAGGAACGTGCGGGATGGGACAAGGCCCTCGCTGACATGGCGATTCCCATGCATCCGGCACACATCGGTGCAGTCTGCGGTGAGTTGTTTCCAGCCGATTCGGTGCTGGTCGCGGACGGCGGCAACGCCACCATTTGGGCCATGTTCTACCACCGCGTGACGGTGCCCAACACAGTGCTCTCCACCTTCAAGTTCGGCATGCTGGGCGCCGGTATGGCGCAAGCCGTGGGCGCGGCCATTGCACGACCGGGCAAGCCAGTCTGTTGCATCATCGGCGACGGTGCCATGGGCTTTCACTCGCAGGAAGTGGAAACGGCCGTGCGCAATCAGGCGCAGGTGATCTACATCGTGCTGTGCGACAAGCAGTGGGGCATGGTGAAGATGAACCAGCAGTTCATG
The DNA here is from genome assembly GCA_903927295.1 of uncultured beta proteobacterium. Classification (GTDB taxonomy): domain Bacteria; phylum Pseudomonadota; class Gammaproteobacteria; order Burkholderiales; family Burkholderiaceae_C; genus Rhodoferax. The sequence continues at coordinate 13,831 of CAIYMN010000303.1, read as the reverse complement.
CTCCGTCCCTTCAAAACCATGATCTTCAAGCACCTCGATCCGGACGAAACCATCAAGGCCGATCTGGGCGAAATCGAGTTCGACAAGCTCGGGCAGGCCATGGGCGCCTACGGTGAGCGCGTTTCCGATCCGAAGCAGTTCAAGCCCGCGCTGGAGCGCGCACTTGCCACCGGTCGCTGCGCCGTGATCCACGTTGATGTGGATCCGGTCAAGCACATGTGGGCGCCCGGCCTGATCCACTTCAAGAAGATGCACGAAGAGCCCAAAGGATGAGGACTCCCCTTTCGTCATCGCAGTCACTCGTGTCATTGCGAGGAGGCGTAGCCGACGTGGCAATCCATGCATTTCAAGTCATGGATTGCCGCGCTGCGCTCGCAATGACGACCATCGCATGGAATTGACCCCATGATCGACATCGATCTGGTTCGCCTGAACTTCAGCCCACAGTCCCTGCTGCTCCTGAATGTGGTGCTGGGCTTCGTCATGTTCGGCGTGTCGCTGGAGCTCAAGGCCGATGATTTCAAGGAGGCCTTGCGCACACCGCGTGCGCTGGTGATCGGCTTGCTGGGACATCACCTGGTGTTTCCTGCCTTCACTTTTCTATTGGTTCTGCTGCTGGAACCACGCCCCAGCATCGCGCTGGGCATGATCCTGGTGTCGTCCTGCCCGGCCGGCAACATCTCGAACTTTCTGACGCACTTTGCGCGCGGCAACACCGCCCTGTCAGTCTCCATCAGCACGCTCTCCACGCTGACCGCCATTGTCATGACGCCACTCAACATCGCCTTCTGGGGCGGCCTCTATGCGCCAGCGCAGCCGCTGTTGCGCCAGGTCGCGGTCAATCCGGTGGAGATGTTCCTGCATGTGTTGCTGCTGCTTGGCTTGCCGCTGATCATGGGTCTGTTCGTGTCACGCCGCTGGCCGCAGTTCACGCTGCGCGTGCAAAAGCCGATGAAGATTTTCTCGCTCCTGTTCTTCCTGCTCTTTGTGCTGGCAGCGCTGGGCGCCAACTGGCAGTATTTCAAGCTCTATGTCGGCATGGTGGTGGGCGTGGTGTTCGTGCACAACGCCTGCGCACTGCTCACGGGCTATGGGCTGGCCTGGGGTGTCAAGCTGCCCGAGCGCGACCGGCGTGCCGTGGCCATTGAATGTGGCATCCAGAATTCCGGTCTCGGCCTGATCCTGATTTTCAGCTTTTTCGACGGTCTGGGCGGCATGGCGGTGATTACGGCCTGGTGGGGCATCTGGCATATTGTGGCCGGCCTCAGCATTGCCACCTTCTGGAGCCGACGCGCGCCGCCGCAAACCGAAGGGCTGGCGTGAGTTCCCGTTGCGTCCTCGTCACTGGCAGCTCGGGTTACCTCGGCTCGCAGGTGATAGCCAGACTCGCTGAGCGCGCAGAACTGACCACGATCGCACTGGACTTGCGCGAACCGGCACAGCGCTGGCCCGGCGTGCAATACGAAGTGGCTGACATCCGATCGAGCGAGGTCGACGCCATCGTGGCGCGCCACCGGCCCGACGTCGTGGTTCATCTGGCCTCCATCGTCACACCAGGCAAGAACAGCAACCGCGAGTTCGAGTACAGCGTTGATGTAGGTGGCAGTCGCAATCTGCTGGAGGCCTGCGTGCGCAGCAAGGTGCGAAGAATCATGGTTTCATCGAGCGGCGCTGCCTACGGCTACCACGCCGACAACCCCGCCTGGCTCAAGGAGACCGATGCCGTGCGCGGCAACCAGGGCTTTGCCTATTCCTGGCACAAGCGCCTGGTCGAGGAGATGCTGGCTGACTACCGCCAGCAGCAGCCGCAGCTCGAACAGATCATCCTGCGCATCGGCACCGTTCTGGGTGCCACGGTGAACAACCAGATCACCGACCTGTTCAAAAAGCCATGTCTGCTCGCCATCCGTGGCTCGGACAGCCCCTTCGTTTTCATTCACGATCAGGATGTGGTGGGCGCAATTGTGCACGGCGTTGATTCACGCACGACCGGCATCTTCAACGTGGCGGGCGACGGCAAACTCAGCATCTTTGAAATTGCCGGGCGCCTGCACAAGCGCTGTGTCGTGCTGCCAGCCTGGCTGCTCAGAAGTGCTCTGTGGCTGCTGAAGAAACTCGGTTTGACCCAGTACGGCCCGGAGCAGTTGGACTTTCTGCGCTACCGGCCGGTGCTGGACAACACGCTTCTCAAAACCGGGTTCGGCTACGTTCCCAAGCTCAGCTCGGCCGGTGCATTCGAGCTCTGGCGCGCCGCCCAGAATCAGAAGGCAACGTGAAGCAGAGGGAGATGCGTGGCAAGGTGGTGCTGATCAGCGGCGCCGCTGGCGGATTGGGCGCTGCACTGTGCCAGCGCTATGCCGCTGCCGGCAGCCGCATTGCTGCCGTGGATGTTGATGCGGCGCGACTCGAGAGTCTCGTCTCGGACTTGAAGCAGCGGGGTGCGCAGGCCCTGGCGCTACCCGGCAACATCACCGACGCTGCCAGTTGCCAGGCCGCCGTGACTGCAACACTCAGTCACTTGGGCAGTATCGACGGGCTCATCAACAACGCAGGTATCAGCCAACGCAGCCTGCTGCGATGCACACGGCTTGAAGTCATCCGACAGGTCATGGAAGTCAACTTTTTCGGCGCTGTCCACCTCACGCACTCGGCCCTGCCGCACATCACGGCACAACGCGGCTTCATTGCCGCGATCTCCAGCGTGGCCGGCTTTTCACCGCTGATCGGTCGCACCGGCTACGCATCGAGCAAACACGCCTTGCACGGATTCTTTGACAGCCTGCGCAGCGAAGTCGAGGACCTTGGCGTCAGCGTGACGCTGGTCTGCCCGTCCTTCATCCGCACCGGCATCGGCGACGCCGGCCTCGGTGGCGATGGCGCACCAGCCAGCACGGCGCGCCTGACCACTGGCGGTGAAGCCAGGGCGCAAGACATTGCCGAACGCATATTTTTTGCGATAGCCGAAAGTCGCCCCCTGCTGCTGCCTGACCGCACATCGCGCCTGGCCTGGTGGCTCAGCCGGCTGGCGCCACAGCGCTACGCGAGCATCATGAAGCGCCGCGTCGGCGCCGAGTTTGATGAGGCGCCCGCGTCACCCCTATAGCCGGCTGCGCCGCCCGACCCCCAACGCTGCCAGCACACTGAGCGACATCGCCAGCGCCGCAGCCATCAGCGTGGCGCCATACCAGCCTCGGTCCATCAGGGCGCCAAACAGGACCGGAGCCACGGCCAGGCCTGTGTCGAGGCCGGAATAGACCATGCCATAGACGCGGCCGGTCGCGGCTTTGGGTGTGGCCTTTTTGATCATCATGTCGCGTGAAGGACCACCAATACCTACCGCAAAGCCGGTGCTGGCCAACACCACCATGGTGAGCGTGCCGCCCAACAGACCGGTGCCACACAACACCAGCAGCAGCGCCGCAGAGCCCATCGACAGCGCCACCACACGGTCGCTATTGGCAGAGCGGGTCGCGACAAAACCGCCAACCAGCATGCCCAATGCACCGCACAGCATGTAGGCCGACAGCGTCCAGGTCGCGGCCTCGATGCTGACGCCATGCATGGCGCGCAGGATGGAGACCGAGAAACTCTGCACCACGGCCATCGTCATGGTCGACAGCAGAAAGAAACCGAAGCACCACCAGACCACCGGCAACTTCATGAACGCCATGCTGTGCTCAACCGGTTGGTCGGGATGCGCGACGGCAACCTGCGTCTTCAATTTGTCGCGCTGCAAAACCATCAACAGCAGAATGCCGACATACATCAAGGCCGCTGCCAGATACGCCGTGCGCCAGTTGAAGGCACTGCTGAGACCGGCAAAAAACAGTGGCGCCGTCGCCCAGCCCAGATTGCCGGTCAGGCCGTGGGCGCTGAAGCCGTAACCCAGGCGCGGCGCTGATACCCGCTGATTCAGAATCGTGAAGTCCACAGGATGAAAAGTCGCGTTGCCGAGCCCGGCCAGTGCCGCCACCAGCAACAGTCCGGTATAGCCTGTCACCATCGATGCCGCGGCGCTGGCCACGGCAAAGGTGGCCAATGCAGCCAGCAGGAGCGGACGCGCACCGAGTCGGTCCACCATGAAGCCGGCCCCGGCCTGCCCCACACCGGAGATGACAAAGAAGGTTGTCATCAAGAGGCCGAGCTCCGAGTAGCTCAGACCGAACTCCTTCATGAAGACCGGAAACATCAGGGGCAGCAGCAGATGGCCAAAGTGCGAACTCGCGTGCGCCAGTCCCACCAGGGCAATGATGCTGGCGTCCTGCTGCAAGGGTACGTTCTGGGGGGCGTCGATGGTGGTGCTGGTCATGCCCTATGGTACGGCAGTCCCGGCGCCGATTCATCGGACAATAGGTCTGTGAACATCAACAAACCCGGCAGCGCCGTCCTCGCTGCACTCGCTGCGGCTGCGCTGTTTGGCGCGAGCACGCCCTTGGCCAAGCAGTTTGTCGGCAACCTGTCCGCGCTCTTGCTGGCAGGTCTGCTCTATCTGGGCAGTGGTGTGGGTTTGCTGCTGCTGCGCCTGCTGCGAGACAAAGGGTGGCAAGACCCGGGGCTGACGCGTGCGCAGTGGCCCTGGTTGCTGACGGCCATCGCCTGTGGTGGCGTGCTCGCTCCAACGCTGCTCATGCTGGGTCTGGCACGCATGAGTGCCGCCTCTGCCTCATTGCTGCTCAATCTTGAGGGTGTGCTGACTGCCCTTCTGGCCTGGATTGTCTTCAGGGAAGCCACCGACCGGCGGGTCGTCCTTGGCATGCTGCTGATCGCCTTGGGCGCATTGTTGTTGGCATGGCCTGGCAGCACCGACCCTGGCACAGGCGCGGCTGGCGCCGCTCTGGTGGTGGCGGCCTGCTTGTGCTGGGCGCTGGACAACAACCTGACGCGCCAGGTCTCCAGCGCCGATGCGCTCTTCATTGCCAGTTTAAAAGGGCTGAGTGCCGCCGTCATCAACATCGGTCTCGCCATGGCCAGCGCTCAGTCGCTGCCAGTGTTGCGCGTCACCGGTTCGGTGCTGCTGATCGGTTTCTTCGGTTACGGCCTGAGCCTGGCACTGTTCGTGATCGCGCTGCGGCACCTCGGTTCGGCGCGCACCGGCGCCTATTTCAGCGCCGCACCCTTCATCGGCGCTGCCATCGCCCTTGGCCTGTTCCACGAAGCGACTTCTGCCTGGTTCTGGCTCGCCGGCATCCTGATGGCTGCCGGCCTGTATCTGCACCTGACCGAGCGCCACGAGCACCCGCATTGGCATGGCCAGATGCAGCACAGCCATGCCCACTTTCCGGACGTCGAACACCGCCACGAGCACAGCTAGCGCAATTACCGAAAGCTGCCGGCGTCCAGTTCACCACTCCGACAGCTTTTTGGCGTTGAGGTCAATCTTCCCGTCCGGAGTCAGGCTGATGACTTGTCCCTTTTTCAAGCCATGTCCCTGCAAGGTGACATCCTGCGAAAGCATGGCCTGCTGCAGGTGCCCATTGTCATGAAACCAGGCCATGCGTTGCGTGCCAAGATGAATCACACCGAGGCCCATGCGAAATACATTGCCGCTGGAAGTACAGGGCACGCCATCGATTTCTTCGTCCTGCGCGAGCCAGATCGCCAGCAGCCTGCCGTTCGGGTGCAGTCGACTGCCTGCACCGTCGTCCTGCGCTCTGACCAGATGCCCCTGCAGGACCGTGTCGCGTGGCAGCCAGAAGTGCCGCAGCCGCCCGCCTGGCGTGAGAAAGAGCGCGGTTCCCTCGGGCAGCGCTTGTCCGTAGATCGCGGTCTCCCTGCCAAGCCACGCAATATCGACTTCCCCGTTCTGACGCAACGAGATGTTGGAACCGGCCGGGATTTGAATGTCACCCACCAGAAAGGCACTTGACACCTGGCAAGACCGGGGTTTGCCGTCCGCGTAGTACTTGATCTGGCTGGCGCACGGCGCTGGCTGCGTGCCGCTGACAGCAGCCCTGTCGGTCAGCCCGGTGCCATCGGCCATGGCAGGTCCGGTGCAGATCAGCGTAGCAACAAGTGTGACGAGCTTGCGCATGGGAGGCCGGTAAAAAAATGCGGTTTACTTCAGGCCCAAGGGATCGGACATCGTACCGTCGCCGATCAGTTGCCCCATCTTGAAGATGCCACTGACGCGCAAGGCTGGCGCGCCATCGGCCGTCACCATGCCCTGCCCGAACAGCAGATTGCGGGTGGTGCGCAGCACGCTGGCCTCTCCCTGCACCCAGGAGCCCAGCGGCGCCGCGCCCATGTAGTCGACCTGCAGGCTGATGGTCGGCAGGAAGCGCCGTTCCATGTCCTGCTGGTACATGGCGGCACAGGGAATCAGCATGTCCGCCAAGGTCGCCAGCATGCCGCCGTGGCACATCTGCAAGGGATTGGTGTGGCGCTGCTCGACACGAAAGCCGAGCAACAAGTGCTCGCCGGTCCATTTCGCATAAAGCGGTCCGTTGTGAAAGACGAACTGGCCACCGACCCGCACGGCGCGAAAACCTTCGGGAATGTTTTCGGCCACAACGCTGGCGATGTCGTCGAACTGGGTAGAGGGATGTGTCATGGTGCTGATTGTCGCGCCAGACGCTCTGGCGGTCGCAAGAACCAGCCGTAGGCCAGCACCTGCACTGCCAGCAGCGCACTGAAGGTGAACCGAAACGCCTGCGCGCGATCAACGCCACGGCCCGTCAGGCCATCTGCCATCGCACCAATACCCCATTGCAGGCCGAAGGCACCGACAAAGACCAGCAGATTGAGCGCCGTGTTGACGCGGCCCGACAACTCCACCGGAAACGCCGCGCTGAGTTGCGAATAGGCGATATTGCTCAGACTGAACGACAGACCGAGCAATGGCCACAACCAGGCAGGGCGTGCCAGATCCGCAATGATGGCCAGTTCCACCAACAGACCGATGCCGATACCCAGCGTCAGCAGCGTCATGGGCGCGATACCGTGTCGCGACAGCCAGCGGGAACAGGTCGCAACGAAGATGAAGCCGCTCAGCATCGCCAGCCCCATCAGAAACAGGACGCCGGCCGCGTCGGCTCGCGCAGCGCCGTTGACCTCCATCAGCCAGGGTACAGCCCACAAACCCTGAATCGCCATGAAGCCGCCACTGTTCAGGCAGCCCTGCGGTGCAAAACGCCAGAAGACGCGCTTGCCAAAAATGCCGAACAGCATTCGAATCTGGCGCCCGAGCGGCTCGCTGTGCGTCAGCGCAGGCTGGTCCGGTGCCGTCATGAGAAAGCCGGCACTAGCAACGAGCAGCGCCGCAAACAGGTAAAACATGCCGCGCCAGCCGAGCAGGGGCAGCGCTGCTTCGACCGGCACACTGGCACAGAGCGCGCCCAGACCACCGGCCACCATGATGGTGGCGGTTAACGAAGGCAGGCGATCGGCCGGGAACCATTGGCTGAACGCCTTGAAGCTGGCCATCAGACAGGACGAGACACCCAGGCCTATCAGCGCACGCCCGAGCGCGAGCGTCGCCAGCGTCTGGCCGGCACCAAACAGGGCGCAGCCGGCGGCGGCTATCAGCAGCAGTACCGCCTCGACGCGGCGCGGGCCAAAGCGGTCCAGCAACAAGCCCAGCGGCAGCTGGAACAGGCCAAAAGCCAGAAAATAAGCTGAAGTCAACAGCCCCATGTCTGCGTTCGTGATGCCCAGATCGCGAATCAACTCCGGCGCAATCACCGCATTGACGCTGCGCAGGCCGTACGACAGAAAATAGCCTGCGGCATAGGCCGGTACGAGCCGGCCCCAGAGGTGAAGGTAAGAGTGCATGCTCGCCATTGTCATGGAAAGGCGGCGCCGCCTTGGCTCCGGATGCGACAATAATTCCACAGAGAGACGACAGGCATGGCAGAAATACAAACCCTCGCAATCACGACCAGCGACCAGCATCGCTTCAACGCCACGCTTTATCCGACGGACGACCCAAGCGCACCTGTGCTGCTGTTTCAGGCGGCTCTGGGGACGCCATCGCGCGTCTACGGTCGACTGGGCCGCGAGATGGTCAAGCATGGCGTACAACTGTGCGCACCGGACTGGCGCGGTATCGGCAGCAGTTCGGTGCAGGCCGGGCGCGCCAGCGATTTTGGCTACCGCCATCTGATTGAACTCGATTTGCCGGCGTTGATCGAAGCGGTACGCCAGCGCCTGCCGAATGCACCGATCTGGCTCGGTGGCCACAGTCTGGGCGGTCAACTCTCCCTGCTCAGCGCGGCGGCCCGTCCCGAAGGCATTGCGGGTGTGGCGCTGATCGCCAGCGGCAGCGTGCATCTGCCCTGCTTCAGCGCCAAGCTGAAGCTGGCGATTCGTTCGTTGGTCGGCCTGTCACGCGTGCTGTGTCCGCTGCTGGGTTACTTTCCCGGTTCCAGAGTGCGCTTTGGCGGGCGCGAGGCGGCCGGACTGATGCATGACTGGAGCCACCTGGCCATGACGGGCAACTACCGCATCAAGGGCTCGAAGATCGACTACGAGGCAGCCTTGAGCTCCCTGCAGCGCCCGGTACTGGCACTGACCTTCTCCGGTGACCACTGGTCACCTGAACGGTCTGCCAAAGCCCTGCTTGCCAAGCTGCCAAAAAAGACGGCACTGCACTGGCACTGGAGCCCGACCGAGACCGAGGGTCAGCTGGTTGACCACTATTCGTGGATCAAGCAGCCGCACCTGGTGGCGCCCGCGCTGGCACAGCACATCCGGCAGCAGCGCTAACGCGCCACCGCCTCGACCGGCTCTACTGCCTGACGGCCTGCGCCAGCGCAGCCCAGACTTTGAGCGTCATGGCATGCGTGAAGCCGGCTCCGGCCACTGGATGCGATGCCAGTTTGATGACCACCATCTCGGCTGCCGGATTCACATGAATCATCTGGCCATGGATGCCTGAAGCTTCATAAGCGCCATCCGCGTTGTGCAGCATCCACCACTGGTTGCGGTAGCTGTAACCCGGCCTGAAAGGCATGCCGCCGGCCTTGAATTTTTCCGGGTCGCCGCCTTTGACAAAGGTGTCATCAAGCACCGCCTTGTCAAAAATGCGCTGGCCGTTGAACTCGCCACCACGCCTGAGCATCTCGCCAAAGCGCGCCAGATCGCGCGCCGTGGCGTTCAGTCCCGCGCCCTGCAAAGGTGTGCCGACCGAGTCCACCATCACGTGCGCATCCTCCTCCATACCGAGCTTTTGCCAGATGTTGTCGCTCATCAGTTCGGCCCAGTGCTTGTTGGCGGCCCGACTGACGATCCAGCCCAGCACCTCTGAGTGCACGGTACGGTACACAAAGCCCGCGCCATGCTCACCCTCCTTCTGCAAAGTCTTCAGGAAGTCATAAACATTGGTCTTGCCCTGATAGCCTGGCGGGCGCGGCAGCATGCCACTGGCCCAGCTGTAGCCAAAGATCTCCGTGGTCGGGTCGGTGTAAACCTCGCGAAAACGAACTGCGCCGGTCATGTCCATGACGTCGCGCACTTTCATGTCGCCCCAGGCACTGCCAGCGAGTTCGGGGACGTACTTGGTGACCAGCGCAGCAGGGTCAATCTTGCCCTCATGCGCCAGTTGCGCTGCCATCAGTCCGGTGAAAGACTTGGTCACCGACATCAGCAGATGCGGTGTTGAAGGCTTCATCGGACTTTCGTAGCGCTCGTACACGATGCGCCCCTTGTGCAGCACGACGATGGCGTCGCTGAAGCTGCTCTTGAACCAGTCGTCAATGGTGGTCTTGTTGCCCTTGTCGTCGTCGAAGCTGAAGCTGCCTATCGGTTTGAGTGCCAGCGGCAGGGTGGATACCGGCGCGCTGCCGTGACGGATGTTGTGCGTCGGATGCAATTCGCGCACGTGCTGCAAAGCCCAGCGCATCTGCGGGTACTTGTAGGAGTTGCTTAAATCAACACGCTGCGCATCGGTTGGCGGAAAGGTGCTCATCAGTCCGAGTTTGTCCAGCGCCACCGACTCGGGTGCGGGCAGAGCCTGCGCCAGCGCACCCTGCGCGAAGCAGGCGGCGGCGGTAACGGCAACAATGTGACGTAGAAGTTGCATGGTGTTCCTTGGTGAATCGGGGACCGACCCCGCGAGCAGGCCATTGTTCCTGACTTCAGCCTGGCTGCCCATTAGGGAAAAACCTTCGCCGTGTCGCCTTGGCGACGGTGGAGAAAAACAGTGCTCAAAGCAGACCGATCCGCAATGGTTTAGAGTGCGCTTCATGAGCACACTCCACTTGTCGCGCCGGGTTGAAGGGCTGATTGCCGGGCAGGCGACATCCGACGGCGCCGGCGTCAAGCTGACCCGCGTACTGACGCAGGATCTGCAACGCCGGCTTGATCCCTTCCTCATGCTCGACGCCTTCGGCAGCGACGACCCGAACGATTACATCGCCGGTTTTCCGGACCATCCGCATCGCGGTTTCGAGACAGTCACCTACATGATTGCCGGGCGCATGCTGCACCGCGACAGCGCCGGCCATGAAGGCCTGCTGGAGAGCGGCGGCGTGCAGTGGATGACGGCGGGACGTGGCGTCATTCATTCGGAGATTCCGCAGCAGACGGACGGCGTGATGGAAGGTTTTCAGCTCTGGCTGAATCTGCCGGGGCGCGACAAGATGAACGCGCCCTGGTACCGGGATTTCAAGGCAGCGGACCTGCCGCGCTTTGTCACAACGCAGGGCGTGACGGTGATCGTGATTGCCGGTGAAAGCCAGGGCGTCAGCGGCGCCGTGACGCGCACCGCCAGCGCGCCGCTCTATCTGGACCTGCATCTGCCCGCGGGCTCGAGCATCGAGCAGACCCTGGCGCTGCAACACAACGCTTTTGTCTACGTCTACCGTGGCGAAGTTCGTATTGCCGGGCAAAGCGTGCCAACGCAGCGCATGGCCGTGCTGGCCAATGGCGGACCGTCCGACAGCGTGCTGATCGAAGCCAGCAAGGACGCCAAAGTCCTGCTGCTCGCAGGCCAGCCGCTGAAGGAGCCGATTGCCCAGTACGGTCCCTTTGTCATGAACACGCAACAGGAAATTCACCAGGCAATCCAGGATTTTCGAGACGGGACGCTTGGTGAAAGAGTCATATCTCCATGACCACAACGCCTCACGACCATTTTCAGGCGCGGCAGATCATCACTTGGCTCACAAGGTAAGTTGGTTCGATCTGGCTGCTGCGGCACTCAGCTCCGCGGCTACTTTTCCCCCACTCACTCTCCCCCGCCTCTCTCCCACCCCGCCGGGCGGAAGAGAGGAGCCAACAGCCCTATTTGGCTGCGTGTGAAAGGATCGCAGTGCATATCGTTTATCGCGAGAGCCGGTCACAAACCAACCCCGCTCGAAGGATCAGGCTGATGGGGCGCTCAGCGCAGCGGCATAAAGGAGGAGACCGCAGGTCGGGGGACAGCCGCGGAGCTGAGTGCCCCGTCGGCCTGATCCTCCCACCAAACGAGGTAAGTTACCCGCTTAGACCATAGCGCCGGATCAGCGCCGCGCGCTTGCCTGGGTCGAGGTTGATGTTGACGGCGTCGCGCCCCACTACCTTGAGCAGACGCTCGTTCATCACAGAGCCCCACAACGGCGGCACGTAGGCCACCAGGAACATGCCGAAGTAACCGTTGGGCAGACTCGGCAGATTGTCGAAGTGGCGCAGCGACTGGTAGCGCCGCAGCGGGTGCGCGTGATGATCGGAGTGCCGCTGCAGATGAAACACGGCCCAGTTGGAAAACGTGTGGTTGCTGTTCCACGAGTGATGCGGCTGACAGGGCTCATACTTGCCCGGTGCGATTTGCTTTCTCAGCAAGCCATAGTGCTCCACATAGTTGGCCGACGTCAGCTGGAAGTTGGCCCAGAACGAGGCCGCCAGCAGAAACGGCAGGATCGTCAGACCCAGCCAGACTACGAGCGAACTCCACAGGGCCAGGGTGATCAGCCCGGTCTGCAGAATGTCATTGCGCAGCGACCATGTCGAATAGCCTTCACGCTGCAAGCGATCACGCTCCAGGTCCCAGGCACGCCACCAGGCACCCGGCATTTCGCGCAGCACAAAAGCGTAGATCGACTCACCCATGCGCGACGAAGCCGGATCGGCGGGTGTGGCCACGTCACGGTGGTGACCCCGGTTGTGCTCAATGGAAAAATGTCCATAGCCCGTGGGCGCCAGCACGATCCTGGTCAGCCAGCGTTCCAGTTCGGTCTTCTTGTGACCCATTTCATGGCCAAGGTTGATGCAGAACCCGCCAACCGAGCCGGTGATCAGCACCATGGCAATCAAGCCATGCACCGGCAAGTCGTGGCGCGCCACAAACCAGGCACTGAACACAAAGGCCAACCACAAAATGGGCACCAGCAGGAAGGTGATCCGGCGGTAGTACAGATCGGCTTCCAGCGCCGGCACGGCACTCTCGGGCGGGTTGCTTTGATCCTCTCCCAGCCAAAGGTCCAGCAGCGGTACGCCCAGATAGAAAAAGGCAATCTGAATCCACAGCATGCGCGCGTCTCCCGTGGCCAGCATCAGCGATGGCCCGAGCACGACCAGGCTTGGCACCAGCAAGGACAGCAACCAGGCATAACGTTTGCGATCACGGTAGGGCTCGTGGCCGGACTGGGGCGGTTTGGCTGCAAGACTGCTCATTGGATTATTGTGCCTGCAAATCAGTATGATCGCAGCCATGAACGAAACCACCCAGCCCGAAACGACGCAAGGCCCCGCCCTGCCCGACCATCTTTCAGCCGACGCGCGCAGCCCTTTTCATGTGGCCGCCGTGTTCGAGCACGAAGTCGGGATCCGCTTCAATGGCAAGGAGCGTCTGGACGTTCAGGAGTACTGCATCAGCGAGGGCTGGATCAAGGTGCCTGCGGGCAAGACGCTGGACCGCAAAGGCCATCCGCTGCTGATCAAGCTCAAAGGCAAGGTGGAAGCGTTTTATCGCTAGTGCGTTCTGTCGCGGCCATCTCTTTCTGACTCATCTCTCCTTGCGCTGAGGCCGGGCGACAGATCGCAAACCCGGTGCGGACGCACTGTCTTTCCCGGGACACTGGCACGTCCTCGCTCTCGCCCTCTGCAAGGGTAAACACTTAGTCTTGCGCCATATTTTCCCCTTTATTTAATTATGTTTTATAACCATAATTAAGTACAAATCCAGAACCCGCCACGCTGTAATCAGGAGACAAACCATGAATGTTGCCCAATATCTTGAGCGTCACGCAGCGCAGACTCCCGATCTGGTGGCGATTCGCTTCGAGGGCCGCTCAATCAGTTACGGACAGCTCAACAGCGACGCCAACCGTCTGGCTTGCAGCCTGCGCGCTGCCGGCGTTGCGGCGGCAGACCGGGTGGCCCTGTACCTGCCCAACGTACCCGAATTCGCGGTGGCCTATTACGCCGCGCAAAAGCTCGGCGCCATTCCGGTCACCATCAACGCCATCCTGAAAATGGAAGAGGTGCGTTACCTGCTGGACGACTCGGGCGCCAGCGTGGTGGTCACCATGGACGAGTTGACAGGCTACGTCAGCGACGACTGCACCGCATTGCGCCTGCGCATCGTGGTTGACCCCAAGGGCGCCAAGCCCGGCTGGTCGGCGCTGGCCGATTTGCTAGCCCAGGGTAGCGAAAAGATTGAGTCGGTGCAGCGCGGCCCCGAAGACATTGCCGCCCTGCTCTATTCCTCCGGCACCACCGGCTTTCCCAAGGGCGTCTCACTGACCCAGCACAACATCCATAGCAATATCGCGCTGCCGCCGCTGGCGCGCTACTCCGACTACCGACCCGGTGATCGGCTGGCGACCTTTTTGCCGCTGTTCCACGTCTACGGCCAGAACTACATCATGAACGCCGCCTTCCTGGCCGGCGCGACCATGGTGCTGTTTTCGCGCTT
>CAIYMN010000302.1 GCA_903927295.1 uncultured beta proteobacterium | reverse complement strand
GGCGGCTGCCACCTGCGCGGCTACACGATTGCGTCCGAAGTGCTGGGCATCCCGGTCAAGACCGATCCGCTGGAGCATGAAGGCAAACCCGATCTGGTCAAAGCCTTCCAGGACGCGACGGCGGCTTTTGATTCCTCCGGCTTGTGCATCTTCACCACCTTCGCCTGGGGCCTGCAGGACCTGTCACCGCAAATGCAGGGTGCCTGCGGCGAGCAGTACACGATCGAGGAACTGGCCACCATCGGCGAGCGCATCTGGAACATGGAGCGCGAGTTCAACAACCGTGCCGGCTTTACCCACAAGGACGACAGCCTGCCACCGCGCCTGCTGACTGAAGCCTGCAAGACCGGTCCGGCCAAGGGCAAGGTCAACGAATTGGCGAAGATGCTGCCCAAGTATTACGAAGTGCGTGGATGGGATGCAGAAGGTCGACCGACTGCAGCAACCAAGACCCGCCTGGGGCTGTAGGCACGAACTCGAAGACGTCATTGCGAGGAGCGACGCGACGCGGCAATCCATGTCGGCAGACCAAAGTCATGGATTGCCACGCTACGCTCGCAATGACAGTATTGACATAAGCGGCTCCGCGGAGTCGCTTTTCTTTTGGAGACGCACATGACCCATCACCTTATTCTTGGCGCCGGCCCGGCCGGCGTTATCGCTGCGGAGACGATACGCAAGCACGCGCCGGTTGACGCCATCACCATCGTTGGCGATGAGCACGAGCCGCCGTACTCGCGAATGGCGATCCCCTATCTGCTGATGGGCAGGGTCGATGAGTCTGGCACGTACCTGCGCAAGAGTGCTTCGCACTTTGCAGACTTGGGGATCAAGGTGCTGCAGGCAACGGTCAAGCGCGTCGACAGCGCTGCCCGATCAGTGACGCTGGACAGCGGTGAGGTAATCAAGTTCGACACGCTGCTGATTGCCACCGGTTCGCGTCCGGTGCAGCCGCCCATTCCGGGCATAGGCAGCGTCGGTGTACACACCTGCTGGACCATGGCGGATGCCAGAGCCATCATGGCGCTGGCCACCCAAGGCTCGCGCGTGCTGCAACTGGGTGCCGGCTTTATTGGCTGCATCATCATGGAAGCCTTGGCGGCACGTGGCGTGCACCTGAGCGTGGTCGAGATGGGTGACCGCATGGTGCCGCGCATGATGGGTGAGACGGCAGGCGGCATGATTCGCGACTGGTGTGAGACCCAAGGTGTTGAAGTTTTCACTGGCACGCGGGTAGAGGCCATTGAGCGGCAGGATACGGCTGAACCTGGCCTAATGAAGAAACTTGCCAGTGCGATTGGAATCTCCGAAGCAGATCCAAAGCAGCCGGCTTTGCAGGTGCGCCTGAGCAATGGCAAAACGCTGGCGGCCGATCTGGTCATCAGCGCCGCTGGCGTGCGACCGGCGATCGGTTTTCTGGAAAATTCGGGTGTCACCTGCTTGCTGGGTGTATTGACCGACGAGCATCTGCAAAGCTCGGTACCCGGCATCTACGCAGCGGGTGATTGCTCCGAGGCCTTTGACAAGGTGTCCGGCAAAACCATCGTCAGTGCGATCCAGCCCAATGCGGCCGAGCAGGCGCGGGTGGCAGCACTCAACATGGTCGCCTTTGCCAGCGGTCTTTGTCCGAGCGCCGAGTTGAAGGGCGTCACGCAGATCAATGTGCTCGACACGCTGGGACTGATCTCCAGCAGCTTCGGTGAGTGGCAGGGCGTTGCCGGTGGTCAGCATGTCGAATTGACCGACAAGGCGGCGGGTCGGCATTTGAGCCTGCAGTTCAAGGACGATGTGCTGGTGGGCTGCAACTCGGTGGGCTGGACGCAGCACGTGGGTGTGATGCGCGGCCTGGTCGAGGGCCAGGTCAAGCTCGGTGCATGGAAGGACGTTCTGCTGGGCGATCCGACGCGCCTGATGGAAGCTTACCTTGACAGCGCACAGGCACAAAGTGCCTGGTCCGGCGCACAGGACGAGCGGCGTCGGTAGCAGAATGGGGGTCAGATCCCCATTTTGCTGTTTCCAAAATGAAGATAACCCTCAAACTCTTCGCCACACTCACCGATTACCTGCCCGTCGAGTCACGCTACACCAACATTGTCGAGTTGGAGGTGGTCGACGGCGCCACCATAGTTCAGGTTCTGGAGCCTTACCAGCTGCCCCAGAAACTGGTCCATCTGGTGTTGGTTAACGGCAAGTACATAGCGCCCGTGGATCGAGTGACCCACGTTCTGGTCGAAAGCGACGTGCTGGCGATCTGGCCGCCCATTGCGGGTGGCTGATGCAATCTTTCTACCCTGAGCGCTTTGAGCGCGAGATGGCTTGCACCGAGGCCGAGTGGCTGCGCTGGCTGCCCGCTGCCATCGGTGAGCATCACTGGAAACTGCAGGAGCATTCTGCCGGTGTACGCATTGGCGACGGGGCCCTCGGATTGAAGTGGCAGGTGGCCGAACCGCGTGTGATAGGCTTGGTCCGCATGCCGCGCTTCCTGGTGAGTTTTCGCTTCGCCGGACTCGATGACGCACAGCGCTACACCTTCATGAAGCGCTTTGATTTGTACACGCAGCGCGGCGGCGGTTGAACTGTTGTATGCGCAAGCGCTTGAGTTGGATTGCCAGTGGCCTGTTCTTCGGTGCAATTTGTTGCGCCACCATGGCCGCGCCTGCCAATATGCAGGCACAGGCACCAGAGCCGACGGCGCCCCAACAGAATGTCAAGGTTGCGGGCCTGAAGCAGGCGGTACAGATTCTGGTCGACCTCTGGGGTGTGGCGCACATCTATGCTGCGAATCAGGACGATGTCTTTTTTGCACAGGGCTACAACGCGGCGCGCGATCGCCTGTTTCAAATCGATCTCTGGCGCCGTCGAGGTCTTGGTCGTTTGTCGGCCGTGTTTGGCTCGACATTTATCGAGCAAGACAGGGCCAGTCGTCTGTTTCTTTACCGCGGCGACATGCAAAAGGAGTGGAGCGCCTACGACAAGCAGGCACAGGGCATCGCAGAGCGTTTCGTTGCCGGTATCAATGCCTATATCGATCAGGTGAGCGCTGAGCCACAGCGCCTTCCGTTTGAGTTCAGGACATTTGGCTATGCACCGGAGAAGTGGCAGGCGCAGGACGTGGTGCGGATTCGCAGTCATGCGCTGGCGCGCAATCTGACCTCCGAAGTCGCGCGTTCCAACACCGCTTGTCACGCTGATCTGAAGACAGACGAGATGCGCGCCAGTCTGAGCCCGGCGTGGCAAACCAGATTGCCGGCAGGACTCGACCCCTGCCTGCCCGGCGACCTGCTGCGCGTATTTCAACTCGCCACCGGGGGCATCAGCTTTAGTGCCGGCGCCTTGCGTGTCAGTCAGACCGATCGGGTTGAGGCCGCGCCCAGGGGTGAGCATGATGATGGCTCCACCACGCCCTTGGAGGGCAGCAACGCGTGGGTCATTGCGCCGTCGAGGAGCGCGACGGGACGCGCGATCCTGGCGAATGATCCGCATCGCGCCTATTCAACGCCGTCGCTGCGCTACATCACGCATCTGATTGCGCCGCAGCTTGATGTGATTGGCGCTGGCGAGCCTGCCTTGCCCGGCGTTTCCATCGGGCATAACGGGACCATAGCCTTTGGCCTGACCGTCTTCAGCATTGATCAGGAAGACCTTTACGTTTACGAACTGAACCCGGCGAACCTGCAAGAGTACCGGTACCAGGGAAAGTGGGAAAAATTCTCCGTGCTGCGCGAGCAGATCAGCGTCAGAGGAGCCGAACCGGTAAACATCGATCTGGTGTTCACGCGACACGGTCCGGTGATTTACACAGAGCCGGCAAAGAACCGTGCCTTTGCCGTGCGCTCGGCCTGGTTGGAGGCCGGCACGGCCCCTTACTTTGGCAGCATTCATTACATGTTTGCGAGGAATTTTCAGGAGTTCAGACAATCACTGTCGCACTGGGGTGCACCGGCCGAAAACCAGGTCTACGCCGACATCAAGGGGAATATCGGATGGGTGGCTGCCGGACTGGCGCCGATTCGACCGAACTGGGATGGCCTGTTGCCAGTGCCGGGTGACGGTCGCTTCGAATGGGCGGGCTTTCTCGCCGCCGATCAGCTGCCCTGGTCGTACAACCCGGCACAGGCCTGGTTTGCCACCGCCAACGAACTGAACCTGCCGGCTGGCTACCCTTATCGGGACAGAAAGCTGGGCTTCGAGTGGCCAGGCAGTGACCGCTATCAGCGTCTGAGCGAAGTCTTGTCCAAAAGCGGCAAGTCGTCCATCGAGGACTCGATGCGTCTGCAGAATGATGTGCTGTCGGTGCCGGCGCGACGCCTGATCAGCCTGCTCGGGAATCTGCAATCGACCGACATCAAGACCCAGGAGGCGCTGGCGCTGTTGAGGGGTTGGGATTTTGTTGAAAGCGCGAACTCGGCGGCTGCCGCATTATTTGAAGTGTGGTGGTCGCGCTACCTGGGATACGTCTTCAGGGAAGTGGCGCTGGGCAATGCAGCCGCCACAACGCGTTTTCCGGTGGACAAGGCGTATCTGTTGAATGCGCTGGAAAATCCCGGGATCATTTTCACCGGTGACGCCGTGGCCCGAAGAAATCAGGTGCTCTTGAGCAGTCTGACGATGGCGTGGACTGATACGCAGAAACTTTTGGGCCTCGACTCAGGGTCCTGGCAGTGGGGCAAATTGCACCATAGCCTCATCGAACATCCGTTTGCGCGTGCGGTCGATGAACGATTGCGCGACAAGTTGAATGTCGGTCCGTTTGCAAAGAACGGCGGCGCCCACACGCCCAATATGTCGAGTTACGACCCAAGGAATTTTTGGCAGGTCGGGGGGCCATCCTTTCGGGTCGTTATCGATGTCGGCAACTGGGACAACTCGCGTGCCATCAATACGCCCGGCCAATCAGGTGATCCGGATAGTCTGCACTACCGTGATCTCGCTCCGATGTGGCTGCGCGGCGACTACTTTCCGCTCTTGTATTCGAGAAAACGAGTCGCTGCGGCCACCGTTCAGCGTATTGAACTGCAGCCGCAGTAGCCGCTGGTGCGCGCCGCCTTAGCGGCGCATGGCGGGACTTTGCCGGTAGGTGAAAGCACGCCAGAGCCATTCCACCGGTCCGAATCGGTAGCGTGCCAGCCACCAATGGCTGAAGGCAAGCTGCAGCGTGAGGACCAGGGCCACGAACACCAGCTGCCAGCTGCGATCCATACCCCAGTGTCCCAGGCCATAACCGTAGAAATACAGAGAACACAGAACTGACTGCGTCAGGTAGGTCGTCAAGGCCATGCGTCCGAGCGGAGCCAGCATGCTGATTCTGTTGAGCCTGGACTGACTGTTCAGCATCAACACCACCAGGCCGACGTAGCCCAGGCAGGCTGGCAAATTGCCAAGCATGGCCAGACCGCGCGCCATGAGAAAGCCGTCACGCTCGTCACCGGGAATATGGGTTACCGCGATCAGGCTGCCCAGCAGACCCAAACCAATTCCCAGTGGCAGGGCGTAAATTGCCAGCTGGCGGAACAAGGCAAGGTGTGCGCGTGTGTCTTGCATCACGCCGGATCGGACGAACCAGCTGCCGAGCAGAAACATGGCGATCAGCACGGTGGCAAAGCCTGCATCACCGACGATCTTTTCCGGGAAGCGTCGGGCTCGCATTTCGACCGCTTCGCGGTAGCTTCCGCTGGAGAGAATGCGTACTTCGCTGCGCGCCTGCTCTTCCCGCTTTGCCAGTTGCCTGTCGCGTTCAGCCTGCTTTTCAATTGCCTTCTGTGTCGCGGCCTTTTCGCTGGATTTGTCGATTGCCGCCACACCTGGTTTGGCGCGGCTGGCGGGCGCAGTCAGCGCACTCGGGTTGGTCGGCGCAGGCTCCGGCGGCTTCCAGTATTGCGCCGCACCGCCGAGCGTCATCATCAGAAAGGAAAACGTGTAAATCGTCGCACCCAGGCGCAGCTCGCGCAGTGCGGCCGGCTGGTGAAATCTTGCCGACAGCGCCGCCAGGAGCAGTACCAGGGGGCTCATCACGGTGAAGGAAATTCTGACCTCCTTGGGGGTGTCTGGCAAGACCCACAGGACATCTGCGGTGATCACACCCACTACGCCAAGGAGCAGCAATATGACCGAAAACAGAGGAATGGCATGTCCGAAAACCCTGGTCTGCCGCTCGGCACGCAGGTACAGCGAAATGAAGGCCACAAAGCCCAGACTGCCAGCGATGGCGAACAAGGGATTCAGGTCCGGGATCAAGCCGATGCCAATCAACACCAGGACGGCGAGCAGGATCGGCTTCCAGGTTCCATAGAGCAGTATCAGCAGGCCGCCAGCACCAATGGCATAACTGAAAAGGATGTCGCCCGACCAGAGAAAAATGTAGTGCAGGGCGCCGAACACGGCCAGACCGGTCAGGCGGCGCAGGTAGGGTGCCAGGAACTCACGCCCGGTACGCTCGGCGCGCGTCAGCATCACGGCAAAACCCATTCCGAAAAGTAGTGAAAAGATGGTCCAGAACTTGCCCTGAACGAAGTAAGCGACAAACCAGCTGGCCCACCAGTCGATGCCGGTCAAACCAAGCGGCATGCCTTCCATGATGCCAACCGTCTCGCGATTGAAAAACTCGATGTTCATCAGGAAGATGCCCAACAGGGCAAAGCCGCGCACCACATCCAGCGCTTCAATGCGCTGATCCGGTGCCAGTGGTGCAAGGACGGGGATGCTGGGCGTTGTCAGGTCGGTATTCATGGGGGTTCTCTTGAGATACCGGATACTCTAGCCGCGATTGCCGGAAAACACCATAAGACCGGCCTGAGATACAGTAACCGACCAGTCAACAGCAATTTGCAATCAACCGGAGTCAACAATATGCTTCAGCCCGGCCTCATGATGGACCGCCCCCTACTCATTTCCGATGTCATAGAGCACGCAGCCGCACAGTTTGGCGATGTCGAGGTGGTGTCCCGCGAGACGCATGGCCCGCTGTTTCGCTACACCTACGCGCAGTGTGCGGCGCGCGGCCGCAAGCTGGCCAACGCGCTCAGGCAACTGGGTCTGGATGCGGGCAGCGCGGTTGGGTCGATTGCATGGAACAACCACCGTCATCTGGAAGCCTATTACGCTGTATCGGGCAGCGGTATGGTGATCCACACGTGCAACCCGCGCCTGCATCCGCAGCAGCTGATTTACATCATCAACCACGCCGAGGACGCGGTGCTGCTGTTCGACAGCACTTTTGCGCCCCTGATCAAGGGTATTGCCGCGCACTGTCCGAAAGTCAGGTATTGGGTTTGCCTGAGCGAAGCGGCCCATATGCCGAGTCTTGAAGGCGTTGCCAACGTGCTTTGCTACGAGGATCTGATAGCAAAGCAAAGCGAGCAGTTTGACTGGCCCGAGTTCGACGAACGCACCGGCACGGCTCTGTGTTACACCTCGGGCACCACAGGCAACCCGAAGGGGGCACTGTATTCGCACCGCGCCATTGTCCTCAATGCCCTGTCGGATTGTGCGGTGCTGTCGCTGTCGGCCCGAGAAACGGTGCTGCCAGTGGTTCCCATGTTTCATATCAACGCCTGGTGCATTCCCTACGCCACGCCAATGGTCGGGGCCAAGCTGGTGTTGCCGGGGCCACGGCTCGATGGTGCCAGTTTGTACGAACTGATGGAAGCGGAGAAGGTCACTATCAGCGCTGGCGTGCCGACCATCTGGCTGGCACTGCTGCAGCATGTCGAGCAGAACGGGCTGCGCTTTTCGACCATGCGCTGCACTGCGGTCGGTGGTTCGGCCATGCCGGCGGCCCTGATTGCCAAGTTTGTTGACAATTACGGCGTCGAAGTTCGTCATGGCTGGGGCATGACCGAAACCACCGCTGTCGCCACGCTCGGCTCGCTGAGTCCGCAAAGCATGGCCTTGCCCGCAGTTGAGCGGCACGCCCTGATTGCCAGACAGGGCAAGTCGGTCTTTGGCGCGGAGATCAAGGTCGTGGACGAAAGTGGCGCGACGCTGCCGCGCGATGGTGTTTCGCAAGGCGAACTGATGGTGCGTGGCCAATGGATCGTGACCGGCTATTACAAGGGTGAAAGCTCACCCCTGGTCGACGGCTGGTTCCCGACGGGTGACATCGCCACCATCGACGCTCACGGAGTGATGCAGATCCGGGACCGCGCCAAGGACGTTATCAAGACCGGTGGCGAGTGGATCAGCTCGATCGACCTGGAAAGCGCAGCGATGGGCCACCCGGCGGTGGCGATGGCAGCCGTCATCGGAGTGAAGCACCCCAAGTGGGACGAACGTCCCTTGCTGTTCATCGTGCGCAAGCCTGGACAAGCCGTCGAGCGCGAAGAAATCCTTGCCTTCCTCGGCGAGCGGGTTGCCAAGTGGTGGGTGCCGGACGATGTCGTCTTTCTCGACGCGCTGCCCGTCGGTGGCACCGGCAAAGTGCAAAAGGGCGATCTGCGCAAGCAGTATGGGGGCGTGTTCAGCTAGGACGCACCTGGGCAGCAACAGCGGTTCCCATGCACATCCAGCATCCCACCCCCAGCAAAGAGCAGATTGCGTTGCTGCCTGAGTTAAGTCGTCTCGGTCTGGATCGCATCGTGCTGGTCAACACCGCCGCGCAAGCGCAGGCAGCGCGCAGGGAACTTTGCGCCAGCAAGGTGTGGGGCTTTGATACCGAATCCAAGCCGACCTTTGTCAAGGATCAGGTCTCCGATGGCCCGCACATTGTGCAATTGTCCACGCCGGAGCGGGCCTGGATCTTTCAATTGTTTGATCCCGACTGCTCGGCCGAAGTGGCGCAAATGCTGGCGATGCCAGGCATCATCAAGGCAGGATTCGGTTTGGGCGACGACCGCAGGCGCATCCAGTCAAAGCTCGGCGTGCAGGTGGCAGACGTGCTGGATCTGAACACCGTGTTTCGCGAACGCGGCTATCGCAAGGACATGGGCGTCAAAGGTGCGGTGGCGGTGCTGTTCCAGCAGCGCTTCATCAAGTCCAAGAAGGCCGCAACCTCCAATTGGGCGGCACCCCGGCTCAGCGATGGGCAACTGGTTTATGCCGCCAATGACGCTTACGCCGCGATTCTCGTCTTCTGTGCTTTGGGCCTGTCCTGATAGTGCCGCCCCGGCCTGTCTTCCATGCCTGCAGTCTGTCCCCTGTCCCTGCAGTGCGTCGCTTGAAGGTGGCGCTATGCGTGTCGGCTTGCGTACAGTAGTGACATTGAATCTTCGCCAATGCAGGACAGTCACATGATCAACTCAAACAACCCGTCGACTCCGGTCAGCCTGTGGACACGCTTTTACAGCGCCTTCTTGAAGGCATATCACAGCTACGCCGGTTGGCTGGTCAGCATTTCGTGGTGGCGCTTTTTTGGCATGTCGCTGCTTTTGCTCATTGCCATGGGAATTCTTCACGACATTCCACCCTTCAACTGGACCTATACCGAAATTCTGACCGACGTGGATGTCGGCAAGGCTCCCACCAAGAAGAAGTGGACGCCCAGGTCTGACAAGAACCAGAAGAGCCCGGTGGACGGAGTCGATATTTCGATTGACGAGCGCGGTGTGCACATCAACACCCGCACCGCGAAATCGTCTGCGCCCGCCTCTGACGCGCTGCCTGCGCTGCCGGCTGTGCCGGCCTCGGCAAGCGCGTCGGCACCGTTCGTGCCCCCGGTGCCTGCGATGCCCGATGCGAATGGTGTGACGATCAAGCTGCCCCCTGGTGTTGATGCGCAGGCGATCAAGCAAGCGGTGGACGAGGCACGTCGCGAGATGATGGATGCGCTGGATGAGGCGAAACAGGAAGCAGCCGATGCGGCCGAAGCCGCCGCGGATGAATGGCGTCCGCGTGTTATCCGGCATCGCTACGGCGACCCGCTGATGCCCATGACCATGTGGTTCATTCTTTTGTCCATCATTATCAAGATCAGCTACAAGGGCAAGGTGCAGGCCGAAGCCAAGGCGGCCCAGGCCACAGAGGTGGCCGAGTCCGAATCGCTGAAACGCCAGGTGGTGGAGGCGCGCATGGCCGCCATGCAGGCGCAGGTGGAGCCACACTTCCTGTTCAACACGCTGGCCAGTATCGAGCACCTGATAGAGACCGACCCGCCGCGCGCTGGCAAGATGCAGCGAAACCTGATTTCGCTGTTGCGCGCCAGCATGCCAACCATGCGCGAGGCCAACGCTCAGGGGACGCGTGATCTGGGGCGGGAACTGGCGATGATTCGTCCTTATCTTGAAATCCTGAAGGTGCGCATGGAAGACCGTCTGCAGACCGAGGTTCGGGTCAGCGACGGGTTGCTGTCAGCCGAGTTTCCGCCCATGATGCTGCATAGCCTGGTGGAGAATGCC
>CAIYMN010000301.1 GCA_903927295.1 uncultured beta proteobacterium | reverse complement strand
TCTTTGGCTTCGAGATCACTTCGTTCCTGGGCGGTCAGGGACGGGCCGACCCGGGCCTTGACAGTACCGCTGGGGTTCAGCATCTTTTGCTCGCGGTCCAGGCACTCCGGAATCGGGCGGTCGGAGGTGAGATTGCGGCCGCTGGCGTCGACGCAGGTGTAGATTTCCTGGGTCGCAGGTCGCGCGGATTGTGCTGGCGCGACCGTCGTTAGCAGAGCCAGCAACAGCCCCGCGACGAGTCGGGTGCACTGGTGCCCAGGCTTCTTCGCGCGGAATTTGATCATGATTGACTTTCTTTGACGCCATAGCGCTGCAGGTAGGCCAGGACTCGCTGTTGGTCGATGGCCGGTCCGCCGGCGCCATGTTGTTCGAGATACTGCATCAAATCGGAGAGCTTGGCAATCGCACATACCTGCAGTCCGAGTTCCCTTTGTACATACTGGACTGCACTGTAGTCAACATCGCGCCCACCTTCGGTCGCCTTTTCCTGCCGGTCCAGGGCAATGATGACTGCGTGGGCTTTGGCACCGGCGCCATTGATGATGGCAATCGACTCGCGTGCCGCCGTACCAGCGGACATGACATCGTCAACAATCAGGACGCGTCCCTGAAGCGCAGCGCCGACCAGCGTACCACCTTCGCCGTGGTCCTTGCTCTCCTTGCGGTTGTAGGCAAAGGGCACGTTCACGCCGAGCCGGGCCAGTTCCACCGCCAGTGCCGCGGCCAGGGGGATGCCCTTGTAAGCCGGGCCGAAGACCATGTCGAATTCGATCCCACTTTGCAGCAGGCGTCGCGCATAAAATTGCGCCAACCGTCCCAGTTTGGCACCATCGTCAAACTGGCCGGCGTTAAAGAAGTAGGGGCTGATGCGGCCGGCCTTGGTCTTAAACTCACCGAAACGCAGCACACCACAGTCCACAACAAACTGCAAGAAATCCTGGGCCAGCGCATCTTGCGCGGGGGCCGGCTCCGGGTTTGTTGCGATAGACACCACCATGGGAACTTCCTTGTTCAAATTGACCAGCCTTAACCTCAACGGCATTCGCTCGGCCAGCAGCAAAGGGCTTGAGGCCTGGCTGACCCAATCCAGCCCCGATTGTATTTGCGTGCAGGAGGTCAAGGCGCAGGCGATCGATGTAGCTGACCGCTTTGAGCGACTGGCGGGTTTGCGCGGATACTTCCATTTTGCACAGAAGAAGGGCTATTCTGGCGTAGCGATCTATACACGCCACGAGCCGAGCGATGTCATCGTGGGTTATGGTTCGTCCGAGTTCGACGCCGAGGGACGCTACGTAGAACTGCGCTTTGACCGTGGCAGCACCAGGCGTTCCATCATCAGTTGCTATTTTCCCAGCGGCTCGTCGGGCGAAGAGCGCCAGCAAGCGAAATATCGCTTTCTGGAAGAGTTCTATCCGCATCTCGGTCAGCTCAAACGCGAGCGCGAATTCATCCTGTGCGGCGATGTCAACATTGCCCACCAGGAAATCGACTTGAAAAACTGGAAGGGCAATCGCAAGAATTCCGGCTTCCTGCCAGAAGAGAGAGCCTGGATGTCAACGCTGTTGGGGGAAGCAGGCCTGGTTGATGTTTATCGCCAATTGCATCCTGCGACGACCGACGATTGCTACACCTGGTGGAGCAATCGCGGGCAGGCTTACGCCAAGAACGTTGGCTGGCGGCTTGACTATCACCTCGCGACTTTGATGCTGGCGCAAGGCGCGCGCAGAGCCGAAATTTACAAGACCGAAAAATTCTCGGATCACGCACCGTTGACCATTGAGTACGACTGGAGTTTTTGAAAAAGGAACAAGGGTCGATTCGGCTGATCACGAGCGCCGAACCGGGTTGCTGGTCCACAGGGACACGATCGTGCGGTGTTCCGGAATGTTGTTGAGAAAACTCTTGCGCAACGCCGCGTCGCTGATCGTGATGGCCTCTGCAAGTAGTTCAGCGTGGGCGCTCGCCAGCAGCTGTGCGGCGCGCGGATCGCCAATGCGCGCCAAGGCTTGATGACAGGTCAGGCGTATGAGGTACGGTGCTTCGGCGCCGACCAGCGCGCCATCGCTGCCTAGATGCGGGAGCAGTTCCTCGACCATTTGCCGTGCCATTGCGGCATCCTGTTGCGCCAGCGCGACCCGCAGCAGACCAGCGCTGGCATCGTGGCTGGTTGCGTTATCCAGCGAAAAGGCGATTTCCTGAGCACGCTTGAAAGCCGCTGTTGCCGGTGCGTGACGCCCCAGCGCCAGTTCGGCATTGCCCAGCGCGCACAGTGCAATTGCTTCGAAGACAGGACTCTGGACCGCCTCTGCCATGTTCAAAGCTGCTTGAGCGTGCGCCAATGCCGATGCGTCGTCGCCCTGACGCAGCGCCAGCGTCGACAGGTTCGTGAGGATGTTGGGTTCGGTAGCGCGGTCGCCGACGGCGCGCGTCAAGCGCAAACACTCTT
Source organism: uncultured beta proteobacterium (assembly GCA_903927295.1). GTDB lineage: Bacteria > Pseudomonadota > Gammaproteobacteria > Burkholderiales > Burkholderiaceae_C > Rhodoferax. The sequence continues at coordinate 89,272 of CAIYMN010000301.1, read as the reverse complement.
CCAGATGCGTGCGGGCCTGCGCGTGTTCTCCGAGTCTGACCCAGGCGTTGCCCAAATTGCCCAATGCAATTGCCTCATTGCGCCGGTTACCGAGCTCACGATTGATGACCAGGTCCTGCTGATCAAATGCCAGTGAAGCAAATTGATCGCCCCGGCTGTCCGCAATGACCGACAAGGCGTTCAAAAGCAGGGTCTCGATTTGGCGCTCGCCGAGTGCGCGCGCTTTGACAAGGGCTTCGCTGGCCAGTGTGTGACCGAGCGCACTGTCTCCGAGATAGGTCAGTGCGATCGCCAGTCGATGCTGCCCGCGCAGAGCCATCAAGTCATCTTCGATGCGAGCGGCCAGCGCCAGGGTTTGCCGGGCCGCCGCTTCCATCGTGCAGTAGTCGCCGGTGCGCATGGCGAAGCTGCTGCGCCGCCAGGCCACTTCACAGCGCCGGCGGTCATCATCGAGCGCCTCAGAGAGCTGCTGCAGGGTCTCAATGTCGGCCTGCTGCTCGACACGCCGCCCCTGCAGGTCCAGTGTTCGCTCGCGCACATTGAGCAAACGCCAGCGCTGCGCTGCCTGATCCGTCAGGGTCAGTGCCGTCGCGACGTAGCTGCTCACGGCCTCATGGGCGTATCGCGCCGCCGCATGTTCAGCGGCGCGCGTGAAATACTCGCAAGCCTGTTGCGCGTCGTCGGCTTTCAGAAAATGTTCAGCCGCGGTAGCCAGAAAAGCGTTGGCTCGCGCGCCAGTTTGACTGGCAAACCACAAGGCGGCTTGCGCATGGTGAGCGCGCCGGGTTCGCTTGAGGAGTGTGTCGTAGGTAACCTGGTGCAGCACCTGGTGCGAAAAAGCGAATTCACGCACACCCTCGACCATGTCGTCCAGGGTCGCGTCCTGATGGGGGACAACGAGTTCGTGTTGCACCAGGGCGCCCAGGTTGGCCGGCGACTGGGGATCGAGCATGGCCAGGGGCTGATCCCAAAAGACAAAGCCAATAACGCTGGCTTGTTGCAGTGCCAATTTCTCCGACGGCTTCAGGCTGTCCAGACGTGCCTGCAGGACACCAGTGAGCGTTTGCGGTACGTGCGTGGCGAGCAGCTTTTCGGCATTGATGCTCCACTGCTCACCTGTAGTGACGATGGCGCCCTCGTCGGCAAGCATTTTGACCAACTCTTCCATGTAAAACGGATTGCCCTGCGCGCCGCTGGTGATGAGTTCACGCAGCAGCGTTGGAATCTCGGCCATCTTCTTCAGCAACTCGTTGACCAGTTGCCTGCTGCCACCCTTGTCCAGAGGTTCGAGCAGGAGACGCTGTGTGTCGGTCATGCCGGGCCAGTCCGGGCGTTGCTCGAACAGCGTCGGGCGCGTCATTGCCACGATCAGTGTCGGTACATCTCGGTTGACCTGAATCAGATAGCTCAAGAAATCCAGCGAACCGCTATCAGCCCAGTTCAGGTCGTCGAGCAACAGCATGACTGGTGCGCCGTTCTGGATGGCGAAACGACGAAACATCTGGGCTGCCGCATGAAAGCCGCGATTGCGGATCTGACGGCCATCATCGAGAATATTCTGGACGTGTTTGCTGTCAGCAAAGTCAAGTCCGATCAAATGCCCCAGCAGATGTGCGTGCGCCTGCGCCATGTCCGCACCGTCCTCAGTCAGGAACAAGGGCACGAGGCCCTGCTCCAGTTTCATCCTGGCTGTCGCCATGCTGTCGTTGTCGGCAATCTGCAGTCGCCACGCCACGATGTCACGCAACAGGCCGTAGGGCTGGCTCTGCGTCAGTGGATGGGAGCGACCCTGAAAAAAGTAGAAGATCTCTGCACGTGCCTCGGCCCAGTTTTCGAATTCGAACAGCAGACGGCTCTTGCCAACGCCGGCATCGGCCACGACGGTCACCACGTTGAGCCTGCGCTGGCTGTACATGCGCTTGAAGGCGTCCTGCAACTGTTCCATTTCGGCGTCGCGCCCAATCATCCGCGTCTCCACTCCCTCGATGCCACGTGTGCTGACTCGAAAGGCACGTGGTTTGCGCCGTAGCACGAGGTAAGTCACCATCGGAGCGTCAACGCCCTTGACCTGCAGCGGCTCCTGCGGCACCACATCAAACACACCGCGCACCTGGTGATAGGTGTCATGGCTGATGCGCAAGGCACCCGCAGCTGCCGTCTGCTCCATGCGCGCAGCGACATTGACGGTGAAGCCACGAATATTGTTCTCGGCGTCCAGACCGCCTCCGAGCAGCACGGGGCCAGTGTGAATGCCTACGCGCAGGTTGAAACCTTCGTGCCGGTAGCGCTGCAGCACCAGTTCGCCCTGGCGCCGACCTTCCTCCAGCAGGTCCAGACCTGACTGCACTGCGCGCTCAGCGTCATCTTCCTGAACCTCATTGGCACCATACACGGCCAGCAGGCTGTCGCCAGCGTACTTCAGTACCTTGCCACCATGTCGATGGACAATCGCCGTGCAGCGTGCCAGTGCCTCGTCCATGACGGCGTGCAGATCTTCGGGGTCAAGTTGCTGGCTCAGGATGGTTGACCCGACTACATCAGCGAAGAGAACACTGACCTGTTTGAGAGTTTGCTCGTTGTCGGTCTTGCTGCTGCCCTGTAACGCCGCGAGGCTGCTGAGTCGTGCACGCAGGGGCGCCAGCGCTGTTTCGACCACGGCGTCGCCAAGCAACTCCCGCTGCGCTTCCAGTGCCGCGATCGCAGTGGCTAACTGTTACTGCTCTAGCTCCATGGTGGCGGGGCGGCAGCGCTGCTATTGTGGATCGGGGTGCGTGCGGCGGTAACCACGTCCCGCTTTCACTGACTCTTCCACTTCTTGCGCCGCTGGGCCTCCTTGTCGTCCTCGTAAAGTGGCTGCTCCCATTCGCCTGTTTTAGGGTCAAGAACGTTGAGATAGCCTCCCGGATTCATGCCGAACGACTCCAGCGTCTTGCCCTTGTAGGAGCGCCCCAGAAAATCGTTGCGCCGGCCCGGTTGCTCGCCCAGACTGAAGTAGCTTGGCAGCACAAAGTTCGAAAGCGCAACACCGTCTACGCTGTAATTTTCGGCCTGCACGGCATCGCACATTTCAAACAGGTGAAAGACCCGCCGCCGCCGGTCCAGTGGATCATTGCCTTGGACCAGCAAATTGCACATCGGGTCGCCAACCAGTTCGAGCGCCTCGTGCGACAGCGTGATCGACCAAGCCTCCTTGATCTTCGCGCACAAACCCAAGAACACAATGCCATAGGGAATGTCCCCGTAGTTGGCCAGGTGCCAACCGGTTGCGCCCAGCGAGTTGACGCCGTCAACCAGGTACAGAACCGCGTCACCGCGCATATCGCCGAACTTGCTGAGACTGGGGTGCTGCCCGATCGGACCTTCCAGACGCAGCGTTGCAGAAAAGCTCCAGTACGGCTCAAAGTCTTCCTTGAGCTGGCGGTTGATGGCCCGAATGACCACCTGCACCTGTTCGTCAGTGATGACTTTGGAATGGTTTATCAGCGAGATGATCATGGGATGCCTTGCTGCGATTGCATAAGATCGGGACTGTGATCTTAGCAATCCTGCTCTCCTTGGTCCATTCCGCTTTTGGGCAGCTGCCGTGAAGCGTGCGCCGTCGCGACCTCTCTGGTTCTCGTTGATGCTGGTGGCAGTGCTTTGCGGACATTTGTGGGGGCTCAACTGCTTGCAGAGCATGTTGCCGCAGCGCGAGCGTCTGGCGCTGATGGCCGAACCCATGTTCACGCGGACACTCAGACCCGCACTTTCGGTGCTTCCGCCGCACATGTCTTCAGACAGGTCGTCGCCACGGGCGGGGCCTGTGATCGCCTCGCAGCCAGCCGTTGATGAGACGAAGACGGGCGTCGCCCCTGATCAGATGCCCGTGGAGCAGGAGGATGCGAAGCCAGCGGGAGAGGCCGAGCTGGCGGCTGCAGAGCCAAACGCGGCAGTTCCTGAACCAAGGGTCGTCACCGTAGATGGTTGGCCAGTCGATACCCGGCTGTCCTATCGTTTGGGGGGGTACTACCGGGGCAATCTGCATGGCAGTGCTCGTGTTCAGTGGCAGCGTGAAGAAAGTCGTTACCAGGTGCGGGTTGATCTGAGTCTGGCGCTCTTGCGCGTTTCCCTGACCAGCCAGGGCGAGGTTCGTGCCGATGCGCTCTTGCCACGGGCCTACGAAGAGCAGTTCCCTTGGGGATTGCGGCGACTGGCGTTTGACGGTGTTGCTGTCAGATTCGATAACGGTGTTCAGCTGCCGCAGCCAACCGGGCTGCAGGATACGGCCAGTCAGTTTGTTGAACTCAGCCACCGGTTTTTCAGTGGTCAAGAGGAATTGAAAGTAGGGCGCCAGGTCAACCTGTGGCTGGCCCGACCGCAAGGCATCGCCCTTTGGACCTATGACGTTGTCGAGGAGGAATTGCTGCAGACGCCCGAGCTTGGACAGGTGTCGGCATTCCATCTGCGCCCAAGGCCGATTGCGAATCCGACTGGCGTTATCACAGCCGAGTTGTGGTTTGCGCCCACGCTGCAGTACTTGCCGGTACGGGTGCGTATCGACCTGGGGGAGGGGAATTTTGTCGATCTGATGGTGGAACGAATTGAACAGGGCGCCGCACCAGCGCAAGAGACCCGATTGAGCCCTAGAATGTGACGCAAATGCTGCGCTACCAAACCATTCCTGTTACCGATTTCCAGCAGAATTGCTCGCTCCTCTGGTGTGACCAGACGCTGCAAGCGGCTGTTATTGACCCTGGAGGCGATCTTGACTCGCTGCTGGCCGCTGTGAAACAGCGGGGCCTGATACTGAGCCAGATCTGGCTGACCCATGCCCACATCGACCATGCGGGCGGCGTTGGCGAACTGGCGGCACAACTCCATCTGCCCATCATCGGTCCGCAAGAGGCAGATCAATTCTGGATCGACGGCTTGCCGGCTCAGAGCAAGATGTTCGGCTTTGCCCAGGCGATGACATTCAAGCCTACGCGCTGGCTGACGGATCTTGACACTGTGACCGTGGGTAACAGCACGCTGCAGGTGCGGCACTGCCCGGGCCACACGCCCGGTCATGTCGTGTTTTACAGCGTCGAGGCGAACCGGGCCTTTGTTGGTGACGTGTTGTTTGCCGGATCGATTGGCCGCACCGATCTGCCACAGGGCGACCACACGACACTGATTTCCAGCATCGTTGAGCGTTTGTGGCCCATGGGTGACGCAACGGTTTTTATTCCCGGCCATGGACCGGAGAGCACGTTTGGGCGGGAGCGCAAAAGCAATCCGTATGTGGGGGGAACCTAAGTGAAGTTAGTGCACGCACACTACGCCTGTCTTGAAGCGATGGGGCGACAATTTGGCCTCATCATTGACGATTCCCTGAAACTATGGTAAAAATAACGGTCAGAAGGCTTTTTTCAACCATTTCGAATGCGGGCGCAGCCACAATGAAACGCAATTTTCGCAACCTTTTCGCACAGGTCATGTTGACCTCGCTGGTTGTCGGTGCGCCGGCGATCGGACAGGCTTCAACCAATAGTTTGGGAGTTGACTCCAGCCTTGGCGTCTTGTCGTTCGGTGATTTGGCGATGACCAATGGTGATGTACAAGGTCGGGTGGCAGTGGGCGGCAATGCGACGCTTTCCAGCTATTCGATCAACGCGTTGACGGGCTCGCTTTACGGTAATGGTCTTACGGTTGGCGGCAACCTCAGTTTTGGAGGCGGGAGCGTTTTTGGTAATACCGTGGTAGGTGGCAGTTTGTCGAGCAACTCCGGAGCGAGTTTTGCCGGCACAATTCAAGTTGCTGGAAACTTGAATGCAAATAACAACTGGCTGACAGCCACGTCAATCAGTTACGGTGGTAGCGCTTCAGGTTTGCAACAGTGGCAAAACCCTACGCCTGCTTCTGTATCAGCGTCCAGCGTTCAACTTGGTCTTAATTTTGTGGGTGAAAAGCAGCGACTCAGTAGCCTCTCGCAAAGTTTTGATGCCATGTCCAATACCGGGACAGCTTCTGATTCGTGGGGTACCATGGTTCTCAACGCGAACCACTCGGATCTGGCAGTGTTTGACCTGACTAGCGCCGATGTTGGCAAGAACTTGCGACTGGAAAATCTAGGCGCGAACACGACCGTGATCATCAACGTGGCAGGTCAAACCGTTGATTTTGGACTGCATGGCTACCAGAATTTTTCTGCAGGACAGGTTCTCTTCAACTTGCCACAGGCAACCCAAATCACGTTTGCCAGCGGTGTCAACGCGTCTTTTCTTGCGCCGCTAGCCAGTTTTAGCGGCAATGGTGGCGTAATCAATGGACAGGTCATTGTGAATGGATGGTCTGGTTCGACACAGGTAAATGACGTAAGCTTTGCAGGCAATGTTACTGCGGTACCAGAGCCTGAGACCTATGCGCTGATGCTGGCGGGTCTGGGTGTCGTAGGCTGTTTTTCTCGCCGTCGTCGCCAGACGGCATGATTGCAGTTCTAGCCGCTGCAGCACTAATCTAGGCTTTTCCTTCCCAGTACTGAATTGCTTGGTCAACTGGCAGGACTTTGCAACCCGCATCTAACGCAGTCTGGACGGCGTAGCCAAACAGATCTTCTGTGCATCCCCATTGACTCGGTCTGTCTTCGACGTCGTGCGTGTGGAAAATTAGCCACCCTTTCTTAATCGCCACTTCTTTGGCAAGCAGAGATAGTCTTTCGGGTGTCGTTGAACGTTGGTACAGGGGTTCCGAACGTAGTCCATTCAAATCTGCGCAACCCACCTGGATGCCTCCTCCAACGATACGAGACGAATTGAATCTTGTTGATGCCAATCTTTTCGACCCTTGATTAATGGCACCGAAGGGAAACGAAAAATGCAGTCCAGCGTGAAGGATGCCTATTTCCCCAAAAAATTCGAGGTTTCGCTCCAGATCTCTGTCCATCTCCGTAACTGTCATGCGATCACAAGCTCTGTGGGAGAACGTGTGGCACCCGATGTGGTGGCCTTCGTGCGCCAGTTCCTGGATGTCAGTCACAGAGTGATAGCGGCGTCCATTTTCGATCTGGTCAGTGAGGGCGCCAGCAACGTACCAAGTGCCACGACAATCATGTTGCTCCAAGATCTTTCGACCGGTTTCGCAAGCACTGTGCATTGCATCGTCAAAGCTGAAGCTGACAACACCCACATCACGATCCAGCGTCAAATTGTTTCGACCCGTGTGGGTGGTAAGCCAATTTCGTATCTTGTGAAACATGTCGCCCCTGGAAATTATCTGCGCTCGCCGAGAGCGGTACGTTGTGCCAAACCTTTGACATTTTCAAATGTATATTCGAGCCCCACGCGAAGCATGTTTTGACCAATATTTGCACCGAACGTGCCTTGGTCAAGACGGTCTCTGAATCCATCGATATACATTTGTATGTCACGGCTCACGGCATAAGTCCCGCTTCCACCAATACGCAGTCGATGAAGTTCAGGATTCGATTGTCCGGGAATTGTGGTGACATATTGATATCGCTGTAATTCTTTGCTGGCTTGTAGATTGACGCGAGTCTTGTCGCTTGCCAGCCACGTGGTTCCAACCCTCAGACCGGAGACCATTGCATACAAAATTGTGCTGTCTGCGACCTCATCGGGTCTAGACCAGAAGTCAATGGTCAACCTCGTTTTCGGTGAGTAGTCGTGCTGCACTCGCAATTCAGTAGTTAAAGTGGAAAAATTCTTTGACTCAAGAGTGGCATAGGTACGCTGCAACGAACCTATGCGTCCACTCAAGCGTGTGAAAACACTGTATCGCCAATCCGACGCGAGATAAATTTCGTTATCCCCGTATCCGGAGTCGAGACTGGCAATATGTGCCACGGTGCGCTCGGGAAAGTTGACCTCGGCAGAACGCAAACCAACACTGATATTTGAACCCGCCTCATTGCGAAATTGCACTCCCCCATCCAAACTACGCCGACGGCTGTCAAACATCCGGTTAGTTGGCGTGTCGTACCTCTTCTGTTGGTTCTGTATGGAAAAAGGAAATTCCAAGTCGGGTGTTACCCGCAAAGCGACCTCTGCGGTATCTGTTGTCCGATGGACCATTTCACGGATGGTCAAGGTTCCATTTAGATAGTCGTACAACTGTTGTTCCTGGCTACGAAGCAATCTGCCTTTCCAAAGGTCACCTGATCGCCACTCAAGGGAGCCTTTGTACGCGTACTCGGTGTTGTCCAACTGAGTTAATTGTCGGTATCCTTGGTTCCCCAATTGCCCTGTGAACACCAGTTGTGTTTCGGGAGAGTCAAGAGGGTGCACAATGGCAAACCGAACATCGGTTGCAATCACCGAGTCGCTCTTCCTGTCAGTTCCGAGCGCAGTTCTAATATCGACGTTTTCCGTCAGACGCAAGGGGTTTGAGTCATAACGCCACGATGAATCCAGTTGCAGTAAAAGCTCTGTTGTGGCGTTGGCATGGATGGAAAGAAGCAGCAAACTCCCAATCAAATACGACCGAATGAAGGTTAACCTTGGGCTTTGAAAGATCCGGGCATTCATGTTCAAATTATCAATGAGCGGCTGTCAGCACGATTTCATACCAGGGTGACTGGGGATAGGGCTCCATTTGCAATGTCAGTTCATAGCCTGTGGCAAACTTGACAACGGATGCAGCCGGAAGTTGGCCGAGCCGTTGGCCAGACAAGCTAAGAGGGAACACCTTCAGGTCAGTTGCCTGAGTTTGTAAAGTGATCTTCAATGGAACGCGCTCCATCCAAAGCACTCCCCGGGCCACAAGTGAACCTGAAGGACGGCTCTTGTCAGCCACCTCAGGCTCCAGAGTCCACCAATCGCTATTGTTCTCGTAGGGAACCAGCCTTTTTGGTCGTACAGGCCAAACGTCTGGCTGGCTTCCCATAGTGTGTCCCGGTACTGACACCAGAATACGGCTTGATTTGTTTATTGGCTGTTCGTCCATCGAAGTAACCACGATTGTTGCAAATCCTCTCGATGGATCCAGTGGCTCGAAGGTCAAACTGCCGACGTTGATTCGTTGGTTTGGCGCATACTTCCCAAGGAACCCGGCTAGTCGTGGCGCTGTGAAGACAACTCGCCCGTCTTCTTCGGAATAGCTGACTGTTGCAGCAGACGATGGAGTCGAAGCAGTAGGTGACTCCTTGCGGTTTTCAAAAGTAGTACCCAACTTGACCTGAAACATCTTTGTGACCGGCAATGGATTGGGAACTTCACCACGATCTCTTCTCTGGCGCAGTGCACCCTTGCCAAGAATCGACTGCGTATCCAGCAAATGGGGCAATCGAATTGATATTGGCGATACAAGGCCAGTTCTGAATATTTGCGCAGATTGCCCGGTTACTGCCAGTTTGGCCCAATCGCCCGAGAGTCGAAAGCCAGAGGGCAGGACGCCCCAATCATCACCATCAACATAATCAAAGTGGAACAGACCATCCCAGTCTTGTAGCGCGCCCAGTATTGCAAGCAAAGGCGTGATTGCAGCGCCTTGCCTGTTTGGATAGGCTTGGTTGTACTCGCTGATCACAAATGGGCGATTCAAATCTCTGCGCGCGGAAAGTTCCATCAAATTGTTCAGTTCTGTCGCCGTCAGCCGGGTGTCTCTGATCCGCCAGTCGTACGGCGCCCAGGGAGCTCGCGGATAGTTGTAATGATCAATATAGAAGTGATCATCCAGATAATCCATCGAACCCTGCGAGAGATAATTTAGCGATTCACCGTAGGCCATTTGCGTGCCTGTGATCGGGACCAGCGGATGTGTAACCGTACGGATGGCGCGCTTGATTTCTTCAAAATAATGTCTGTCTGTGTCAACAATAAAGCGGGCAAAATCAACGAATCGCTGACCCTTCCCAGAAATCACTTCCGGCGATGCTGCCCAGCCCGACCAGGTTCTGAGCTTTTCGGCAGCTTTGCCAATGATGCTGGCGCGCTGCCCGGTACGAAAATCGTCAGCCTCTGCCGGTGAAACCAGTGCTTGCGCTTCGGTCGTCGCGCATCCAGTCCATTGCACACAGGCCTTATCGACTGAACCGTAGGTCCGGACCAGCCATCCATTCCATTGACGGGTGAGTTCATCAGCGTAGTCCCCCCGAATGGCGTCCGTCCACTCCTTGGTATCCCAAGCCTGCCAGGCCGAGGCCAAGGAAGACTCATTGCGAATCTCCACCATGGCGAGCATTGGGTCGTTACCTACACCCAAAAGTCGTATCAATTCTTGCGCATAGGTCGCCTGAAGCGCAATCAATTTTGGGTAAAAAACCTGCACTGGGGATGCTTGCCCCAAGAGCGCAACTCCGGGCGTCGCGTAGGGGATATTGTCAAGCTCAGGCTTGAATCGGTATGCCACATAGAGGTTCAAATTGACGTAGATACCTTCCTCTTTCAATATCTTGAGGAAACCTTTCAGGCGCTCAACTGCCTTCACGTTAAATGTCGGGAACGGGCCATACCGCAGAACGCTGCGCAGATCATCCGTACTGCCGCCAGTGCCTGGAGAGTCCAGGTGATGCAGGCGTACCGCATTGAACCCCAGGGAGCGCAGGCGACGCGCAATTTGGCGCGCCCTATCAGTGTCTGGAAAATTGGCATTGTAGGTAAGGTTGACACCGTAAAGGCGTACACGACGATCATCCCGAGTGCCTGGTTGACCATCGCTGCCAATCCTGAAGAAGTGACCTTGTTGAACCGTGATTCTGTCGGCTGCAGTTAAGCCATTGTTCATGCCGCTTACATCCACTGATCCACCAAAGATGGAATGAGTGACGTCCAGACTGTAGTAAGGCGTTGCGGCATTGACCGAAAGACTACCAAGAACGCAAAGTAGTGCCAGCGTGTTCAGTTGCTTAAGAAGGGTACGAAACATGGGCCTCACGGTAGCATCCTATTTTGTCAGGCGTCGTTTGTTCAATACTGAGGTTACGCTAATGCACGAAAGTATCAGGAGCAGGAAGTAAAAAGCCACACCCTTAAAGATGGAACTTTCGGTAACGTTGGAAAAAAGGATCGTTACGAGAAGTGATGCGAACAGCGCTGCCGCTTCTCTGTCAATCAGTTTCAGACGAGTCAGACTTCGGATCTGCGAAGCCAACAGTCCGGCAAACAGCAGCATACCAGTGGCGCCCAGTTCGTTAAGCAGATCAAGATACCCGTTGTGGCCTTGCAAGGGAATCCACGAAAAATGATCCAACACAGGTTGAGACGGGCTTCCCGGCCCAAGCCAAAAGGCACCGTACCCTATTCCGAACAACCAATGTTTCCAGATTTCCACGATCAGAGGATCCCAGATATCGACACGGCCAGTCAGGTCAGCATTCTTGCCAAATAAATTGGCAAACGGTTCCACTAGCTCGCTGGCTTCGGGGAAGTGTCCTTCGATGACAAAAAACAGGTGGCCTATAACCAGTAGAACCATACCGACGATGACAATAATTCGCTGAAGCCACAGCTGTGATCCGATATGTTGTTTGCGCAGCAACCAAAATACGAACAGGCCCAAGGCAGCGATTGTGGCGCTAGTGGAGCTTTTCGACATAACGACACACAGCAGACTGAGACCGAATCCAAACCAAAACATGGATCGGCTAGCAGTATTAACTCTCCATAGCGCCACCCACAGCAGGGTACCTAGTGCTCCGATACCACCCAATTGATTTTTCCCAGATGTTATGCCGCGCCAAGCATAGCCAAAGTACGCATCTATCCCGAAGGAAGGATTGACGATTGCGACAATGGCCGACACGAACTCAATTGCTGTTATTGCTGCCACCATCACCTGGAACAAATGCGTCCAAGGCTTTCCGTCAGCCTGAATAGCCAAACCAAAGATGATCAAGCCGGCAAATTGAATTACCTTCTTGATTGTCACGTAATCGACCGGGGACCAAATCGCGCTGGCAGCGGAGTAAACGAGCATGGCCAAAATGAACGGGTTCATCGCACGTAAATTCGCAAGTGTCAGCGCCCGATGCCGCGCGACGACGAACGCTGAGACAGCAAAAAGAGTTCCCCACTGCAATTGAAACCCGAGAGATCCCTCGAGGAACGTGGAACTGTCATTGTGATCCGTCCAGGAAAATCCAGGCGGCAGCAAAGCAAAGATCGTTGCCGTGAACACCAATCCCGTGACTAGACGCTCATCCCATCGGGCTACGTTTGTTTCCATACTCTTGGTGCTGAAATCGGGTCATGCCGGCCAGTTTTCCGACTTGTGCCGCTGCCGTTCGAATCCAGTAAAACGTTTTGATGCGAGAAAATGGGAGCCACGCCAGAGCACAACCAAGGCTCATCAATAACTGCATGCTGGCTCGTATGCCCAAGAAGCAGCCACGAAGCACTCGATCGTGCCAGGCGAGTCGATAAAGCTCAGCGCGTATCCAGGTCTGCCCAACCCTGAATGAACGTCTAAGTAGCCACGCTGCATTGGCCCGTTCCAATGGAACCTCTTCAAAGACAAGCGCTTCGTCACACCATCGCAGGGTATTTCCTTCAGCCAATAGTCGACGAAACAAGAGACTATCCTCGCCGCCCGTTCGACCAAACGACGGGTCAAACGGCTCTTTCAGGCGTTTGAGGCGTTCGGCCTTGATCAAGACGTTCCCGGTACGCGCGTTTTGTATATCGATCAATGTTCCTGTGACGAACCTGGGCCGTTCAAAAAACCCCCCCTGCCGCAACCACATTGGTGTTTCGCCATGGTAGCGAGGAACGACCGGGCCAAATACAGCGTCTGCATCGAATTTGCGCTGCGTCTCAACCAAGTGCCTTAGCCAGTGCGGAGTCGGTGTTTCGTCATCATCTACAAATGCGATAAAGTCGCCTGAAGCCATCCGAACTGTCGCATTTCTAGCTAACGAGATGTTGGGTTCTGGCACATGCTCGAATACCAGAGTGAACCCGGTCGGGATGATCCACGATTCCAGCACAGAACGGGCGGAATGATCAGGATCGTTGTCTGCCACCACCAGTTCCACGCCTGCTTTTAGATGATCGAACTCCTGTTGCCCAAGAGCGTCAAGCAGGGAGGCCAGCATGGCTGGCCTGCGGAACGTGCATAGGCAAACGCTGATCATCAAGCGGCCCTACTCCAATACCAGCAGTTTCGCTTTCGCGCGAGGCAGGAGGTACAAATGATTTGCCAGCAACTCACCAAGTTCCACGACGATCATTGCCGATACGCCTCCGATTGCGCCAAACTGAGGTATCCACCACGACCACATCAAAACCAGAAGGAAGACCGACACCAAGCCTTGCCAAAAAAGTGCCCGAAACGCACCCAAACTGGTAAGGACGGTTGTCCCTATGATACGTGCAGCATTGGCAGCGAAGTAGCAACCCCAAAGCATTAGCAGAACCAAAATATCACGGTACTTGCCACCCAAAATGTGTGATGAGAGCCACGGAAAGCTTGTAAGCAAAACAACTACATAAACAATCGTGATGCCCTCCATGGTCATAAAAGATTTCAGGACGAAGCGTCGCAGCTTTTCCCAGTCCGAGTTGGCAATCATTTGTCCCATGGCTGGACGCGCGACCCTAGACCAGGCCATTCCGACAATGACGATGGGCATGAGCAGCAGTCGGGCAGCATTCAAGTCCGCCAATGCGGCCACACCGACAAGGCCTCCCACGAAATACAGGTAGCTGTTGTTGCCGAACCAGCCAAGAACGGACCCGGCCACTGCCCATCGACTCAATGACCAAAGAGCGCGGACGTCTTTGGAATAGTCTTTCCAATGCGTATTCGGATCAGCATCACGGACCAGACTTCTGCTGTATAGCGCAGCAGCGATGCCGTTGGATGTGGCGAGCAGGCAAATAATCTCGGTTACGGTGATGTTGTCGACCAACAAAAGGAGCGTGGCACCGAGCAAGGTAAGGACTACAAAGACTAGGTCTAACTTGGCAACCACGTCAGAGTGAGAACGAATGAACAATGCGGTTCGACAGTATTCACGACTTGCCAGGGAAAAAGTGAAGGCTGCAAAGGCCAAGCCGAGCGCAACGGAACTTTCAGCGAGTGCCAGTGTTTCGGCAAACGCCCAGACACCGGTGCCAGCCAAAGCGGCAAGCGCAGCAGAAACGACCCAGTGAATCCTTGCCGTTCTCGCTACAAAGCTCACACGGTCATCGGGCGACAGCCTTGCGGACAAGGTCGTTAAAGCTGCCCCAATCAAGGCGTCAAGAAGCGTCGTGGTCAGTAAACCGACGCCAAAGAGCTGCGAGTACAGTCCGTATGTCTCTTTGGACGCATAGCGTATCAACGCAATGCCAATCAAGAAGTTCAGTCCGCTCAGCAATGCCTGATCAATGATTGACGCCATTGATTGAAACAAAAAGGGACGCCGTGCCTTCACGAATCGTGTTCCCGTCTGCGGATAAAACGACTCCAGACTCGCGAAAAAGGATTGCTCTTGCTCGCCTGGAACGGATTGTCACCGGGTGCAGGGAATCTCGATGGCTGGTTGTAAACTGTGCCAGCGATCTCTATGCCTGCGGCCTCCATTTCCACCTTTGCCTTCCTCAGGTGCGACAACTTGGTTAAGTTTTCCCGCGCCACAAACAGGGCACAACCAGCCTGTCTGGCGATCATTTGGGCGTCGGCCCACTGCATAGCCGATGGGGTGTCAACGATGAATACAGAAACCTGCGTCGCGAAATGATCAAGCAGGGCCCTGAACTTTGGTGCGCTGAGTATTTCCAGGGGGTTGGGCGGCAAGGGACCGGATGACATCACCCAAAAATTGGGGATTACTTCAGGTACCGCATCAATCAGATTCGAGCTTCGGTTGGCCAGAATCGTAGACAGCCCGGTTTGGTTGGTCAGGCCGAAAAGCTTGTGCTGGACTGGCTCTCTCAAGTTCGCGTCGATCAACATCGTCTTGATGTTGAGTTGCGCAAACGCGATGGCAAGGCTTGCCGCAATGTAGCTCTTGCCTTCATTTCTGGATGGGCTCAGAACTGCAATCGCTTCACTGGATTCTTTCCCGAGCCGAACAAGCAATTCAGAGCGCAGGCGCTTAATCGCTTCCGCCGCCTCGCTCCCAGGTGCGTGCACAATTGCCAGCGACGAGCTGATCCTGGAGGCGCCGCCGTTCGCAGCGAACGACGCGTAATCAAACTGCAAATCGAGTACTTCACGCACATCCTCTTCGGTCAGCAATCCAAGCCTGATCGCAGCCTCTCCAAATCGGATGTTCAATTCATTTTGCAGTTGAACTATTGCATCAACATCTTCCAGGCTCAGCTTGTTGGCCTTAATGTACGCTTCGCCCATTCGTCCTGTACTTGTGATCCCGGTCGAGTGCGAGGGTATTGGCTCCGACTGTGGATGCGTCAAATCTTCCATGGAGTATTCTCAGCCTGCCCGTTCCGCGACTCGACCTAGAACCTTGAGGTTCAACTCCCGTTCCAGATCATCGATATGCCGCAATCGCCGATTGCTCAGCTCCGTCAAGAATACAAAACCAAGTCCGAGCAGCAGTCCCACGGGGATGCTTAACAAGAGATTTGATCCCAGGTTAGGTTTGGAGTGCGTGTAGGGTGCAACGGCCCAACGTAACACTGCCACTCGTGGACTATTGACGTTGCTGGCCATCAAGAGTTCGTCATACTTTTGAATGGCGGAGTTATAGATTTTTTGAACACTCTCCATCTGCCTCTGGTAAGAAGCGATGACGTCCCGATGCTTCTTCGCTTCAAGCATACCCTGTTGCTTGCTTTGAATTTCATTGGACAAGGCCTGCGCTTGTTGATCAAACCTTCTCTCTTCCATCAGAACAGAATTCAGGGCTATTTGCGACTCACGGCTCAGCCGCTGCTGCAGGGTTTCCCTCTCTGCATTGACGATTCTGAACTTGGGGTGGTTCCGGCCAAATACGCTGCCAATTTCCGCCGTCTGACGCTCAAGGTCGGCCAGCTTTAGCCTCAATTCCGGAATGCCGCGCTGTTGCGCGATTTCGGGAATCTCTGAGGCCGGGATACCCGACTTGATGTTTGCCTCAATAGCCCGACGCTTGCCGCTTGCCTCAAGTTGCAGGCTCTGTACCGCAGACCGCCGGGAAGACAACTCATTGAGCTGTCTTGATCCAGTATCAAGTCGTTCGTCAGCGTCAATGATGCCAGACTTTTGCTGATATTCGGTAATTGATTGCTGTAGCTTGTCGAGCTCATGGCGCAAAGTTTCCAACTGCGCACTGTATTGTTCCTGACGGGATTTGGCCGGTGCTGAGTTAATTCGCAGCACCAGATCCATGTAAGCTTGAACGGCGGCATTCAGCGCATCTCGGGCATGGGCGGGACTATCGGATGGGTAACGCAACTCGACGACCCTGCTGCTCCTGCGAAGGACAACTTCAAGATCCTTGCTGATCTGGGTTGCCAGAACGCTTCTCGCCTTGGCTTCACCGTCTTTTTGAATCATCTCCTTTACCAGTTCACGCGACATCATTCCGGTTGCATCGATGACCCGCGTTGCGATCTCTTCGCTCTTCAGCATGTCTACCTGCGTCTGCATGTAGCCTTCGTCCTGCATCGCACTGAACTGCCTTCCAGTTATTGGATCATCAGCGCGATAGTCAATAAACATCTCAGCTGTCGCCGTATAGGTCTTGGGCAGGAACTTTGTCAGCGCAAACGTCGTAAATAGGGTAAGGGTAAGTACGACCCAAATTGTTGTTTGACGCGCCCGCAGAATAGCGAGCAACTGCGCATAAGAGAGTCCGGTGTCAAAATTATCCGTGGCCATGAATCAAATTCAATAATCGTCAGATCGCATGGTTAAAACAGACGCTCGTCCACAAAAATGACATCGCCACTCATCACCGACGAGTTCAGATTGGGTGTGAATTCCTGGATATTCTGATTGGCATCCTTGCGGTGAATCCGAATACGACGCAGAGAGCCACGCTCGGTCACGCCACCACTGATGGACAACACACGCATCACGTTGAGATCGGGCTCCATCGGGTACGCGCCAGGCTTGCGTACCTCTCCGTGGATGTAAAACAGCTTTTGCTGCGCAACAAATATAACATCGTCGTTCTTCAATTCGATGTCCAGTTCGCTGCTGCGGGAGTCTATTGCCTGATCAAGTCGAATCGGAATTTCCTTGCGTTGAGTGTCCCCACTTGGTGCCGGGTTACGTCGGATCAGCAAGGCAATGCTGTCTGCCTTTTGAGTCAGTCCGCCGGCAGTTGCTACTGCATCCAGCACGGTCAGCTTGCCCAGGATTGGAAAACGTCCCGGTCGTTGAACTTCACCTAGCACCGAAATCATCTGACTACGAACCTGGCGAACCTGAACGGATACTTCAGGATTGCGTAGATATTCACCTTCCCTAAGGCGTTGAGCAATCAGCCTTTCAATCATTGGGGGAGTCAAGCCACCGATCTTCAAGGTACCTATCAACGGCAGGGTTACCTGTTCGTTATCGTTCACTGTGACTTCGGCAGACATGTCTGGTTGACCAAACACGGTGATGAAAATCTGGTCCCCAACACCAACGGACAGGCGCTCAAAGGCACCCTGCGAAGCTGTTTCCTTGGTCGTCGGTGTTTGAGGTATGTTCGTCCACTGAGTTTCCAGAGGCAGGGTGATGGCTCGGGTCTGTGCTTGAGCCAGAGGAAGCCCAAGAAGGCAAACAAACGCCAGGTAACGTCCGCATGCAAACGTCTTACAGAATATAGCTCCCCAGTCAATAACACTCACGCGGTTGTATCCTGATCTGCTGAAATTACGTTGTCACACTGCGGCGCACATTGTTACACTGACCGCAAATAGGCGGCCCGGCGGTATTATGTGATTAGACACCAAAAGTTTTTGCATTTGTTGCTACTTCTGTTGTTTCAAACAGGTCGCATTTCTTGTGGGAGTAGGTGTTGGAATTTTTCGGGAAAAGTCGGTTTGTATCTGCGCTGCTGATTGTGGTGCTCATTGTTCCGACTGTGTGTGGCAGTCAGGTGCTGGTGCCCAAGAGTGACTCCACGCCAGTACCAGGGCTGGATGTCCAGGATACCGAACTTAAGCTTTTCAAGCTGAGTCAGTTGCTATTGCAGGACCCTCAAAATCCTGCCTTGTTGCTGCAAAAAGGCGTTTATCTCTCTGACTTGGGTCGGCTGGTCGCCGCGTTTGACACCTTTGAGGCCTTGCGGCTGGCCTTCCCTGAACAACCCGCCCCCTATGCCAATCTGGCCTCCATTTATGCGCGTTGGGGGCGGCTTGAGGAAGCAAGGCAAATGCTCCTCAAATCGGATGCGCTGCAAGCCAACCGCTACCAGACGCACCTTAGCCTCGCGTCGGTCAACCTTGAACTTGCTTTGGTCTCGCTCAACAAAGCAAATGAGCTCAAGCCCGGAGACCCAACCACGCAAAGCAAGCTTCGGGCGTTGGAAAAGTACCTCACTGAATCAAACAAGGTGTCGGCCCAACCCGCTGGACAATCTCTGTCCAGGTCCGTTCCCAGTGCGGACCTGCCGCGAATCGCCCAAGCAGCACCGTCTGAAAAAGTGGAACGAACGCCGCCCGCGCAATCATCCCGAACCAGACGTGACCGTTTAAAGATTGACGTATTTGACGCCCCCCAGAGCGATCTTCAAATCAAACCGACAGCGCCAACGCTCGCACCGAGTGATTCGGGAGGTTTACAAGATCCACGTAAGGCGGCAATACTCAAGACGATTGAGTCGTGGACGCTGGCGTGGACGCAGCAGTCATACGACGACTACCTCTCTCACTACAGCACTGCCTTCAAGCCTTCTGAAGGTGCCACGCGTGATGCATGGGCACGCCGCAAACGCACTTTGATGGAGAAAGCCAAATACATTCGTGTCGATCTCAAGATTTCAGAGATACGTTTTGACGATGCAGCGGCGATTGTCCGGCTTAGCCAAAAATATAGATCCAACAGGTACTCTGACTTTAGCCACAAGGAACTCAAGCTGGGATTGGAGGGTGGCCAGTGGAAGATCGTTGCCGAAAGACCTGTACAGTAAGCTTCTGTTCGATTGACGCTTTCCAGTGAGATCAACTGGCAACGCGCGCGAGCACCGCCACCCGTTCAATCCGCCGGGTTGATACCAGGACCGAACCCTCGGTGTTTCGCAGCAGGGCGGCGGTCAGGCGGCGTTCCACAGGTTCGGCGTTGCCCGCCGGGTCTGCTAAATAGCCGTACGTGAATTGCAGAGGACGTCCGACTTTGGACAACATATCCGCCTGCCGTTGTGAAAGGCTGTCGCGCACCTGCACGACAGGACACAAGGCGGGATGCTGAGCCAGCATGGTGGCGACGGCCGGTGCCTCTCCGGCTACCCCCCAGTTGCCGATTCGCCCAGCCCGCTGCAAGCGCTGCAACCAGGCCAACCATTCATCACCCGCAATCAGCGCCGCCACCGGTTCGTGCAGAAATAGCAGTTCCACGTGATCCCGCCGCAGTCGCCGCAGGCTGGCCTCGAAGCTGCGCTGGGCGCTGGTCAATTGCCAGTCCACGGTGGCCCGGTTGAGCGTCGGCACTGCCTTGCCAAGAAGCTTGCGGGAATATAACTCGACGATGCTGTGGCCGGCTCCAGGCGGTCCATACAGGCCAACCTTCGTCGCTACAGTGAGGCCTTGACTGAGCGTGGTTGGCATTTGTCCCAGCGAAGCCTCGGCCAGCCCGAAACCGTACAAGGGCGAAGTGTCGAAGTGGGTGAACCCACTTTCCACTGCGGTTTGCAGCAAAGCCAGCCGATCGCTGGTGCGAGCCAGGTGATGCAGGCTCGCAGTACCGAAGGCGAGGCGACTGACACGCAGCCGGGTTTGGGGAATACAGGTTTGTCGCATGGGAGAACTCCATGAGTTGGCAATGCCTTGCATAGGTTGCTTGTCGTTGTCGGATTGCAGATCGTGGACATGGTGCGCCAGACGAATGCCCAGCGCCATTGCCAACAGCGTTGGATTGGCCTCACCCGAGGTAGTGAACACTCCACTGGATGCAATGTAAAGGTTGTGCAAGTCGTGCACGCGCAGGTCTGCATCCACCACGCCTTGGGCCGGGTCCGCACTCATGCGTGTCAGACCGATCTGGTGGAAGCCGTCCGAGGCTTGCTCCAGCACATGGGCGCGTCGCTCGGTTTCGGGCCGGCCGTATTCCAGATGCCCGATACCCGCCGCACGCAATTCTGCGTCGAGCAGTTCATGGGCACGCAACACGGAATCAACATCCTGCGGCAGGTAGCGGAAGTCGACCTTCAGGTCGCCCTGCTCGTTCTTTAGCGTAACACGGCTTTCCGGGTTGGGTGCCTGCTCTGCGTGGTAGTTCAGGGCGTAAACCCCCTTGTCGTTGCGAAGAATGAAGCCAGGCTTTCGTACCTCGCTCAAGTAGCGATCGCGCAGGATTTCCAGCACGTCCAGCGCTGTCTGCCAAGGACGGCGCAAGACGTTCAGCACATGCGCAAGCCAGCGCCGCGGCGCCGGCCCGATGTGCTTAAGCCGCATGGCTTCGGCCACGAGCAGACGCCCAACGGCCGGTATCGCAAGTCCCAGGAATACCGCAGACAAAGTGGGGCTGCGGTGGCGCTGATCGTAGAAGGCGGGGTTGTCGATATAGAACGAAGTGTTCAGCAGCGCATGGTTCCGCTGCGTGACCGCATTGGGCGTGAAACGTCGGCGCACATAGCTGCCGTCGGCATCACGGCTGAAGTCCAGCCAGTCCACGTCGGCAGGCCTCGTCAGCACCAGGCTGGCGATACTGCCAAAGATGTGTCCCATGTAGTAGCGACCCAGCGGACCTTCGGGTCCACCAAACAGGGATGGCCGTTGCTGCTGCGTTTTCAGCAGCAACTGGGTAATGCCCAGCGCCCCACCGGCCAGCGCAAACCGCCGTGCCTGCAGGCGTACTGGCTGCCCGTGGCGCTGCCCCAACAAGGCGCGCACCGACAGGCTGACAGCTTGATCGTCTCCTCCATCAAGTTCCAGATCCTCGATGCGAGTATCAAATAGCAAATCGACGCCTTTGGCAGCCACTGCTTGCGCACCCAGGCTGTTGATCAGTCTGGGCTGTCGGGCCCAGCGTTCCAGTTGCGTCAATTCGAATCCGACGAGGTGGGTCAAGCAACCGGCAGTTGACGGCAAGGGGCGCCGGAATTCCGCAGATCCACAGCCCACATGAGCGGCCGCGCGGTCATACCATGGCTCAATGTCAGGCCAGCCTAATGGCCATTCAATGCCTGGCACCTGCGGCCTGCGCTCAAAGTCCAACGCCTCAAAGCGCACGCAACGCCCACCCCAGAGCCAAGTTGTACCGCCCAGCCCGGCATGTGTTGCCAGTGTCAGAGGCACGTGTCGCGTCGGGTCAACCAACTCGGAGCCGGCCCAGTCGCGCGGCGACTCCGCAGGATTCTCACGGCCACTGTCCACGACCAGTACATGCAGCCCAAGTCGCTGCGCCTCCAGTGCCAGCGACAATCCAACGGGGCCGGCGCCCAGCACGCACAGGTCGTAAGTCAACGTGGAGTTGACGCAGGAGGGCGCTTCAGACAGGATGCTCATGCAGAGTGGCTGGCGTCAGTGGCGCGAGTCCGGCGAGCGCAGTAGAAAACGCTTCAGGCGCTGCATTTGCCAGGCACGCAGATAGCGCCGGAATTCGGGGTTTTCGTAGCGCGGTAGCCCTTTCAGGCCTGACCAGAAATAGCTGAAAATCATCATCAGGCCACCAAGGATGACGGGCTTCTCACGCATGCGATTGAGCCCGGTGGCAATCGCATAAAGCGGGTGGTAGCCCATGTACCAGTTGCCACGCCCCCAACGGAGACGACCCTCGTAGATGTGCTTGTCCGAAGAGCCCATGATGCGGTGATGCCACAGCCAAGCCTGACTGTCGTAGACGGCCAGTGTCTCCCAGCCTTTCATCCAGCACATGTGAACGTCGATGCCGTCCCAGCTGAGGTGCTCAACAAATCCCCCAATGTCTTCGAAGGCCGTGCGCTTGTACAGCTTGAACTGGCCCGCCACCTGCTCGGCGATGTGACTTTCTTCGATGAACCGGTCTTTCTCGTACCGGAACACCTTGCCTGACACGGCGGCGAGGCGGGGCTCAGTCTCCAGTCGACCGACCATTTTTTCGATGTAAAAGGGTCCGAAGGACATGTCGCCATCCAGCTTGGCGATATAGAGGTAACTGGTCTGTGCAATGTGTTCGCGGCCCTCATTGAAGGCAGCTACCACGCCACCACCCAACTTGCGGAAGCCGCGATTCTGCCGGTGGACCAGACGGATAAATGGGTACTTGGCAGCATACTCGCGCACGATGTCTGGCGTGGCGTCTGACGAGCCATCGTCCACCAGAATCCACTCGGCTGGCCGCCACGTCTGCGCCACCATCGAGTCCATCGTCAGCCGCAGGTACTTCGACTCATCGCGCACCGGCGAAATGACTACCAGCGGAATGATTTTCGGTTGACTGGCAGGCGGTGCTTCAACCGGTTCCAGCGTGTAACTCGAATCAGCGGCCAGATGGGTCATGCGTTCCGCAATCATGAGAGCTCTCTGTATGTCAGCTTCCCGACATTTAACCGCAGGAACTTTGTCGTTGGAAGTTCAATCCACCTGTAGATCAAATAGCAGACAGCCGGTGATACAAGAAGGCATGCCAAAACTGCCATCGGAGGATTTATCAAATTCAGTTTCACAAGAATAGACCCGATCAACGGCACGACAAATGTATGAAACAGATAAAGTGAGTACGATGAATCACCAAGTTTTATAAATATTGTTGGCATCACCTGGTTGATTTTTGGTTCCAAAATAACAAATATTGCAACTATGAACATGGATGGTAGTCCCCAGTACACCCAGCGCCACCAGATTGGCAAATCTCCAGCGGAAATCATAATAGTGAAACAGACTACGACAACAATAACTCCTGTCCAGGTATTAATAGTCCGTGAACCTGCGCAATACTTGGCAACAAACATGCCCATGACAAACTCAAGCATGATGGGATTCAAAAATCCATAGACAAGAGGAACTTCAGGGGAAGAGAAAATATTGGCAGCACTGCATGCAACAAAGACGAATGTGGCTAGCTTTAATGCAGACATATTCATGAACAGTGCCAAAGCAATGAAAAAGTAAAAAAACATTTCATAACTCAAAGTCCATCCCACTTTGACGACAGGGAGAACAGAGTTCCCTGTACTGTCAAATGTTGGAAAGAAGAGGTAGGAGGCAATCGTGTGCCCAAACTCAATTGAGGAATTCAGTGCCATGGAAGGCGCCACAATCACAAGCAAGACTTTCAGTGAGGTTGCAATCCAGTACAAAGGAACGATGCGAATCAGGCGATGCGTAATGAAAGTTCGCCATCCCTCTTTTTGATTGACCAGCTTTCCGGAGGAAATTGCCATCACGAAACCCGAAATAACAAAGAACAAATCAACGCCAGATATGCCAGGGCGCCAAAAATGCTCACCCGCAAGTTGGAGCAGTCGCTCCCCAACCATACCCGTTGCGTGGGTTATGACGACCAGCATGGCCGCCAGAAAGCGCAGCATCTGGATGCCGGAAAACGTGTTCTTTTGCATGTTCAGCCCACAGACTAAAGGCACTTTTCAAATGCCATCGTTAACACGGTTCCGGCGAGAAACCAACCAGTGACGGAGTCGGACTGCAACTGGATTTGTCTTGAGTGCAATCCTTGCCGCCTTGGCAGTCATTGCCGCCTGCGCTATGACAGTCGGCCTTGACACCGCACCTTCACCCAACGCGATGGCTTGCGTCTTGAATCGCATTTTGTACTGTGCAGTGCCTCGGCCCAAATCAATCAGGTCCAGTCCCTCACTACACCCGCTCTCCGCGATCGATTTCAGCAAGATCAAACCTGGCTGGTATCGGGCGTAAGCTGGATCATAGACCGGAAACCAATAATGTAATGTCCCTGCAGTGCGAAGACCGAAGTGGCAGGCAATCAACTTGTCACCACCGTATAGCGAAGACAAGCAGCCTCTGAAATCGGTTCGCTCCGTCTCGAAACAATTCACCAGCAATTGACGAATCCAGGGAACAGAAAATGGATCATGTGAAGAACCGACTGTGCGAGTCCACTGCCCGGATTTGATCTGCATAAGCCGTTCAAGGATTCCTGAACTACGCTCGTGCATCTCAAATCGCAAAGGGCCAATGTCACGCTCGATGCGTCTTGATGAAGCCCTTATGGTCGACAAAATTCCTGGCGCCTCGGTATTTTGAACCGCAGCAAGTCTGCGCACGTAGGCGTCCCAGCCGCCTTGCAACTCCATGACCGGTGAGGCACTGTGAAAGCGCACATGGGGGGAAAACACGGCTTGTGTCAGTGGAACGTGGTTGAATCCAAAATAGATGGCACCACACGCTTTAAGCAGAGGCGAGGCTTCCAACTCCGGACAAGAACCGGCAATCAATCCGTGGTAGTCGTTAAGTGAGCCGCCAACAGGTTTCAGCCTTCCCCAACTGTCCCTTTCGTGGGGAAAGAAACCCTTGATGACACCATCAGATTCGACAATTGCGACCCTGACAACACGGCCGGTACCGGCAACAAGTTTCGTGAACTCAGGACAGTAGAAAGGGCTGCGCAAGGTCTGGCAGCCACCTTGTATATGCTTCCACCGCTCTGTCAACGAGGCATCCAGTTCGCTGGCATCGATCACTGAAAGTTTCATACACTATTTTTTCTTGCGCATGAGTTCCCGAAGGACAAGCCTTGGAAAAACAATCGCATCGCGCGCGTAGCGACGCGTCAGCCGCCTTGGCTCAGAACACATTCTGTGAAACCACTCCAGCCCCCAGCGTCGCATCCAGATTGGCGCCCTTTTCTTTTCTCCAGCAAGAAAATCTATCGTTGCACCAGCACACAACGCAACGTTGACATGAAGTTTTGCAGCATACTTGTGTACCCAAAGTTCCTGCTTAGGGGCCCCCAATCCTATTACCAGAAGTGCAGCACCAGAATTGTTGATGTGGTCACAGATTCGCAGACACTCGTCGTCATCCTTTTCAAAGCCGAGCGCCGGACTGTACAGGCCCACGACGCGGACCTTGGCCCAAGTCTTTTCAATAACAACTTTGGCCCGCTCTGCAACATTGGGACCTGCGCCCAGCAGATAGATGGCCAGTGGTGAATCCCAGCCTGTACTGACGTGATCAAAGATCGCTGGAACCAAGTCGCTGCCAGGTACAGTGCCTTGCAACGGAACACGCAACAGACGTGACGCCCAGACTATTGGATTCCCGTCGATGAGCACAATGGCTGCGTGATCGTAGGCATCCCGGAATTCCGGTGATGCATCCAGCGTCACAACGTGATCAACGTTGGCAGTAACTACGAAACGGCACAATTGATCGTTCTGGACAAGCAGCTTTTCAACGCGACCAACTGCTCCCGCCATATCCACATTGTCTGCGGTCATGCCGAATATGGTTACCTTGTCTGCTAAGCAACGATCCTCATGCCTCGGGTGCACTGTGTAGTGCATCGCCAACTGTCGCATTGAGCGCAAGATAAACAGCGTGTTGGTGATCAGATACCGTCGCCACAAGCGACGCGGTTCTCTTGCCAGCCGATGCAGCCATTCCAGGCCGTGATCGCGCATCCACCGAGGCGCCCGTCGCAAGGTGCCAGCATGAAAATCGAATGCAGCCCCAACGCCCAGCATCACTGCTTTCACCTTGTCGCGGTGTAGTTGCATCCAGAGTTCTTGCTTTGGGCATCCCAAGCCAATGAACGCCAAGCCAGCGCCGCTGTCGTTGAAGCGCTGCACAACTGCCGCATCTTCCTGTGCGGTCATGGGCCTGAAGGGGGGTGACTCAAACCCTGCCACCAACAAGGACGGGAACGCGGCATTGACACGCGCCACAAGAAGTGCAAGCGCTTTCTCGGAGCCACCAAAAAAATACACCGACACATGTTCGCGTTCACAGCGCTCAAGCAACGCCCACGTCAGGTCCGGTCCGGATATGCGCTCCTGCTTGCTGCCACCTAGCCTGGCAAGCATCCATGCCACGGGTGCACCGTCTGGTGTAGCCATATCGGCGGCAGCCACAGCATCACCAAATTCTGCGTCGTGTGATGCCGTGACTACGACATGAGCGTTGGCAAGCACAACATACCTGCTGTCTCTGGCATGTGCCCAACTCATGATGGAGGTTAGCGCCTGATCCAGGCTAAGCGCGTCAACCGGCACTCCGAGCACGCGTCGGGTTTGTCTGATGTGCAAGTCAAGTAGTTGCTGCATTTTTTATGGCGTTCCGGTCAGGATTCTGCCTTGACGGCAGCAATTGCGTCGTCATAGATCGCTAACAATTGCCGGTAGTTGGTCTCCGGCGTGTATTTCGCTTCGTATTCTTGGCGAGCGCGTCCACCCATGGTGCGCATCTCGTCGGGATGCGCCTGTGCCCATGCCATCTTGCTTGCCAGGTCAGCAGCATCGCCAGGCGTGAACAACAGGCCAGTCCGGCCATCCTCGATCAACTCTGCCATAGCGCCCAAGCGGCTCGCGATGACTGGCAAGCCACAAGCAAACGCTTCGACAAGTGTCCGTGGGAAGTTTTCGTACCAAATACTTGGCAATACCAGTGCGATAGCGCTACTCATTTCGGTACGCACCTGTTCACTGGCCAGAGCGCCCAACATCGTGACGCCGTGTTGACCATGCAGATGCGGTGCATCAAATCCTTCGCCGGCCACGCGCAGTTGGACGTAAGGCGCCCGGTGCAAGGCTTGGCTTAGCACATCGACCCCCTTCTCAGGCGACAAGCGACCGACGAACAGGAAGGGTCGAGTTTCACTTGTTTCTACACTCTCGATGCGTCCGGTAGGAACGTAGGGCCAGTCAACAAAATTTGGTTTGACAACGACCTTGTGTGCCGGGAGGCCGCCGGCAATGAACTTCTCCCGGCAAAAACTGTTCAGCGCGATAAACCGTGTCACCTTTGTGGCATTGGTGCCCAGGACGCGATGTAGTGTCAGCATCGCCGCTAGCACCGCTGACTGGCTGGCAGAAGTGCGGTAGCAGCGGCGCGTTACACCACGCCACGGCAAGTGTCCCAAGCAATCTTCGCATACCCGACCATTACGTAGCAGCATCGCCTGCGGGCAGAGCAGACGAAAGTTGTGTAGTGTCTGCACTATTGGGACACGAGCGCGCGACGCTGCCCAGTAAAGCGAGGGTGAGATCAACGGAAACGTGTTGTGCGCATGGATCACATCAGGCTGGAACGAACCGATTAGTGCGCTAACTTCATCAACCGTGCGGGCAGACCAGAGCGTCTGATACGCCAGATGCAGGCGCGACAAATCGGGGATATCGTCATTGTGTCGAAGATAGCTTTCTACCGGATGACCGTGGCTGCGCAGCATATCTATCTCTGAGTCCACCACCGAGTCCTCGCCGCCGTGCTGCTGGTAGGCGTTGTGCACGAAGAGAATTCTGAACTTCATCGGCGTGGACCAACTTGGGTATTCAAGTCAAGACCGGTTGGCAAAAACGTCTGCAGCGAATCGACGGGAACCTTGAACTGGTTTATGGTTGCGGCAATCAATTTCCATTCAATGGCAAGATCTTCCTGCGCTAACCCAGTCTTGATTTTGTCCGGCATGGCTGTGCTGATCAGTCTGGACGCTTGATCTTGTCTCTCTTTGGTCTGCCAGTCGCTGAAGCGTCTCTTATCAAACATTGACCTCGGCCAGCCCATTGAGAAATACGTGCTGTCCTTGTCTTGGAGGTACAAATTGGCATCTGATCGATTGCCATATTCCGCACCCGGAAGGATCAATGCAGCCGCCCCGTTCCAGGCAACAAGGTTTGCGAATACCTTGTTGCCACGGGGTCGTAGATCCAGAATACCGTTGGGGTCTGAGCGCTGCTCGTCGATCACCGCAATGCCGTCCAGGCTGTTGGCAACAACCAGATTGTGGGCGACGATTGAGTCCCTGCTGTGAGTCAGATAGATTCCCCGCTGGCGATTGCCAAATACCTCGTTATCGAGAAACTGCCCGCCAGAGCTAGCTTCGTATTGGATGCCGAAGCCTTCGTTGTACGCGGACAGGTTGTGGTCAACGCGATTTCCATGATTTCCCCAGTCGAACCAGATGCCATCCCCGTAGTTGTGATGTACTCGGTTGTTGCTTATCCTTGAAGACTGCAGACCCCCGCCACCGACAAACTTCATTCCACCTGCTTCCCACCACTTGTTGAAACGACGGGTGTTGTTGAAACTTATTTCGTTGTTCTCGATCAGGACATTCCGCCCGCGAGCCTTGACGCCGAGGAAGCCCGAACGGGTTACGCGGCAGTTACGGACAACGTTTTCATCGCCAGAGACCTCAATGCCGACACCGTCTGCATCCTCAATGATCAGGCCGTCCAAGGTATTTCCGCTTCCTACCAGGGTCACGGCTGCCTGGCGACTGGTAGTGGTGGTGTTGGAAAACTGGAATCGGATATTGCTGATGGAGACGCCAGATACATTCTGGCCTTGCACGAGGTAAGGCCGTACTGCCAACTCCACCACGCTGTCGCTCAGCGTGTTGGATGCGATCTGGATCACCAGTTCCCGTTGCGCTGCATCGTAAAGAAAACTACCGGGCGGCATGTCAGTTCTTGTTCCCTGCAATCGGCTGGGCCAAATCCCGCCCTGTGACTTGTGCAGAGGTGCGAGTTCATGGTTCGGTTGAACCGGATAGCCCTTGAAAATTGTGCCACCCAGCTGTTTCAGCATGACGCCATTCACCAGTACCTGCTGCGGTTCGATCGCCCAACGACGCCTAATGAACTGCCCATTTCCGATAGATTCCCAAGCCCCAACTGGAACAGTTCCCAGCAGTGTGACAGTACCGCTATCCGAACCGATGATGTTGGTTGGTTTGTCGCTGGACCATGCACGCGCTGGGAAGATGATGGACTCTCGATACACACCAGGCGCTATCCGGAGCGTGTCTCCGGGTAGCATGTGTGTCATGGCTGCCGTGATGGATAGATACGGCCTGCCGATGGATCCGTCACCAGCGTCGCTCGCCTGGGGATGATCGGGCGAGACGTATCGCAATGATGCGCAGGCAACACCGAAAGACAAAGCCCAAAGTACCAACGCGGACCAAACGCATGTGAATGTGCATCGCTTGGCAGAGAAGGTTACGTTTACATCCATTGCCGTCGAGACCTGATCAAAGTCAGGTAGGAAGAGAGAATTGGGTGACGAGGGTCGAACAACTGACCGGAGTCTGTGTAGAACAATACAACATACAGCAGGTAGGCCAGGAGCAGGGCACTTGTTTGCGGTCTGCTCCAGCTGCCTTCGGGGTAAGTACGTTGGGCGTACCCCAGAGATCGAACTACCAAGCCGTGAGCCGTACCCGGAGTGAGTCGCCGCCAGCGTGATAGCGCATCTTGCACAAGATGAAAGTGGAAAATGTCGTGCAGCGGATTTGCGCCTGCTGTCGCATACTCCCAATCAAAAACAAAGATGCCCTGCTCATGCCAGCGGATGTTCCACGGCGCGAAGTCGCGATGTGCCAATACGAGCGGCACCGACCAGTCTCCCAAGGAGGCTAGGGCATCTTGCCAGGCAGTCGTCAACTCGTCGTGTAGTTCGTGACTGAACACTGGCGTCAGCCTGCCAAGTGCCTCGGCAATGAAAGCGGCCTCATCAGCTTCACTGTATCTGCGCCATTCACAGGTGACATGGCCCAAGTCCGCAAGGAAGAGTTCGTGTTGCCTGCTGAAATCCGATCGGTTCCCCAGGGTGGGCGAGACGCTGGTTTTCAGAAACGCGCGACCGCTAGGCAAGTTGCCAGTCTGGAGAAGGGTCGGAACACGGCACGACATGGCGGGGATTGCCGCTAATTTTTCAAGCCACACCTGTTCCTTGGTGATTGTCCGGTCGGCAGATGCATGGAGCGCAAGTTTGATGAACGACTGACCGGTTCCGTCATCCGACACCGTCAAGACCGACGCCTTTTGATAGGGGCCGGGGCTGCCGATGCAGAACGCAAGGTAGGGCTGATCCGTCGGGGGCAGATGGGCTAGCGATGTCAAGGCCTCACCAAAACTGGTGCTCATTTGTTCCGCGTTCAATTTTGAGAATAGGGACCATAATCCAGACCATCTACCCGCCATCAGGCCCAGGCCACTCAAGAGGCGGTGCCAACGCGCCCAGATGAAGAACTGCAGGCAGTATTCTTGTACGGCGCGATTGGCCAGTGGCAGGAGGATTCTGCGGTGGTGTCTCAAGTCCAGCCACAAGGGACCGGGTCGAAGGCTACCTGGTCTTTCGTTTGCTATGGCGACATCACCTGTTTCATTGTTTCGCATATTAAAAACTACAAGCCGGGAGTGGCGTGTGCCTCAAGCCAGGGTAGAAGATCATCCGGTACTGGTGCACTGTAGCCACCGGCCAGGGCCTTGCCCATGAAGCGCTTTAGACGGGCAGTGCCATGCAAAACTGGCCGTAACCAAGGCAACCGTGCAAGGGGGCTCGACCGTGTGCGTATCAATAAATCTTCTGCCTGACCACTTGGTTTCAGGCTTCGCGTCTTTTGCTCCGGATAGAAGCGCATACAAGACAGGTAGCGGGGGAGGTGAACTATCCGCGTCCGATGTGCGAACCGATCCCAAAGATCACTATCCATGGCGAGATTGAAGTTCGGGTTCAGACCGCCAACCGTCTCATACAGGCGCCGTCGCCAGAACATGGATGGCTGGGGAATGTAATTGTGATCGTGCAAAAAAACAAAGCGATCAAAATCCATCTCCTTCTTCGCGCGGATGGGTTGGCCCTCCGCATCGATCCATATGCTATCGCCGTACAAGGCATCCACCTCGGGGTGGACACGAAAATACTCGCTGACGATCGCCAGTGCGCCTGGCAGCAACAAATCATCAGAACATAGCCAACCGCAGACTTCACCGGTCACCTGATTGAAGCCCTTGATCAAGGCATCGGTTTGGCCGGCGTCTGGCTCGGAAACCCAATAGGCAAGAGACTCTGCGTGGTTGGCAATGATCTGGGCACTACCATCGCATGATCCGCCATCGACGATGACATATTGCAGGTCTGGGTAGGCCTGATCAAACACAGACCGCATGGTGGCATCGAGAAAACGCGCCTGTTGATACGAGCAAGTAACCAGAGAGATGCTTGGCGACGCTGAAATCATGGCGAAACTTCAGTCGGCTTTTTTGCTTCTGATTTCGCCAACAGGGCGATGCCAACCAGGAATCCCAGGTTGGTCCAGAGGATCATGGATTTTGCAGGTTGCAAAAAGATCGGGTTGAAGGCGTAGGTCAATATGGCAGCCAGTGACATGCAGGCCAGCATGTGCGCATAGGGTGCGTGCGGATGCTCGAGTTGGCGCGGATTCAATATCGCGTCGTAGGCCAAGCGCGCTATGCGCAGCAGTCCCCAGAGCCAAAGTGTCAACCCGATCAAGCCGCCATTGGCCATGATGTCCAGAATGTCGCTATGGGTGGGCAAAACGTTTCGTGCAACCCCAGTATCGAAGCCTGTAAATCTTTCGGTGGCGGCGCCGGTAAATCCTGTTCCCCAAACTGGAGAGGCAAGAAATTTGTTCCACGCGATTTCGTAGGTACGCAAACGGAATTCTGTATTACCTGTTGGCAGATAGCTTTCCCGGTTTGCAATGATGAAGGCAGCGAGCAGTGCAAGAACGATAGTCAAGGCGAGGATTGCATAGATCTTGCCAACTTTTTGTAAGGCATCCTGCATGGCCCAACTGGGCCATGCAAAGAAGATCAGCAGATAGACGAGAACAAGCAGGGTCGTCAAATAGGCGGTGTTCTTCTTGAAAAGATAGGCAATGAGAAGAAAGAAAAGAAGCCATCCCCATCGCGGCCAAGGCCGCTTCACTTGGAGCGTCACAAAGACTAACAGCGGTAATACAAGGAACTCCAACTCATGGTAGACCTCGCCGGTGCCGTAGTTTACGGCCAGCCCAAGGAATACAACTCCGCTACTGATCATCAGGAAGACGGTGTAAATCCGCATCAAGCGCTCTGGATTGCCGCACCTTAGCAACATGGCTGCGCTCAGCGGCGCAGCCCACATATAGACACCCGCAATCAGGAAGGTGTTTTCAACGTCCAATTGCACCCGGGCATATGATCCTCCTGCCACGATCAATAGACTGAGGGTCAGCAGCGGACCCAAGCCTGACAACGAACTCGGCCTAATCCCTATGCGATTGAAGAGGCGTGCACCAGCCATGGTAAACAACAGGGGCGGCAAGGCGAGGAGCAGCGGTAAATGCTTGGTGATAGTGATGCGCTCGAGTTGCCAGTTCAATGGGTCCACCGGAAGATAGAGCGCCAGAGCTAACGCAAACAGGTAACCGTAATCCGTCATGACCAAACTCGCTGTGCGAGTTTTATTTAGCAACATGGAGTCATGCATGAATCGCCCTTGATGGCAGTCGTCGAAAGTGCACTAGAACCAGTATGCCTTGCAGCAGTGCTGCCGTCGCGAGGCTGATGGCGGTTGCCATGGCTGCACCGTCTGCCCCGTGATTCTTGATAAACCAGAGGCCGACTGTGAATGTGATTGCACTTGCACCAAGATTGGCAAAGAAGCCGGATCTGGAATCTTCCATGGCCAGTGAGTAGCAGCCCATGATGGTTGCCATTAGAGTCGAGACAGTTCCCCAGGCCAGAATTTTGAGCAAAGGAGCAGCACTGTCGTAGCGGCCTGCATACACCAGATGCAGCAGGGGTTCTGCGAAAACTTCGATGGTACTCAGAAAGACCGCGGCCAAAACCAGAGCCTGTGAAAGGGTTCGCAAAATGTGGCGACGCAGAGCTTGCTTGCCACCGTTCTGGATAAGCTTGGCTGCCTGCGCTGGCAAGTAGTTGCCGATGCTTTGAATCACGACACCAAGGGCATTGAGGAGGTTGCGGCACGCAGAAAACGATGCGACCGCTACGGCACCCAAGGGAGCCATCAGAAACGGGTAAACCTGGCCCGCGCCCCATACAGCCAGCACCGTGAGGAGCATCCATTTCGCAAGACCCCATTGCTCAACCAGTACCGACCGCATCGCACGGTGATCGGCGGATTCAATCAAGTCCAGTGTGTTTAGGCCAACCATGAATGCGACGATAGAAGTGACAGCCATAATGAAAAAGGCGATCGAGCCGTCGATCTTCCAAACCAGAGCGACCAGCAATAAAAGCGCCACCTGCCCCGCGTAGCTGATGAGGTCGTTGCGCAGCGCATCACTGCTACGCCCTAGTGTGTACCAGTAGCGCCTCAGCATCTCCTGGAGGAAGAAACTGGCTACATAGATTGCCACAGATGTGAGCAACAGCATTTGTGGATAGAAGCAGAAAGAGGCGACGGCGAGGACGGCAAAGGCGATCGGTATGGCGAACCAGTGCGCCTTGAGCAATGCCAGCATACGGCCGGCCAATTGAGATTGCAGCTCCGATGCGCCGAGGATGTTCATGGGTTGAGTAAAGACGGCCCGGTGCAGGTTGCCGAGAAACAGCATGCTCATCATCGCCAGGGAAAAAAGTCCAAACTCCTCATGGGTCAACTGGCGAGCTACGATAAGCATGGTTACAAAATTGCTCGCGGAGACAACGCCTTGGTCGCAAAAGGCCGACATCCTCTGATCGTTGAGGATCTTGACGAATAGTCTCTTCATTTTGTCGCTGTGGTTTCCAGCGGCCCGTAAATTCTGTGAGCCATTTGATCCCAGGAGAACGCAAGCGAACGGGCCAATGCACCTTTGCCCAGTTGGTCAACCAAATCAGGGCTGTTGCTGCACTCGATGAGTGCAGCCAAGATGCGTTGCACGACCAACTGGCCAGAGGCTGCAGTTACATTGATGACTCGACCGCAACTGGGGTCGACCATTACAGCCGGTCCGCCCAGATCCAAGCAAATGACGGGCAGTCCATACGACATGGCTTCCAGCACCACCATGCCGCCGGAGTCGTGCAGGCTGGGGAACAAGAAGACATCGTGATCGCAATACAGCGTTGCAAGTTTGGACTGCGGCATCCAGGGGATCCAGGTGATATGGTGGTCAACTTTCAGATTCTTTGCCAATCTGCGCCAATTTTCATCCTCAAATCCTTTTCCAACGATGGTCAGTCGTGTGTCCGGGTAAACCATCTGCAATTTGGCAAAAGCCTGGATGCCGAACTGCACGCCCTTCCACGATACGAATTGCCCAACGTACAGGATACGCAGCGCTGAAGGATTAAGTATTCGTGGGGGAGGCTTTTTCAGGTCGACACCGGGTCTCTGTTCTAAGGCAATGGCGAGTTGAATCGAAGCTTTGTGCTGATGGCGGCGCGGGATCAGGCTGTAAGTTTCTTTAGTGGTTGCATAAATGTGCACCGCTTGCTGGAAAGCGCGCCGCACAAGTGGATCGAATTGAATCAGCGTGTTGGACACATCCCGCAAGAAGTCATTCACCCAACCGTGCCAACTGTATCCATACCGTAAGCGAAGGGGGGCGCGTTCGCCACCGGCGACCGGGCCGAAGACGAAGGGTATTCCCAGGTTACCCATAAAGCTGGGTTGGCGAGCGCTAACGAAGGTGACATGATGAACCAGATCGAAGGCGATGTTCGAGTGCCAGTGTCGACCCATCCGGTAGGCGCCCCATTGCCAGAGCAGGTAGTAAAGATGTACACCGCGTCTACCCTTTTTCCACCACCGCGCCCATGCCGGCAGGTCGTAATAGATGAAATGCAGCCGGGTACGAACCGCATAGTCCAAATTTGGTAGCTCCTGCTCGATGAGTGAACGGTTGTTGCTGCGTGTGATAACCCAGACCTCGTGTCCCCGTCTTGCCAGCGCCAGGGCCCAGTTCCAGCCCACTCCCGGTTCCGAGCCCTTGCCAGGTTCGCATGCATAGGCTGAGAGAAGTACGCGCAATGGAGCCAATTACTTCCACCCCAGTTGGTGACGGTTTCGGCGATCCAGGTAGTTGAGGGTTTCAATCTCCAATTCATCGATGATCGCGCTGAGGGACCGGTCGACGTTGATGATGCGCGCTGAGGGGTTCCCTTTGCTGAGGCGACGCAAGGCCTCAAGCTGAGCGGCAATCTCTGTCTGGGGTAGTTCCTGTTTGCGCCCGTGTAGCACCTCGGCGGGGGCATCAAGCACAAACACAAGTTCCGGTTGCGGCACGACCAGTAAACTCGCGCGCAGCAACCACGCCGGAAGCTTCAGGCGATAGCGCCGTGGGTCTATCAGAAAGTCTTGGTAGTAGCGGTCAAAGGTCACCAAGCCACCCTTTGCGAGCACGGGGCGCACCTTGAGCCAGTGACCGATGACAAAGTCGAGCCAAAAATAGAATAATCGTGCTAAAGAATGCACAACGCCATATGGCGGCATCGCATGTGGTTGGGTTATATCAATCGGATTCATCTTCCTGTGCATGAGTTTGCTGGGTGCGGGAAGCCAGCCCGGACGCCAGTGCAAATGGCATTGCTTTTCTTCAAAGAATAGCGTGTTTAGGCGGACGCAGTATGCGTCGCTCACGGTCGTCTTGCCACATCCATCCGGCCCTAGAAAAGCCACCCATAGACCCGGCGGTTGTAGGATTCGGCGCGCCGTGTTGGCAGCGTAGATCAGCATTGCGGCCAAAGCGGAGAAGGGTTTTTTCCAAGCGCTTAGCATTAGCCTCGTCCTTGCTTTGCACACCCATTCAACAAACCAGTTCCAATCGCCAACAATGGCTCGATCCGCCAATTCTTGTGACGTACTTGCTCCCCAGACTGGGGCCAAACACTGGATGAATTCGTTCCTATTCTCTTTCACGGATGACTGAATCGTTATCCGATAATTTTCTTTGACGTGCCCGCGGTGCAACAGGTAGTTAACCATTGAAACTGCTGCCTCGTGCCCCTTTGAAGGGATCGGTGTCGTGTTGACAAATTTTCGGTTGGTTAGAAGCACCTTCGAAGATACTAGATCTCGCCCAAGCCATCCAATAGAGAACATGAAGTCAATGTGTAGCGCAGGGCTGTTGGGCAGGGCGAGGTAGATGCTGATCACGTCACCACCGCGCCGAAATACAGCTGCGCCAACCCGAATGGGCTTGTGCGCGACTTCTTTCAAAATACTAAGGACCACGTCTGGCTTGCAGTCCAGAATGAGATCGATGTCGCTTGTGTCCGAGCGCGGGTGTGGGAAGGATTCGTAGTTGCGCAGTACGCACCAAATAATCCCTTGATGATCCAGAACTCCAACGAAGCGTTTAAGGCAATCTATCAGGGCAAGGTCATGCATTTACAAATGATTCTGTTGACAAACGTTGATAGTGATCGACGATCCGTTCGATGTGTAGCCCCTTGTCACTATTTCAATCATCATGGTGACAGTTAACGGGTGTGACGGCGGTAAGTAATTTCTCAGACATCGTCCGAAGGCGGAGCACGTCCGCAGTACTCCAGTCGGATGATCTGCAAAATTCTCTGGCCAATTTAGCCAGAACATCTTCAGGCAACGTCCACCAACGCCATGACTGGAGTTCCATTACAACTGCGGGCGTGAATCTTTGGCCAATGTTCCTGGCCGGCGTTCCACCAACAATTGTGTATGGAGGAACATCTTTGGTTACGACCGCTCCTGCGGCTACGATAGCCCCATCACCTATCTTGCATCCGTCTAGGACAATAGCGCGCGCACCTATCCATACATCGTTGCCGATAAGAGTGCCCTCTATTTCTTCAAACATATTTTCAGATGCAAACGTCTTCCCAGCCCGAAGTTGTGTCGAATAAAAACTCGGATGAGTGCTGATGTAGCGTGAGGGGTGCTTACCCATTCCGCCTACTAGCGATTGGGGCCCAACACTGGAATATGCGCCTACTTCACAAAATCCGAGTTGTGCACCTTCTGCCACATATGACATGCTACCAAGTGACGTGTGTCTGAGTTTGGCGCCACGATAGATCTTGACGCCGGGCGCCCAACGACACTCTTGATCAGCAAAACTCCAGACACTTGCCCAGTAGTTCTTGGTTGAATTGGCAACCTGACGGCGCCCTACGAGCATCCAAAATAGTCGTTGATAGAAATCGCTCAATTGCACTTCTCAATTTGATGACTTGTTGATTGTGTTGCTACTCATAACAAGTTTTCGTATGACACCATACGAATTTTCTGGCAGCGAGGCACGTAGCAACCGCTTTAAGAAAAACGTTAGTCCTCTTCGCAGTCTAGACTTCAGCGTAATCAAGCGAATAAATTCGCTGTCAGGCATGTTCTTCATGATATTGTTTCGTTTGTAGAGATGCCTCTTCTTCGAATCATGGGTCGCCGTGTTGACACCCCAGTCAGTTGTCATCATGTGGCGAAAGCCAAGTTCAGTCGCCATGGCGACGACGCTGCTGCTATAGCCACCGCCCGGAAAGGCAATGTATTGCACGGAGTGACCCAGGATGGCCTCAAGGCACTGCTTTGATGTTTTGAGTTGTGTGCGTGCCTCGGCTGTTGGCAACTTGTTCAGGCGTTTGTGTTGGTGTGAGTGTGATCCGATGAGCATGCCCATACCATCCAGTTTGCGGATGTCATCTTCATCCAGGTAGCCGTCGCGCCCAATATTGGCGGTTGATATGAAGAACATGGCAGTCATGCCGTGGCGTACCAGCAATTCTGCATTGACGAGGTCGCTTTTGTTGCCGTCGTCAAAGGTAATCACGATTTGGTGGCCAGGGTCAGGCTGATCCCTTTCAAGCACGTGGGTGCCGGCAACCGTTACGCCCGCTTGCTGGATCAGTTTGACATGCCGAGCAAACTGGTTGAAGGTCAGTGTATGCACATCATCGGTCTCAGGTTCCGCAACTGTGCGGTGATACGTGATGAACAATAGTTTCATGCTAGACGCCAAAGTATCGGTTCAGGACTGCGGAAGACATGCTGGCCGCCAAATCATTGAGAAACTGGTTTTGCAATTTAATGCTGTCCGCCTGACTACTCCCGAGGGATGAGACGCGAAACAACATACCGTCGGGTATCAGACCCTTCAGACCATATCGGATTTGCTCGTACTTGCGGTTGAGACCAGGCAGGGTTGCGACTTCGTCCATGGTAATCCAATAGGTGATGACTTCATTGCGCGGCCCCATCTCGGCGAGCAACCTTTGGACGCTGATTTGCCGGGAAGCAATAGCGACAACGGTTTCGCCCAGATTGGTGACTTTGAAGCCTTGAGAGCTATAGCAGAACTCCGGTCTGTGAACGGCTGTTGCCTCTGAGCTTTGGTCGCTACCGTAGGCAATCGAGAGCATGACACGCTGGCCCACTTTATTACGGTAGGTCCGCGCCAAGGTGGACGAATAGAGTGTGTCCAGCTTGGCTTGGACTTGTGGATTTGGCAATACAGGGACCAGTGTTGGGTCTTCTTGCCAATCGCCAAAAGCTTTGGGTATTTGCTGCTCAAGCTGAATTTTCGGTCTTGCGTCGGCCAGATGTTTTGTTGGGGTGAGAATCTTTGCAGCCAATGCCGATGCCAGCATCAAGCCAGCAACTGCTAAGGCTAGCTTTGGGGAGGGACGGTGGTCTTGGCTAGGCAACACGCTGAGTCTGGTCTTTCATGAATCGTCCAATAACGGTATCGACACCGAGGATAAGCATCAGTGCGCTCAAGAAAAGTGTCATGCCGGCAAATCCATGCAAGAAGCCTTGGCCCGCAGCGTCACCCAGGTGATAGGTGACCAATATCAGTATCAAGACTCGAATGACGTTGGACGTAAACGAGATTGGCACAATGAGCAAAGCGAGCGTGATATTCCTCTTGAGAGACGCATGACCCATCAGGTTCATGTAGAGCAGTCCCAGGGCTTCAAGCGTAAAGAGTGTGTGCAAGCCGGCACAGGCATCTGCCACCAGCAATTGGTATTGCCCTACTTGCAAAATGACACCGGATCGGGCAATGGGGTAGTCAAACTGATACAGGACTTGGGCGGCGACGATGGAGACAGCGGTCTTTAGAGGGATAGTGATGGCCTGAACCAATACACCTGGCAATGGGATCATGAACAACATGAAGAATAGCGGAAACCAAAGGCGGTGAAGCGTTGCTGTGCCACGTAGAAGCAGGATCAAGCCTATCAACACAGGCACCAATGAGCCAATTTCCATCTGCAGGATGGCTTGTGATCTGCCAAGTGCGTAGGTCAACAAGCCAAACCCGAGAAAAGTCCACCCTGACAGATGCGTTGGTTTGCCATCGTCGGCGCCGGCCATTTCGGGCCATTTGCGATACATCAGCCAACAGGAAATGCCGAGGATGATGGGGCCGTGAGCTTGCTCGTCATCACTCCAGACACCTTTGAACAGGTCGTACAGACTGGGCACGTACATGACGGCCAGGCCCAGGATGATGGGCAGCCAGGGGAGAAGTTCGGCGCGCCAGGGGTTGGTCGGGGCGCTGGATGCCGGATCGGGTCCGGCATGACAGGTGGATGAATTGCCGCGCGTCGGTTGCAAGGGCGAAGGGTTATCCATCGTTGAGCACGGAGCCCACCAGTGTCACGCCACCTTCTTGCAAGCGCTTCGCCAGCAGGGCGACGTTGGGTAGTAGGCTCTTGTTTTTGCGAGCCAGCATCAACGCGGCACCAGCGCGGGCGGAGATGATCTCGGCATCGGCAAAGTCGTTATCGGCGGGGGTGTCGATGATGATCACATCAAACTGCTGGGCGGCGCTGCCAAGCAGTTGGCCAAATTCGGGACGGCCCAGCAATTCTTGCGGATTGGGCGGCAAAGCACCCGTAGGCAGCACGGTCAGGCCCGGCAGACCGGGTACCGGCAGGGCGGCTACATCCAGGTTGGCGCGGCCCGCCAATATGCCGGACAGGCCAGCACCCTTGCCTAACTTGAACAGCGCATGCTGACCACCACCAGCTGCGGCGCGCAGGTCGGCGTCGAGCAACAAGGTACGCTGCCCCTGTTGCGCGAATACGATGGACAGGTTGGCGGCAATGAAGCTGCGGCCGTCCCCTTTGCCGGGGCTCACTATCGCCAGTACTTTGTGCAGCGGGTCGCTATTAAACCAGCGCAACATCAGTTGGCTGCGCACGGCGCGCAGGTTCTCAGCTATCGGGCTGAAGGGTTTGTAGGCTGATACCAAATCAGTGCTCAAACTGGTGTCGCTGGGGCTCAGGTAAGCGTAGTCAAACTGTTTGGACAAGGCAAAGGCAATGTCTTCCTCGGTGAGTAGCTTCAAGGCAATGGCGGCGTCGCCAAACTGAATCTGGTGTTGCCGCT
The DNA here is from genome assembly GCA_903927295.1 of uncultured beta proteobacterium. Taxonomy (GTDB): domain Bacteria; phylum Pseudomonadota; class Gammaproteobacteria; order Burkholderiales; family Burkholderiaceae_C; genus Rhodoferax. The sequence goes on along the minus strand of CAIYMN010000301.1, from coordinate 49,046 downwards.
GATGTTCCATGATGAGGCTTGCGTCCGCGCTGCTAAGGCGCCCGGCCGCTACCAGGATGTCGCCAATGGAGCGTCTGGTGCTTGATGGGAAGGCGGTATTCACGCGCGTACTCTCCGCGGCAAGCGATTCAGCCAAGGTTTAACCCACGGTTTGCGCGGTGCCACCGCAGACCCTATGCTACCAAGCACCGGCAGCTCCAGCGCGTCGGTCAGGTCTTGTGCCGAGCGAACGTAGCGCTGGCTCAGTTCCCGCATCAGCGCGAGGCCGATGCCTAACACAGTACCCATGAAGATTGAAACCAATACGTTCAGAAGCACGCGTGGCTTGGATGGCTCCGTAGGCGCAGAGGCCGGGTTAAGGACCATGATATTGGTCTGGTTGGTCTGGCTCTCGATGTTGGTTTGCGAGGCTCGTTGGCTCACCATCTCAAAGGCGCGTTGGGCCGATTCGATGTCGCGCCGCAGCACATTGAGCTCGTCGCGCTGCTTGTTGATTTTCAGGACTCGGCTTTTTTGTGTGGATAGCGCGCTCTTGAGCTGCTTCTCGCGCTGTTTTCCAACCTGGTAAGTTGTCTCGATTGAACTGGTTATTTTGCGGGTTTCTGCTTCCAATTGGGTCTTGAGTGTCGCGAGCTCTGACTCGGTACGCTGGGTCTGTGGGTGGTTCTTGCCCAGGTTTATATTGCTCTCGGTCAGCTTCGCTTCGACCCGTGCAATGTCCATCTTCAGACCGTTGATGAGAGAGCTTTGCATCACCTCGGCAACGGTGTCGGCCTTGGCGTTTTGGCGCTTGCTCTGGCTATCGGTGGTTTGACCCTCGATGCCGGTGAGTTGACTTGAGGTCTCGTTGAGCTTGGCGGTTTCAAAGTCGAGCCGCTCGTCGATGGAAGTAATGCCGTTTTTTTGCTGGTACGCGGAGAGTGCCTTTTGCGCTACTTCAAGCTTCTCCCGTGCCGCTTTGGTTTGTGCGTCAAAAAAGGTGGCATATTGACGCGCCGGTGCCAAGCGCAGTTCCAGATTGACATCCATATAGGACTGCGCAAAGGCGTTGGCTACGGCAGCCGTAAAGTCCGGGTCGGCGCCTGTGTAGTTGATGCTGATGACGTTGCTCTCACGCGATGGCTTGACGTCCAACTTTTTTTGCAGCAGATTGGCCAGCCAGTCAATCATCTGCCCCTTGCCTTCGGTGGCCTCCTGCCACTGCGCCTTGATAACTGCGCTCTCGTCCATGCGCAGCAACTTCACCACGCTTTTGGCCACCCGGTCGCTGTTGATGATGTCGATTTGCGTCGACATATAGCCGGGTGCCAGCATGCTCTGCAGCAACATGCCGCTCACGGCGTCCGGCGATTTGACATCTACCACCATGGCAGCGCTGGCGGTGTATTGCTTGGGTAGCAGCAGGCTGACGATCAACGTGGTCAATACCGTCGCCGCGAACGCGAGCAGCGCCACGCGGTAGCGGGCGCGCAGGATGAGCAGGAATTGCTGGAGCGTCATGGTCGGAGTGTGGACTTCAGAATATGCTCTCCTTGACGAAAATGACGTCGTTCGGCAGCACCGGGTCGGTCAACTCTGGCTCAAGTTCCTGAATGCCGCCATTGGCCGCTTTGCGGTGTAGGCGCAAGCGCTTCTCGCTGCCGCGTACCGTGGGTCCGCCGCCCTGGGCCAGTGCCTGCATGACAGTCATATCGCGCTCTATCCGAAAGCCACCCGGGCGCTGCACTTCGCCGTAGATGTAATACACCGCCGCTCGATGGACGTAGATGCTATCGCCGCCCTGCAACACAATGTTGTCTTGCAGTTTGTCATCCAGAAAGATCGAGGGGAGGTCGATCTGTTTGCGAAACTGCTTGCCGTTTCGCACGCCGACCACGATAGCGATGTCATCACCACCAACAGTGGCGCCACCGGCATTGGCCAGCATGTCGCTCAGGCGGGTGTTGGCGGTTTCCAGAGGAAAGCGCCCGGGGCGATTGACCTGGCCCAAGACCGAGACCTGGTTGCCGCGAATTTGCATCAGGACGATGTTGACCTGCGGGTTCTGGATAAAGCCACCGGCCAATAGTGCATCAGCAATTTTTCTCTCGGCGACGGCGATCGACAGTCCACCGAGATCGACGGCGCCAATCAACGGGTAGGTGATGGAACCATTCTCAGAGACGCGGGTTTCAATGGTCAGGTCGGGATTTTGAAACACCTGGATCCGGATCGCATCACCCGCGCCCAGCGGGTAGTCGGTGTTTTGCGCGTGTGCTGCGCCACACAGCAACAGGATGGCAGCCAGGGCGATGCGTGGAAGATGTAGCAGGCGTTGAATCATGAGCAGTAAGTTCGCGGGAAGTAATTTACAGAGGTGGCTATTTGAGTCCGGCCACACCCTTTTCTATGGCGGTCTTGCTGTTGGCAGCAGGCGCCGGTTCGGCTGGAGCCGGTGCGGCAGGGGTGGTAGCTAAAGCAGCGGCGCCTTCAGCCTTCGCAAATTCACCCATGTAGGTGATTTTGGCCGCTGCGCGCAGTTGCTTGATATTGGCGGCTACCGCCTCGCTGGCGCGCTTGTTGTTCAGGAACTGCTCGATGCGCGGCAGGGCGGCTGCCTCAGCCACTGGCGAAGATTGCGACGACGCCACGCGTAGCAGCGTGATGGCTTGGGGCGCTTCCATCACCACGCTCTGGCCGTCTCTAAGCGCGTGGATCTGCGCCAGCCTTTCCAGCGGAATTTGCTCAGCTGCGCGTGTTGCGCTACCGCCATCAAACTTGATGTCTTTGCTTTTGAGCCAGTTCGCGATGTCGACCACGGACTTGCCGGTGGCAAGCTGGGCGCGCAGTTGATCAGCCAGGCCGGGGGAGTTTGGCGCCACAATTTCCTGGACGTTGAAGACACGCCGCTCCGAAAACAGCTGCGGATGCTCGGCGTAGTATTTCTTGATCTCTTCAGCGCTGGGTTTGGGCAGTGCGCCAGCAATTTTCTGCATGTAGGCGCGCGCCAGAATGTCGCGCCGGGCAGCTTCTATTTGCGATACCACTTCGGGCGAGCGATTCAGCTTTTCCTCGGTGGCCTGCTCTACAGCGAGCTGTTGGTCTATGAGCTTTTCAAGCACTTCGCGGCCCATCGCCTGCACTGCTGCAGGGGACGCTCCAGCGCTGCTGTTGCGGCTCAGCACCTGGTTGATCTGATGCACGGAAATCTCTTCTGAACCTACTTTGGCGGCCACCTGAGTGGCTGTCTTCTTGTCGTCCTTGTTGCCGCAAGCAGACAAACCCAATATCAGCGCCCCACCCACAATGGCTCGCGTCAAAAACAGCTTGGAATGTCGAAATTGTGAAGTGTGCATATTGCTTGAAAGTCAGTAACTGAATTGGGCCGAAACAGTCGCCATTTTGCTCTCATAGTCAAGGCCTGCCAAGTTGGATTTGCGACTGGCATTCTCCAGCGAAGTGCTGATGGTAAGGTACTGATGGGGTTGCCAGTCAAAAGACAGGCTGGCGGCGCTGGTGCTGTCGCTGCGCGGTGTTGCAACCGGGCCAAACGGCGAGCCCAGATAGTCGCTCTGGGCTAGCTCGTAGCGTGCGCGCACCAGCGTCTTTGGGCTGGGTTGCCAAACAGGTCCAAGCGAAACGCGATCGGTCCGACTGTAGTTTGAAGTGCTGGTCTGGTAGCTGGCGAGTTCACGTACCCAACTTGCCGCCAGGGCCGACTTGCCAGTAAGACTCCAGTTGAAGTTGACACCCGCGTTGCGGCCGCCGAAGTCCCTCGGTGCATAGTTGGGGTGGCTGCGGCTGATCTGGCTCGTGTAGATGTCAGCGACGCTCTTGCCTGAAGGGACCCAATGCAACTTGAGTTCGCTGTCCATCTGCTGGTAACTGTCGTCGTACAGGCCAGATGATGGCAAAACCCGATTTAGGTAGGTGCCGTTGTTGTTGCGCAGCGTGTAGCTCAAGGTGCTGCCTGATCCAGCCGTGTAACGCAGGCCCAGCTCAATCGACTTCGCGCTGTAGTCGCCTTCGGCTATCAGGGTTTGCTGGTTGGTTTGGGTAGATTGCGAGACACCTGCGTTCAGGCTCCAGGCGCCGTCCAGGTCATAGGCTGCGTCCATGCGGTTGTTGATGCTGCTACGCACGTTTTGCAGGTTGAAACCCTGGTAGTCGGCAAAACTGTTGAGCACTTCCTGGCGCTGGCTGCCAAGGTTGCCATGCAGACGAGGCGTTAGCGCCCAGTGCCAGGCGGCGTTGTAATTGTGGGCCACAAAGCTCAAATAGCTGAAGTTCTCGTAGCGGTAGTTGGTCACGCTGGCAGACAGTTCCAGTTTTTGCAGACTCAGCGTTGTGCTGAAATTGAGGCTCAGCGTATTGATGTCGATTCTTTCCGCGCCGCTGGCGGTGCCGATCAGGGCAGTCAGGTTGGCATCGGCCGGCAGGCGAAACAGGTTGTTGTCAAACCGCAGTGACGACTCAATCTTGAGCTTGAGTGTGTCGCTGCTCTGTGCCAGTGACGACCCGCAGCACAACAGCATCAAGGCCAGTGGCAGCCAGAATCGACATTGCCACCTCATGGTCAATACGCCATTTGATCTTTGATAACGAGGCCTATGGTCTTGTAAATGATGTACAGGTCCAGCCGCACTGACCAGTTGCGCAGGTAGTCAAGGTCAAAGTCAATGCGACTCTGCATTTTGTCCAGCGTCCTGGTTTCACCCCGGTAGCCGTTGACTTGCGCCCAACCAGTGATGCCGGGCTTGACTTTGTGGCGCACCATATAGCCTTTGATGAGCTTGCGGTAAAGCTCGTTGTGCGCAACCGCGTGCGGGCGCGGCCCCACAATGCTCATGCGACCCTGCAACACGTTGATGAACTGCGGCAATTCATCGCATGAGGTGCGCCGCAGCAAGGCACCCAGCCGGGTGATGCGAGCGTCGTTCGGTGTGGCCTGCTCAATGTTTTCACCGTCCTCTGTGACGGTCATCGAGCGAAATTTGTAAATGATGATCTCTTGCCCATCGAGCCCGCAGCGGCGTTGCTTGAAAATGATGGGGCCGGGCGACCCGATCTTGACCGCCAACGCAATGAGGATAAGCAAAGGCGTGATCAGGATCAGGATGAGTACGGACAGAACGATGTCACTAAGGCGTTTGAAGACACCGTCAGCACCTTTGAATGGCGTCTCGCATACCGAGATGACAGGCATACCGCAAACCGAGTCCGGATGCGCCTGGATCAGGTCGGTAACAAACATGTCCGGCACAAAATAGATGGAGGCGGTAGTGTCTTTGAGTTCGTCGAGGATATGCAGGATACGTGGCTGCGATGCCATGGGCAGCGACAGGTAAATAATCTGGATGCGCTCGCTGCGGACCAGGCCGAGAAGCTGTTCCTGTGTGCCCAGTACCTTGTGGGTCACAGGGGATGCCTGCCGCGCGGTTTGCCGGTCATCGACAAAACCAACAAGCTCGATGCGGGCATAGCTGGCGTCCGTGATCCTGCAAGCCAGAGCCAGGCCCTGCTCGTTCATGCCCACAATGATGGCCCGCTGCAGCGGGCCCTGGAGCTTGAGCAGCACCGGTGCAACTGCACGCAGCAGCAGACACGCGCCAAACTCGGATAGGGGGGCCAGCCACAACCAGGTGTAAATAACCGACTTCGAAAACTGATGGATGTTGCCCGAAGCAAACCCGATAATCAGCAACAAGCCGGCGACCCACAACCAGGAGAGGGCAATGCTGACAAAACCCGAGAACAGCGAGGCTTGCAATCTGGCTTGGCCTGGAAAAGTGAGCGCGAAGACAAGTATCGACAATATGACGTAGGCCGAGTGAACCTCAGCCTCAAAATAGAAGGCCAGGCCCCACAACGAAAGTATCAATGCACTCGGGCCCAATGTGAGCTCGAAAATGCGCAGTAAGTTGTCCTTACCCAGTGAGGCCGGTTGTGACCCACGGCTGAACGAGGCCGCTGAGGGGCTTGCGATTGTTCTATTCATCGCTTGACAGGGTTTGGAGCAGACCAACTGCTTGCGCGTGTCTGACCACCCGGCGGAAATGCTGGGGTGCTTCTGATAACAGAGATGGCTCAAAAGTCATTGGTCAGAGGTTGTGGGCTGGCTAGGTTTGTCAAGTGAGGCTGATATTCCGATTCTAGGCAAAAAAATGGATTGCGATGCAATCCATTTTGAGGCCAGTTCTGATACCCGACTCAGGCCGGGCCAGCCACGCTAGCGCCGAATTTGCTTGCTCGGACAGCTCAAAGGGCGGTGGCAACCGACAGTTCAATCTACGCAGAAAATGCGTCATCGGTAGCGAAACTCTGCCTTTCCTGGCTGAGAATCTTGACGCCGATACCGACCTTGCCGTCGACCTTCTCAATCCGCATGACTTCGCCCTTGCAGCACAATTTGACCTTGCCTTCAGGGGTATCCATGTCCAGCCAGAAGTCAACGTGCGAGCCCATTTCATGCTGAATGGTCTGGATGATGAACATGCCGGTGGTGCTGATATCGCGGGTGACGCCCCTTACGCCGTTAACGTTGACGGGCAATCTCGCATTGATTCTGGTTCGCCGTGCCTGCTTGTGTGCACTATGTCCGTCAACTTTTGCCATTTTGGACTCCCGGAACTATGAAAACAATGGCGTCATGATAACGCTCGGATGGTGGCGCCGAACCCTGCTTCAGCCTATTGTCAGCTTGAACTGATTCTGCATTATCTCCATCTGCGCTGTCAAGCGTTGCGACATTGCACTGGGACGCACAAAACGGAGGCAGTCATGGCACAATCTGTTGTCGTCGTGTATCGAAAATCCAACAGGCAGGGACTGTCCGCGCCGATGACTAATTAATAATAGGTAAATGCCAGATAGCACTATGGATATGGAAAACTACTTCCGGTCACAGCAGGTTTCCCTGCAGTGGGCGCCGGTCTTGCGCGCTTTGGCGCAGGAACTTGGCGAGATGGCAAGCCCTGAGGATTTACAAAAACTTTTTTTCAGTGCGGGAGCTCGTTTTGCTGGCGATACCGCAGAGCGCTTTGAGGGCACTGAAACGCTCGCTCAATTGGAAGAACGCCTTAATGACCTTTGGTCCAGTTTGAACTGGGGTTGGGTGGAACTGACAGAAGCCCGCGGCGTGATCGAAATCACACATCAGGCAGCGCCCTTGGCTGAGGCCTTCGGTGACGACGCGCTGGAGTGGAGCATAGGCTTGCTTGAGGGTTTTTACGAGAGTGTTTTCAAGGTACTGGGTGCTGGCGATTCGATGGTGGTTACCGGACTGCTGGAGGAATCAGGCGGGATGACGGTGCGCCTGAAATTTGGACGGTGAAGTGCTTCGTCAGCTTGGTGCCACTGTGGGCGGTTCAACAAAACGATATTCGAAGGCATAGAAATGGCAAGTCAGGGTAACGATGTTGGCGCGCTGTTTAAGTCGTTTGGTGCGGATGGCAGCAACTTCCGCGAGTTGGCTCGCAGTGCCGAGGCTGGGGCAGCCGAGCAGCGCTGGCCGCTGCTCAAATCCATGGCGCCTGAGCGGCAGGAAGCACCGCCGGTCTTGTCAGCAGCACAAAAAAATCACCTTTGGAGCAGCAAGGAATCAGCGGCGCCGCGCTTGCGTGAGCCGTCTCGCGCGATGCCGCGACTGGGATCCAAACTGGCCAAGGGTCTTCGGCAGATGTCCGACCGTGTTCCGACGCCAGTAGCGCCAGCGCCAGCCAGACCGATTGCGCGTCCCGTTGCCGAGGCAGCACCTCCACCGTTGGTGCGCGCAGCTGCGCCTCGACCAGCGGCCCCCCGCCCAGCACGACCCACGAGCAGAGCGCGTGGGTTTCAGGCGCCGAGCGAGGCCGCACCGGCTCCCATATTTGCGCCCAAGCCCAAGTCTATCGAGCGTCCCCGGGAAAGCACCTTGTTTGCACGTGCCGAGCCTGCAAAGTCGACTCGCCCGAAGAAGGGCGGACTGTTTGCTCGTGCTGAGGCGGCGCCCGTGGTCCGCAAACAAGAGGCTGCGAGCAGCACCACGGCTTCGCTGGCAAGCACATTCAGGCGGCTTGCCGGACAGGAAGAACCGGTAGCCAAAAAGACCAACAGCCGACCCTCCTTCATGAAACGGTTGGGTAGAGGATGATTCTGATCGCGGTGGTATCGATGAAGGGCGGCGTTGGCAAGACCTCGACTACGGCCAATCTTGCCGCGGCATTTGCCGCGCAGTTGGGCGAGGGGCGGGTTGCCGTGCTCGACCTTGATCCGCAAAACTCTCTGCATCTGCATTTCGGGCTCGGTACCGGGTTGAAGGAGGGTGTATGCCGCCAGTCCTTGACCTCCGCAAACTGGAACGGGGTTTCATTCCCGAGCAAGTTTGGTGTTACGTGCATGCCTTACGGCGAAGCCAGTGAGCCTGAGCGAGAAGCGTTTGAGGAACTGCTGTCCGAGCAGCCGCAGTGGGTTTGGGAACAATTGGCACGAGCCGGCTTTGAGGACGACCATGTCGTATTGATCGACACGCCACCCGGGCCATCGGTCTATCTGCATCAGGCTTTTGCCTGTGCCGATGTTGCCGTGATTGTGTTGTTGGCAGATGCCGGCTCTTACGCGACGATTCCGGCGATGGAGTCCTGGATCGATGAAATTTCCGCGCAGCGGCCTTCGCTCGTCAGCGTCTACGTTCTCAACCAGATTGATTCGACGGTTTCACTGAACCGCGATGTGTCCGAGGTGCTGCGTCAGCATCTGGGGCAACGTTTGGCGCGTATTGGTATTCACCGTGATGAAGCCGTCAGTGAAGCCCTGGCGTTCCAGCAACCGGTGCTCAGCTATGACCCCCATTGCCAGGCAACGCAGGACGTGAAGCGACTGGCGGGCTGGCTTATGGAATCTGTCAATTGATGAAACTGCTGGCTCTCCTGGCGCAGTGGCGTGAGCGTTGGGGGCCTAGCAGCCGCTCCAGTCTCAATCCGCGCTACTTGTACGGCGCGCTCAATGCCCTGGGCAATCAGCTTATCGATTCACCGGTGTGGGCGCTGCCCGGCGTTGTGATTGCGACTGCGGTCGGTTGTGTGATGGGTCTGGCACTGATTACCAGCATTCCCTTCCAGTTGAGCGAGCAATTGGTTTTTTCGGTCATCTTTTGTGCCGTGTCGCTGTACATCAGGCGTTATGTCGGGACTCTGGTGGTGCTGGTGCTGATCTCGATGTCCCTGGTTGCTTCGACCCGCTATATTTACTGGCGTTTCACTGCGACACTCGGGCAGGAGTTCAACAGTGACATGATGTTTGGCATCGGACTGCTGTGCGCTGAGTTGTACGCCTGGCTGGTGCTCGTGCTCGGGTTTTTTCAGACATCGTGGCCGCTGAAGAGAAAGCCCGTGCTGATGCCGCAGGACCTGTCGTTGTGGCCAACGGTAGATATTTTTGTCCCAACTTACAACGAACCTCTGTCGGTGGTCCGTCCGACGGTCATGGCAGCGCTGGCGCTGGACTGGCCGCGTGACAAGATCAAGGTCTATGTCCTTGACGATGGGAGACGACCGGAATTTCGTGAATTTTCAGAGTCGGTCGGTGCGGTCTATCTGACGCGATCGGACAATTTGCATGCCAAAGCCGGTAATCTCAACGCTGGTCTGGCAGTCTCGAATGGTGAATTGGTCGCGATCTTCGATTGCGACCACATTCCGACCCGGACCTTTTTGCAGACCACGGTGGGCTGGTTTCTGGAGGAGCCCCAATTGGGAATGCTGCAGACGCCGCACCATTTTCTTTCGCCTGATCCCTTTGAGCGCAACCTCGGCCTGTTCCGTAACATGCCCAATGAGGGTGAGTTGTTTTATGGATTGGTGCAGGACGGCAACGACCTGTGGAATGCGACCTTCTTCTGCGGCTCCTGCGCCGTTCTGCGGCGCACGAGCTTGCTTGCCATTGGTGGCATTGCGATAGAGACGGTGACGGAAGATGCCCACACATCACTCAAAATGCACCGCTTGGGCTATACCACGGCCTATATCGGCATCGTGCAGGCAGCAGGACTGGCGACCGAGAGCTTGTCAGCGCACGTGGGGCAGCGTATCCGCTGGGCGCGTGGCATGGCGCAGATTTTCCGGGTTGACAATCCGCTCATGGGCAAGGGACTGAACTGGCAACAGCGCCTGTGTTACCTCAATGCCATGATTCATTTCTTTTATGGCTTTCCGCGCGTGGTGTTTCTGACCGCGCCACTGGCCTATATGTTTTTCCAGGCCCACATCATTCAGGTTTCAGCCGACCTGATTGCGGCGTACGCGCTGCCGCACTTGATTCAGGCCAACATTGCCAACTCTCGCATGCAGGGCAAGTTCCGTCACAACCTGTGGGCCGAGGTGTATGAGACTGCCCTGGCTTGGTACATTCTGGTGCCAACCACATTGGCACTGATCAGCCCCAAGTTCGGGCAATTCAATGTGACAAAAAAGGGTGGACTGGTCGATCGGGAGTATTTCGACTGGAGAATTTCGCTACCTTACCTGATCATCCTGGGACTCAATCTGCTGGGCCTGGTGATCGGGATCGGCCGGCTGTTCTGGTGGAATACACACGAGATCGGTACCGTGGTACTGAATCTTGTCTGGACGCTCTATAACCTGATGTTGTTGTGGGCAACATTGGCGGTGGCGCTGGAAGCACGTCAGATTCGCAGTCACTGGCGGGTTCAGTTGGCGATGCCGGCGATGGTTCGATTGCCCAATGGGCGCACCATGGTATGTGAAACGGAAGATTTTTCGGAAGGCGGCTTGGCTCTGAAGTTGCCAACCTCTCTGGTGCTGGAGAAGAATGCTCCGGTCAGTGTGTCGATCTTCCGCGGTGAGCGGGAGTTTTCATTTCCGGCCGTCGTGGCCTTCAGCCAGGGCGCCGTGTTGCGACTGCGCTTTGAAGGAATGCAACTCGATGACTACCAGGCGCTGGTTGCAGCCACTTTTTCGCGCGGCGATGCCTGGCAGGAGTGGCTACCGGATCGGGATACGGATCATCCCTTGCGGGGCTTCAAGGAAGTGTTCATTATCAGCCGCCAGGGCCTGAGCCGCTTCTTGTTAAGCTTGGCCGGGACCATACCGTGGCGACGTTTGCGCGTAGGAACCGGGGCCATGACCTGGAAACGTTTAAGGATGGGAATATGGAAAAAGCAATAGGGATCCGTATCGCGAGCGCGTTACTTGCCATGTTGGTGGCGTTTGGCGTGACGCCAATCGAAGCCAAGTCGCGCAAGGCCGTTGTGTTGGACGCGGCCAGCAAGGTCGCAGTCACTTCGCCCGAAGTGGCTGCGGAGCCGCGGGCAAAGCAGCGCGTGGTCACCATCAGTTTGAAGGAAATGGGGGCTTTGACGCCAGTACAACTGCGCGGTGTCTCTGGATCCTGGTTGTTCCCATTTTCGATTCGCTCCGATGAAGTGGTGGTCGGCGCAAAATTCAAGATTGACTACAGCTACTCGCCTTCACTGCTGCCGGAGCTGAGCCACCTGAAGATCATGCTGAATGATGAAGTGGTAACTGTGTTGCCACTGCCGCGCGACAAGAATATCGGCAACAAGCGTGAAATTGAGCTGGACCCGCGTCTCTTCACCGATTACAACAAACTCAGTTTCCGGCTGATCGGGCATTACACCTACAAGTGTGAAGATCCACTGCACTCCTCGCTCTGGCTGAACTTGAGCAACGCTGGTACCGTCGAGTTGACGCTGGCGCCGATGACGCTGGAAAACAATCTCAAGTACTTGCCGGCACCGTTCTTCAACAGAGGCGACGCAAGGACACTGAATCTGCCGTTTGTATTTGCGTCTGCACCATCGCTGGGAACTTTGAAGGCGGCCGGTATCGTGGCCTCGTGGTTTGGCAGTCTGGCCAGCTACCGCGGCGCAAAGTTCCCTGTCATGCTGAACGCTTTGCCTGAGGGAAATGCCGTACTTTTCATGCAGGGCAGTGAACGCATTGGCGCGCTGGGTTCGGCTGGTGGACCATCGATATCGATCGAAGCACATCCCACCGTCCCGGGAGCCAAGTTGCTGATCGTTTCTGGCAAACAGGATGAGGATCTGTTGCGCGCTGCGCGTGCCATCGTTCTCAACTATGCCACGCTGACCGGACAACGCGCTGCAGTGACGGCTGAGACAGAGCCGCCCGCGCGAGTGCCCTACGACGCTCCCGCCTGGGTGACAACCAATCGTCCGGTCCGCTTTGGTGAACTGGCGCCACAGGATCAAATGGAAGTCCAAGGCTACTTCCCGGACGTGATCCGGGTGAACTTCCGGGTTTCGCCTGATCTGTTCACGTGGCGCAGTCAGGGTGTGCCGATGGAGCTGAAATATCGCTACACCAGCATGCCCTTGAGCAAAAACTCCAGCCTGAACGTCAATGTGAACGGCAACTTTGTGCAGGGCCTGCCGCTGAATGATCCCACGAGGAAGGCGACAGCGCTCAATCGTTTGAACCTGCCGGTCCTGGACAGTAATCTCGTCGTGCGCGAAGACCTGTTGTTTGTACCACCCTACCAGGTGGGAGGACGTAACCAACTGCAGTTGCACTACTACTTCGATCCCATCAAGGAGGGTGAGTGCCGCGACGCGCTGCCAGACAATATGCAGGGTGCGATCGATCCGGAGTCAACACTGGATTTCAGCGGATTTCCGCACTATGTCGCCCTGCCCAATTTGGCCTATTTTTCCAATATCGGGTTCCCCTATACACGCATGGCAGATCTCTCGCAGACCGCCGTTGTCTTGCCTGAACAGCCCAATGCCGATGAGCTCAGCCTCTATCTGGCGATGATGGGACGCATGGGGGAGGCCACTGCCTACCCGGTCCTGCGGCACGCGCTGGTCTCGGCTGCGGAAGTGGAGACGGTTTCTTCCCGTGATTTGCTGGTCATCGGGTCTGCGCAACGTCAAACCTTGATGGCCAAGTGGGCAGATCATTTGCCGATGGTGCAGAGCAATGGAGAACGTCGGGTGCGTGAGCCTGATATTTTCCGCCGAGTACTGTATCGCTGGGCCCAGAAGGATCTGCAAAGTTCACCGCGGCCGGACGGCTCAGTCAACATCAAGGGCACTGGCGGACTGGTGACCATGATGGCTTTTGAGTCGCCACTGGAATCCGGACGCAGCGTCGTTTACCTGTACGCCGACAGGTCGGATGATTTGCACAAGATTTCTGATGTTCTCAACGACTCCGAGCGAGTTGCGGGGGTGCAGGGAGACTTTGTCGTTGTTGATGACAAGAATGTTGATCACGCCAAGATTGCTGACACCTACTATTTGGGCTCTTTGCCATGGATCACCTACCTGCGCTGGATGTTTTCCATGCATCCGCTGCTGGTAGGGGCGCTGGGGCTGCTGATCTGTTTGGCACTGGCCGTTGTTTCCTATCGGGAGTTGCGTCGTTTTGCTGCCAAGCGGCTGGTAACGAGGGGCGGAAAAGTCAGCAGCTAAGCAAGTTGGATTGGAAGCAGACCGGTATGTATTCGCGCCGAAGTATCATCTCCAGCGCAGCGGCGCTTATGTGCGCCGCCACGCCGACGCTGCTGGCCGCTACACCGAACAACTCCCTGACGGAAAGCTGGCCGGCCTGGGACGCTTTCAGGGACCGATTCATCCAGGCTGACGGCAGGGTCATCGACTTTGCGGCGGGCGGCCACTCCACTTCCGAGGGGCAAGCCTACACCCTGTTTTTTGCTTTGGTGGCAAACGATCGCGCCACCTTCGACCGGGTGTTGAGCTGGACCCGGACCAATCTGGCGGGCGGCGACCTGACCGCCCGACTGATGGCATGGAAGTGGGGGCAAAAGCCGGACAGCACCTGGGGCGTCATGGACACCAATGCCGCCAGTGATGCTGATCTGTGGCTGAGCTACACGCTGTTTCAGGCCGGACACCTGTGGCACGACGCAGTCTTGCGGGCCACGGCAGAAATGATCCAGCAGAGGCTTGCCAAGGAGTTGATCGTGCAGGTTCCTGGCGTCGGGCCAGTGCTGTTGCCGGGCTCGCAGGGCTTCGCGCTGGAGAATGGTGCCTGGAAGCTCAACCCAAGTTATCTGCCATTGCCGCTATTGCAAGGCCTGGCGCTGGAAGCACCCAACGGTCCGTGGCGCGCCTTGCGCAAAAGCACGTTGCTGATGCTGGACTCAGTGACGCCGCAGCGACTTGTATCGGACTGGGTTGTGGTTCGACCTGACACTGGATTTCGACTGGATGCCAAGGTCGGGCAGACTGGTGCCTACGACGCCATCCGGACATACCTCTGGGCCGGTTTTATGCCGCATCAGGATCCGGATCGATTGCGTGTACTGGCGCGTTTGAAGGGCATGCAGGTACTGGTTGAGCGGCAATTGGTTCCGCCGGAAAAAGTTGACGCCAGCACTGGGCGTGGTGAGGGTTCCGGGCCGGCCGGTTTTTCTGCTGCGCTATTGCCGTTTCTGGATGCGGTGGGGGCCAGAACGGCAACCGATCAACAACGTGCGAGAATCACGGCGATGGGCGGAATTCCCGGCGTCTACTACGAGCAGGCGCTCGCCCTTTTTGCGTTGGGCTGGATGGACAAACGCTACCGTTTCGAGGGGAATGGACGTCTTGTGGTGCAGAGGATGGCAACATTTAAAAAATGATCAAGATGAAAAAGTTGGCCTGGCTGATTCTCGCTCTGTCAAGCTGCGCTCAGTTGGGCTGGGCCGCGGACGATCCGCTGGCTCAGCGCCTGATTGACCAGGCACGCTATTGGCAGCAAAAAAATCGTGAAGACCTGGCTGCTGACGCCTGGCGAAAACTCTTGCGTGCCGTGCCAAATCATCCAATGGCATTGATCCAGCTTGGTGCGATTGAAGCGCGCGCCGGACATTTCAAGGAAGCTGAGGAACTGCACGCCAGGGCGGCAGCTTTGACCCCACCACCACCGGGTCTGGGTGAACTCGAGACCGCACTTAAACTGGGTCGGGCTCCGGTCGCACAATTGTCCGCAGCGCGCCAGCAGGCGCAGGCGGGACAGGCCCAGGAAGCAGTCAAGAACTATCGTGAAATTCTGGGACAGAGCAAACCTGCCGGACAGTTTGGCCTGGAGTATTACCAGACACTGGGTGCAACGCGCGAGGGTTGGGAGGAAGCGCGCCGTGGCCTGGAAGAACTGGTTCGCGCCAACCCGGGCGATGCGCGTTACCTGCTGGCATTGGCGCGTCACCTGACCTACCGGGAAACAACGCGTCGGGAAGGGATACGTCAACTCGCCACGCTTGCACCCACTGATCCTGAAGCACAAAAAGCCTGGCGCCAGGCGCTGGTCTGGCTCAACGCGCGTGCAGCAGATCGCGCATTGTTTGCGTCCTACCTGGGACGCTTCCCATCCGATCAGGCAGTGATCGAGAGACTGCGTGTGCTCGATAGACCTGCCGTTGTTTACAGGCCGAACCCGCTGGAACTCGCCAGGCAGGCTGGTTTCAAGCTTCTCGAAAAGGGTGAAGTCGAGGAAGCAGAAAAGCGTTTTCGCGCGGTATTGGCCAGGAATCCGAGAGATGCCGATGCGCTGGGTGGTCTGGGCACCATTCGATTGCGCCAAGGAGAGTTTGCCGAGGCGTCGCGCCTGCTGGATCAGTCCGTCAAGTACGGAAGGCGAAGTGCAGCGCGCTGGAAGCAGGCGCGCGATAGCGCCAGTTACTGGGCGCTGCTCCAGGACGCAATGGATGCGCGTGAGGCCGGCAAGTTGACTGAGGCTGAAGGCAAGTTGCAGCAGGCCTTGAGACTTGGCGTTGCCGAAGCCACTGGGCAGGTGATGCTGGCAGATTTGCTGTCACAACGAAGCGAGTTCGCCAAAGCCGAAC
Source organism: uncultured beta proteobacterium (assembly GCA_903927295.1). GTDB lineage: Bacteria > Pseudomonadota > Gammaproteobacteria > Burkholderiales > Burkholderiaceae_C > Rhodoferax. The sequence continues at coordinate 33,239 of CAIYMN010000301.1, read as the reverse complement.
CGCTGTATCGGCAGGTCTTGAGGAAGGCGCCTTTGGATCCTGGCGCGTTTCGCGGTTTGGTCGGGTTATTGGCCCAGACCGGTCGGGATGGCGAAGCGATGGCCATGGTGTCCGCGCTCGACGAGGAGACGGCCCTGAAGATTGGCGGCCTGAATCAGGCCAAGGCTTCGGCCATGCTCAAGCTGGCTGAAGCCGACGAGCAGAATCGCGATTACGAAGCTGCAGCCGAGAAGCTTGAAGACGCTTTGCTGGTAGATCCTTTCAATCCGTGGGCCAGGCTGGCTCTGGCGCGCCAGTATCAAAAGTTGGGTGATCCCGGTGGTGCCAACGCTCTGCTGGACAATCTGCTTGAGACCCGCCCTGACATGCCCGAGGCCTTGCACGCCAGGGCCCTGCTTTTTGCCGATCAGCAACGTTGGTGGGAAGGCTTGATGACCCTCGAACGCATTCCGGCAGCATTGCGAACAGCCGAAATGGCGCGGGAGCAGCGTCGTTTTTGGGTCAACGTGCAGGTGCAGCGGGCGCAGCAGACCTACGCGGAAGGTGGCGTGCAGAAGGCCAACGCGATGATGACGCAGGCCGAAACCGCCGCGGCCGCGTCAGCCGATGCCTTGTTGCTTGGTGTTGTTGCAGCTGGTTGGAACGATTTGGCACAGCCGGCCTCGGCATTGCGCGTGATGCGTGAAATTGCCAGCCGCGCGCCACGTGACAACGTTGCCGTGCGCATCCAGTATGCCGGGATCCTGCTCAACGCCAGGCAGGATGCGGAACTTCCGGCTGTTCTGCGCGATCTGACTGCATCCGGTCGCCTCACACCTGCGCAGCAGGACGAAGTCAACAAAATCATCATGGCGTACACCTTGCGTCAGGCAGATGCGCTGCGCGAAGCCGGACGTCTGGCTGAGGCGTACAACGTGGTCAGCCCGGCGCTTGAGCAATCGGACGACCCGCGTCTGATCATGGCATTGGCGCGCATCTACAACTCCGGCGGTGAGCCGGCGCAGGCGCTGCAGTTGACGGAAAACGTGATTCTTCGCGCTCCGGACGATCTCGAATATCGTTTGTTTGCCTCTGGCGTCGCGCTTGGTGCGCGTGCCTATGACAAGGGCTTGGGACATGCCAAGGCTGCGCTTGAAATCGCACCTGACCATCCACGCGCGCTTGCCGCCGCAGGACGGGCCGAGAAGGCGCGTGGCAATGTCGCCAAGGCGATGGAGTATTTTCAGTATGCCCAGGCTTTGGAGCGCGAAAAGGGCGCCTTCGCGGGGGCGCCCGGCAATCTGTCGCTGCGCCTGGTGGACGAGATACCGGGCCCGGGCGCTTCCCTGTCATCGGTGTTACCCGCTGCGCGTGCCAACCGCTCGGGCTTGTTGCCCGTGCCTGGTGTCGTACGCAAGACGAGCAATTTCCCCGTTTTTGGCAGCGAGCCAAACGGTGACCCCAACAATCCGGTGACGCCCGTCTCCAGCCCCGCGCCGCGCTTCGAGCCGCGTTCCAGCGCGCTGCCTGTTCCTGCAGGCAGCAGCCTGCGCGCTGGGGAAGAAATTGTGCCGCAACCGCCGTCGCAGCCTCGGGTGCAGAGCCCCACGTCGCGATTGTTTTCACCGGCCGTGCAAGTCTCGGCTGTTGAAGCGCCGCCTCGCGTGGTTCAGGAGTACCTTGATTTGCCCGTGGCCGTGCCGCGCAACCCCGTCAATCGCCCTATAGAACCAGTTCTCCCGGTGATCGCGGCTTCGTCGCCGTTGGTGTCGCCAGTGGTGCCGCTGGCCAGGCCAGCCTTGACGCCAGCAGGTGAGCGGACGATGACCCAGGAAATTGACGATATTCAGCTGAAGTTTTCCACGACCGTCGATTTTGGTGGAGGATTTCGCAGTCTGGCCGGTGAAGCTGGCCTGAGTCGTTTGACCGAGATTGAACTGCCTCTGGAACTCAAGATGCCGATCGACTATGACGGTACTGCCACACTGCGTCTGACGCCGGTGTTGCTCAACGCAGAGTCTTACAACCTGGCTGATCCGCACGTTTCTGCCCGGGTCGGATCGAACGCTTTGGGCCCGTTCATCACCTCGCCCTACCCGTCAGCAAGTCAGGACGCCAGCGGCATTGCCGTCAGTGCCGCTTATCGCAGCAAGAATCTGGCGCTCGATGTCGGTACGACACCGCTGGGTTTCAAGGTAAGCAACGTGGTGGGTGGTGCCTCGCTGGCTGAGCGTTTCGACGACTTCACTTTGCGCGGCAGCATCAGCCGGCGCGCTGTGACGGACAGTCTGCTGTCTTACGCTGGCACAAGTGATCCCAGGACGGGCGAAGTCTGGGGCGGTGTGATCAAGAACGGCGTCCGCATCGACGCAGGCTATGGCGATGACAGCGGTGGACTTTATGCTGCCATTGGTTATGCCGGGTTGACCGGTCAAGGTGTCAAGAGCAACAACGAGTTCGAATCCAGCGTTGGCGGTTACTGGCGTGTTTATCAGACGCCCGATATACGCGCGACAGTGGGTGTCAACTTGACGGCACTCGGGTACCGGGACAACCTGAGCAACTTTACGCTTGGCAATGGCGGTTATTTCAGTCCACAGAACTATTTCAGCTTTGGCATTCCCATGGACGTAGCCGGTCGCAAGGGGCGGTTTTCCTACCAATTGGGCGGCGACATCGGCATGCGTTATGTCCGCCAGGATCAAGCACCTTACTTCCCGACGAACGCTGCCATGCAAGCCAGTTGGGAAAATCAGGTCAAACTGCTCCCGAGTCTGGCCACCTACAACGCCTTCTATGAGGCCCAGAGCAGCACAGGTTTGGGCTACAACCTGGCCGGTTCGTTTGAATATCTTCTTACGCCAAAATTTGCGTTTGGTGCGCGTCTGGCGTTTGACAACAGCCACAACTTTACGCAGCAGACTGGCATGATCTACCTCCGCTACGCCTTCGACGCACTACCTCAACCAGTGCAGTTCCCGCCGCGCACGCTGCGCCCGCTTTCACTTGGAGATCAGCTATGAAGCGACTCCTGTTGTTGGTCATGGCGCTGACCCTGGTGAGTTTGCCCTCGCATGGGCGCGACATGATGCAATATGGCCGCGCTTACCTGGCCGAGGGTGACAATGCGGCGGCCGTGCAGAGTTATAGTGATTTGTTGCGTCTGAACCCCTTTGATCCGGTTGCATTGAACAACCTTGCAGTGGCGAGGGCAGCAGCTGGCGATTACCGGGCGGCCTTTGACCTGTTGACGCGGGCCGTCAAGCTCGTGCCCAACCGCATCGACATTCGCGAAAATCTTGCCAATTTGCAAAACTGGATGGACAGTTACTCGGGCGTTCCCAACCCAATGCTGGAGAGGCCGCGCATGGTCATGCCGCGTGCTGCCGCCATGTTGAACGAACCGCCGGCGCTTTGGGCTACGCCGCGCAAGGGCAGCAGTTCGACCTTGCCACTTCCTCCTGCTGCACGGTAGCGACCGAGCTACGTAACAATGCAGATCATTGCCTTTATTTCCGGCAAGGGTGGTGTCGGTAAAACCACTTTGACGGCCAACACAGCCATTGCACTTGCACAACGCGGCAAGCGTGTGCTGGTGATTGATCTTGACCCGCAAAATGCACTACGCTTGCATCTCAGCATGGATCCAGGAGATCTTGGTGGCCTGGTGCGTGAAGGCATAGGCCAAGGATCCATATTTGACAGTCCTTTTGATGTCAAATTTATCCCGTTCGGCAATGTCACGGACATCGAACTGCAGGAATTTGAAGCGGCCTTGAAAGCGCATCCGTATTGGGTGCACGATGGAGTTCATTCGCTTGGCACGGGCGCGTTCGATATTGTGATCCTTGACACGCCACCCGGCCCGACAGTCTATTTGCAGCAGGCCATCCACGCGGCACAGCGGGCGCTGGCCATCGTTCTGGCCGACGCCGCTTCGTTCGCGACTGTGCCGCAGATTCTCTCCCTGGTGGAACAGTACACCGTCGGACACCCCGATTTTCACGGGGTCAGCCTGGTGATCAACCAGATGTCGACGCAGGGCCAGTTGGGGCATCGGGTGCGCACCGCCCTCTATGAGAGCTACCCCGGCCGGATCGTGCCCGTGGCGGTGCATCGGGACCCGGCCGTTTCAGAAGCGCTGGCTTACTCGCGTCCGGTACTGCAGTATGAGCCAGGCTGCAAAGCGAGCCTGGACATTCAGTATGTGGCGGACTGGATACTGGCGAGCGATTCGGAGTGATTGCCGGACTGCACTCAGGGATGCGCCACTAAGAGCTATTCGAAGCTCGCCTGGTAGGCGTAATTTCCAGGATTGAGCGTATCGAAGACGATCGCTGCCCGGTAATCGTCAATTCTCCGGATGCTTGCTTTGGGCATGCCAACCTTGAGCTCCTGCAAGGTTGGCAGCACACCTTTTCTCGACAGGATGACGATCAGGCTGGCGCCGCTGAAGGCAGACTTTCCAGTAATGGTTACATCGAAATTGAGAACCTTGCCTCTGGCTTTGGCCGACAATTGAAATCGCTCGCGCTCGCGCCACCAATCAGCCACTTGCCCGGCTGAGGCCAGCCAAAATTGGTCGCGATGCAGTTTCAGGTGGGCCAGATAAGCCGGCATGGCCTGGGTCAACACACTGTCGGTGCCGTAATTCTGACTGTGAACACTGAGCAGGCCAAGTGCCCCCACGCTCTCCGTCAGGTCCAGATCGTCGATGAGTGCCTGCCGTGTTTGCTCGACGCTCAGGTTTTCCTTGGCCAGGTTGATGTCGTCACGCTGCGTTCGAGGCAGGACGACCAGTGTGTCTTGTGTCGCCACCCCATCGATCCTGGCGAAAGAGGGGAGTCGAGCCTCGGTGCGACTCGGATCAGTCACATGGTGGCGCAAACCTGCTTTTTGCAGCAGCGCTTCTGTCGTGCCATCGTAGCTCTCGATCGGTGCGCGAAAGCCAGTGAAACTCTTGATTTCAGGTATGACAGCCGCCATTTCGGCGCGCATCGTGTCTATTCTTTGCTGTTGCTGCTGCGCTGATTGACCTTTGAACCCGGCGTGAATATCACCGTGGTAGCCAATCTCGAAATCGCGGGACAGACTGCTCAGCACCTCCGGATATTGTTTCCCGACTGAGGTCAGGATGTAAAAGCTTCCACGGTAGGACATCTCCTGCATCATGGCTGCAAAACGCAATGCATTGGGAAAGCCCTCTTCGGTGTCCATCTCGATGACTTGCGCGGCATGTTTGCCGTAGGGCCAGGCCGAGCGCACGACGGCTGGCTGGCGCTGGAGCCATTGCAGCGTGTTGTCTAGCAGCGCGTAAATTGGCTCCGGCTCCGATTCCCAGGTTGATTCTGCAAAGGCAAACAAGGCGCTGCGACCGGCCGGTGCTGCGGTTTCGGAAAAAATCACAGCGCCTTCACTCTTGCGTTCCGGGTCTGGTATGCGGCCCCAGTTCATGATTCGAGCGGCAGTGCCTTCGCCCTGCAAGCGCAGAAGTCGCTCGGAGACCTTGCTCAGCACAATGCGTTGCCCTGCCGGCTGGCTGTGCGAGAGCGGTGATTCGCCAGTCAGAACCAGGTGACGCGCTACCGGTTCAAGCGCAATTTCCCCTATCGACTTTGCTCCGATGGTCTCCAGGAATTGCCAACCATCCCAGTCACCCTTTTCGTTGCGTGTGCCAGTGGCCCAGGTCGCCAGAATGGCGCCTCCCCGAGAGCGAAACTGCAGGATGTCAGCTCGCTCCTGCGCGCTCAGTGCCACAGCCGATGGCAGTATCAGCACGCTGGCATTGATCTGGCGCAACTGCGACGTTTCAGTGAATTCCTGATAGCTCGCGTGTCGGTTCTTGAAATAGCCGCGCCAGGGCGTCAGCAAGCGATCATAGTTGGCGCCAATGCCGACGAAATATTCCTTGGTGTTGGGTGAGGCGTAGAGAATGACGTCCTGCTGCGAAGTGCCAAGACCCAGGGCCGCCGGGGCGGCAGAAAAACGACCCAGATTCAGTATCGGCGTCTTCCACCCTAGCAGTTGCATTGAGGACAGATAGACCAGAACTGTCATGGCCAGACCAATCACGACCAATGAGGCCAGGTACGGCCCGATGCGCCGGTGCGCCCGGCGGGTTTCGAAGCTGGTTGGAATATCGGGCGGCATCACAGGAAAGGCCAGTGCATCGCTCAGACTCATGACCCTTCGGCCGGATCCTTGACCGCCTTGGTCGGGCTGTACGGCTTCAGGAATATCGGCTTATGCACGCCTTCGGCGGCGGCCTTAGGATCCTTGCGTTTCGGGCGACGATTGTCGCGCAACTTGAAGGCAGCATAGGCCGCGACACCAACGACCAGTGTGCCGATGGTGACGATCAGGATGACCGTTGCAAGCACTGAAATCAGATCCATGCTAAAGCTTTCCTTCGCGCTGAAGTTTGCCCCAGGTCATCGCTGTGCCGCGCCATTCTTCAATAGTAGCGAAGACCTTCGAAATATCAATGACCGTAATATAGAACAGCCTGAACACAATTGAGTAGTAGATGAGCGACGGGTCCTCTTCCTCAACGATGACGCAGTAGGAAGCGGCGACGATGTCGAGCATCGTGAGTTGCAGCCACCAATAGAAAAGAAAGATCGCCACACCGTACTGCAGACCGATGTAAACAAAGAAAATGTTTCCCAGTACCGTAGAGAAAGGCCAGACAATTCCCTCGAAAAGCATGTACCAGAGGATAAAGAAGTTGATGCCAGCCCTGCGTGGATGCCACAGTGCAGCGCTGTGTTTGCGAGTGGCTTGCAAAATGCCGCGTGTCCAGCGGTAACGCTGCTTGAGCAGATCGAGCAGGTGGCTTGGGGTCTCAACCCAGGCGATGGCGGTAGGTTCGTACACCACATGCCAGCCGCGCATCAGCAACTTGAGCGTCAAGTCGCAATCTTCGGCGAATGTGTCGCGGTCGTAGCCACCAACCTGCTGCAAGGCGGTCTTGCGAAACATGCCGAGTGGCCCCGGAATGATGTTCACGGTGCGCATGAAGCTCTGTGCCTTACGTGCCATGGCCAGACCTTCGATATATTCCAGTGCCTGTACCTTGGTCCACATGTTTTCGCGGTTCAGGACCTTGACGTTGCCTGCCACCGCGCCGACGCTGGGGTCATCAAAGTGCGAGATGCAGGCACGCAGCGTATTGCTCGACAGCTTGGTATCACCGTCCATGTTCAAAACGAATTCGCTGCGCGCCTGCGCCATGCCGGTGTTCAGCGCGTCGGCCTTGCCACCATTGGGTTTGGTGATGATTCGAATCGGTACTTCATGGGGCTCACGCGCAACGGCAAGCGCCTTCTCGTAGGTATCGTCGGTCGAGCCGTCGTCGATTACCAGGATTTCATAGTTTGGGTAGTCAAGCAGCAGCAGGGAGCGCAAAGCCTGCTGAATCACCGGACCTTCGTTGTAAGCGGGCACCACCAGCGTAATCATGGGCAGCAGTTTGTCGGCCCGGCGCTGGTTCTCGGGATGGTGTTTACGCCGCAGTACGTATTCCAGATGCTCCATGAAGGAGTACAGAATGAGTACCGCATAGCGAATAATCAGCAGGGAAAGAAAAAACAGCAGGTACGCCGATATGGCGCCGAGAATGAAGTTCTCGAACAGGATGCTCAGCGACTGATCACCCAGCTCACGAATCTTCTCGAAACTGAACACGACGAAGGCCACGCCGCCACCGATCATCAGCGTGGCCCAGGCGTATCTGGATACGCCTCTTAGTTCCAAACTTTCTCCAGGCTCATCGTCAGTGACTTAGCCCGGTAGGCGGCGTTATTGCGCCAACTCGCCATGTCCCAGAGGCTGAGGCCAATTGCCAGATCCTTACCCAGCCAGTGGCGCCCACTGGCAGAGGCGCTCCAGTTCGGGCCTGCTTCGCCATACAGGCGCCTTCCGGCCTGGCCGCTGGCCATGAAATCCCAGTTGGCTCCACTCCACTCGCCGATCAGCCCGGCGTACACCGTGCCAAATCCAGTGGCCGGCGACCAGTAGGCGCTGGATGCGAATCTGGCGTCGCGTGTTTCCAGCCCGACGAGAGGCTTGATTCGCAAGCCAAGCGGGCGCCAGGCAGGCATGAAGTTGAAGGTGCTCGCCAAAATGGTGTTGTTGTCTGAAATGTCGTAGTAGTCAACGTGCCCGCTCAGCTGTCCCAACACAAACCTGCCATTGGCCTGGGCGCCGGCGTGCGCTGCTGCCAGGCTGGTTTGCAATGCATTGGCATTCAATGCCATCTTTCCCCAATTGACGCGGCCAAGGTCAAGGACGAGTGCCTGTTCGGCGAACTGAAGCTTGAGACCAGCGAAAGCAGCCGACTCGGGATTGGCCTGTGCGCTGATCTCAAAGCGCGGTTGCAGAGGCAATCCAAGGGCCTGATAGCGCAGGGTCAGATCCTGTTGCTTGACTGCGGTCGTCAACAGTGTGTCGTCAACGCCACTGGTTTCGATTTCAAAAATATTGCGACCACTGGCGTCGCGCCAACGGTGGTTGATGGAGAGTGAGCGGCGCTGCATATCGGACGAATCGTCGAAAGTGCCCAGCGTCACGAGTGTGCGTGCGCGCAATTCGCGCTGCGCCAAATCCATCGCCTGTCGTGCGTCGCTGTTTTCAGGATCAGTCGATAGTACCGAGCGAAGCAAGGGCACTGCCTGATCGTCACGGCCGCGCCACCGATAGACGTTGGCCATGCCGACGCGAGCCTCCTTGTCCAGCTTGCCATCGATGAGCGGCTGGTATTGCTGAATGGACTCCTTCAGCCGACCGGTCCATGCCAGGCTGTTCGCAATCACGAGGCGCAATTCATCCTCGGGAGGTTCCTTGGTCAACAGACTGAGTCCCTGAGTTCCGGCTGCCTGGTAGTTCTCTGCAGCGCTGAGTTCCAGAATCTGTTGTTGCGCTGAGCTGAGGGCGGAAGTTGCCGGCGACGGGCTGCCAATCGCTGTATACGCGCTGCCCCTGGGTCTTCTGGCAGGCGGCGGTTCGGTCAATGGCACATTGTCGGGAGCGGCGACGGTAAGCGGTGCCGGGCGTTGCGCGAGGATTTGCCGCGATGGCGTGGCAGCTGCTGCGAGACGGCGCGCTGGCTGATTCAGGCGCAAAGCGTTCAGGCGCAGGCTTGCACTGGCAGCGTAAGGCGTGCCTTCCAGAGCTTCGAACTGGGTTGCTGCATCGTCAAATCTTCCACTGCGCTGCAAACTGTCGGCAACCACAAACCGCAGTTCATGGTTCCAGGGCTCGCGCAGCAACTCGGTCAGCCCACGTTCGGCCGCATCCGTGTACTGGGCTTGTCGATACAGTTCCAGCGCACTCGTGCCGACGGCATCGGCCGCACAGACAGGTCCCGAAAGCAGCAATGCCGAGCAAAGGAACAGGTGGTTGGCTGTGATGTGGCTCATTTTGCGTTCGATGTCGACTTCTGTGGATTGCCGTCCGCTTCGCCCGGCGCCTTGGCGCGGGTCGCGCGCGGCGCCTCCGCTTTACCGTAGGTCTGCCCGCTGCCCGGGCCGGAATAGTTGAAACCGGGCTTCTCGATCATCGGGTTGGCGGCGACAGGCAGTGCGGGCGCAACCACAGGCGGCTCTATCGCGATGTCGATCGCGGGCTGTGCTACCTGCGGCAACACCGGCAATGTTGCCACCTCCTGCACTGCGAGTGGTTCTTCATGCACTGCGGGTTTGGGGATGGACACTGTTTTGGGAGGGTGCGGCGCAGCGGCCAATTGACCCGAATAATCCGGCAATTCCTTACGGCTGGCAGCGCGCTCAAGTGCAGCAAGTTCGGTCAGCACCTCCATACGCCGAATGACGAATCTTGATTGATCGAAAGCCGCATTCAAGGATTGTCCCAGCAGGCGCTCGACCGTTGTCAGAAGGACCGATTCCGGACAGCCGTTGAGAAACAGATAACACGACTCGCCATCGCTGGAGACCAGGTCACCGGGGCGTGCCATGTCGATGCGCGCAACAATGTCGACCAGACTCGTGCCGGCCAAGGGATGGCCGACCACCAGCGAGCAGGGAATGTTGAGCGACTCACCGCGCTCGACGATCGTCCTGGCCTCGCGCGCGAAGCGTGCTGCGGGGAGATAGCCGCGCAGACCCGAAGGAATGACGCTGGCCAGAGCGACTTCAAAGTCAATGTCGACGTCGCGGTCGAAAATCTGTCCGCTTAGGGACTCCAGCAAGAGGGGCAAACGGCTGGCGCTCAAGTCGCGATGCACGATCAGACTGACGCCCAGGCGCAACAAGAGAGCCTCATTCTGGTAACGCAGAGAAGCGTTGTCTTCACGTACCACGATACGGGCGCGCCGGCCCAGATTCAAACGCAGGGTGTGCACCGCTTCGGCGAGTTGGCGCAAATTGGTATCGTGTTGAAAGCTCAGAATCACCGTCGCGTTGGGTGCTTCCCGGGTGGCGTGCATCATGCCTACCAGGGTGTCCACGTTTTGCCAGGATCCGGGCATCTGCTTGGCAAGGCTGATCAAATCCGGGTCCATGTAGAAGATCCGCGTGTCTCCATCGTCAACTGCTTGCTCCGGTTCGCTGCGCGGGGAGGGCGCAACGCTGGCCGAGACCTTGTACAAGCCCGATTCGAGGATCGACAAGGAGTGATGCTTGGCGGCGATCGTGCCGTCCTGAGACTGCCAGTAATCAAAAGTCAACTCAAGTCCGGCCCGATCACCGCCGATACGTACGATCCCGGTAAGCTTGTCCATCATGGCGTTCAAGGTGCTTACGCCGGAATTGACCAGGCGGGTAAAAATCAGAAGCGTCGTAATCCGGCGCTGACTGAACCAGTGTTTCAGGACATCGATTTGCTCCATTGCCAGCGAAACGTCATGCAGACTGAACAATTCATCGGCACGGTCGAATATCAGATAGCTGTCGGCGGGAATCTGAAAGTGATCCATGTCGCGCGCAAATGTCTCGGCGCCGAATCGAAACATGTTTTTTGCAAAATCATCTTGCAAGGTGAAGAGTTGCAGCGTGCCAGCGGAGATGGCGTCCGTTGTGACGAACTGCTGGAATGAGTCTACCCGCTTGACAAACGCATCTGCCTCCGTTTCAGAGGGCAGGATCACGGTACAACGCAGGCCCTGACGCAAGGCGCCGTCGAGGCTGCTGGTCAGGATCGGAAAACGCGCCGGGGGAGTCTCTGCGATCAGCGCGTAAACGCCGCCGCTGAGCATGCAGTCGGTCAGCCTGGGCAGGCCGGAGATGCACAGTCGGACAGGTGATGACGGGATGTTTTCGTCCGGCATGACTGCGATTAGCTTTTGTTGGTATACAAAACGATCCCAAAACTGAACGGCGTACCCTATGCTTGGCGCTGATATCGAGCATCAACCAGAGGGACAGACTGGCTGAGGTTATAACATATACACCACTGGCCAAGGACTGTATTTGCCCGGAACTTCGAGACGGTTTGTTTGGTGACCGTACAATCCAGGCGAGTGCAGGGCGGCCATTTTCGGTCAGGTCGGTGCGTGGTCTGAGGCGCTTGTTTCTTTTGACGGGACTTGAACAGTATCGTGCAGTTTTCAACTCTTTATGGCCGGGCCTTGCCTGCCGGATTGCTGGTTCGTGCCGGCGCTGTCCTGATGGCTGCCATCATGCTACAGGGCTGCGCTTCAAGCTGGCCTTTCAGAGCGCGCGCCGTAGCGCCGGTCCAGGGCAAGGACGTGGCGCGGCTCCCGCTTGTGACCCCGACCACACGCAAGGCCACTGCAATAGTGGCTCCTGCGGATTCTCTGCACTCTGATGTACCGGTCCTGCTGACAGTTCCAGAGGTGAAAGTAGTACGCAGTGCGGTACCACTGGCACCTCTGCCGCCAAAATCGGAGGCACCGACGGCGATCGTGCCGTTGGCAAAAGTTAGTCCGCCGGTGGTGCCGGGCGCAAGCGGCGGAAATCCTCCCCTGGGATCGATTCTGCCGCCCGGAATGTTTGTCAAGCCCAGCACGCAAGCGGCTGCAACGCTGGACGTGACGCTGCCTGCAGCAAGCCTGACCTTGCCCGCGGCACCTCCCGCTGTGCCAGGTGCCGGTGTCGTGGAAGTGACGGCGATTGCGGGAGCGACCGGTGTGGAATTCGTGACCAGGGCGAAGCAGCCACTTGTTGTGCTTTTCGCATCGCCCACGACGCGAAGCTATCTTGCAGCCTTGGGTATCGACTACCAAAGTGGCATCGCAGTCTGGGAAGACTTCTTGCGGCGACAGGATGTCAGGTTTGAATTCGTCAATAGTCTTGATGGTCTGAAAACGTCGTTCCCCGACGTTTTGCTTCTGCCCTCGGCGGTTGCGCTGACCGATAGCGAGAAACGCTTGATCGCAGATTTCAGGGAGCGCGGTGGCAGCGTGCTGTCTTCATGGCTGACGGGCGTGCGCGGTGAGTCTGGCCAGTGGCTTGGCTTTGGTTTCATGGAGCAGACCCTGAACACCAAGGTGGTAGGCAACACCGAAGGAACGACGGAGGACACGTACGTCATGCCGCACGGCGACAACCCGGTGCTTCATCATTTGCCGGCAGGTTTGCGGATCTGGGTTGAGCGGGCGCGCGAGTGGTTTGCGCTGCGCCTGAGCGGCGCCCACTCTGCCGCAGAGGTCATGGACTGGTCGCGTACCGTACAAGTCGGCAAGCCAAGCAGTGTGATTACCTTTGATGAGCGCGTACTGGCCGGTGGCAAGACATCGCGCTCGGTCGTGCTCGGCTATCCGGAACGCCTCTGGGCGAGCGCCGACCGCGCTGCGATGGAGACCATCGCGCGCGATGCACTGAATTGGCTGGCGCGTCAGCCCGATGCGTATGCTGCTGCGTGGCCATGGCCATTTCGCAGTGCGCTCGTGTTGGCGGTCGATGCACCCGATGAGTTGACAGACGAAGTGTTGCGCTACGCCAAACTGGCGGAAGAACTCGGCGGTGGCGCAAGCTATTTTGTGTTGGCGGAAGAAGCTGAAAGTTCAGCGCCTGTCATCAAGGATATTCAGTCGCGTGGTCATGAGATAGCCTATCTGGGTGACCAATTCTTTGCCTTCAAGGGTCAGTCAGCTGATACGCAAGGGCAGCGGCTCGACACGATGGTGGAAGCGGTAAAGGCGGCCGGAATTGAGGTGGGGCCGACACCTGGTTTTCGAGCGCCCATGGAAAGCTACGACGCCGTGACAGAAGGATTGCTGAGCGAGCGCGGATTCTCCTACGAGGTGGGTGATCCTGGTTCGGCGCCCGCCAGACTGCCCGTGATCGTAGCGGGTACAAAATCTGCCAACATTCTGGTGAATTTGCCGCGCACGCAAAGCGGGCCTGACGATGCGCTGACTCTCGGTGACCCAGCCGCTGCTTTGCGTGACTTTGCGGATGAATTCACGCTGGGGCAGCAGATGGCGGGCCTAAGTGTTGTCAGGTTCCCGGGCCAGAGCACGCTGAACGACGCGCAATGGGTCGAGGTATCCAGACACATGAAGGCAAACAGCCCGGCCACGTGGACTGCCACTGCGGGTCGAGTCGCCGCCTGGTGGCGCGAACGTGAGCGCGTGCGGGTCACGCTCGATACGGAAGTGTTTCCGCCCTTGCTCACCGTTTCAGTCAGCGGCAATGATCCATTGCGTCAACCCGTGACGGTGCTGGTGAACCTGCCACAAGTCGGCAGTCTGCTGAGCCTGACCGGTGACGCAGAGGAAACAGGCACACCCAAGGTCGTCGCCGTGGATCGTTGGCGCCATGCATTGATCCTGGAGGGACTTGCCCCTGGCGCCCACCATTGGTTCCTCAGTTTTGATCGCGCGCCAAGCGTGCCCAAGTGATTCGTGCACGCCTTTGCGGTTTCCCTTTTTATCGCGCTGCCGTGGCTTAATCCGTTTTCTCGCGGACCCTCGTCGATTGTTGTTCCGTGGCTGCTGACGCTGGGATGTTTCGTATTGCTCCTGCTATGGGCGGCGCCGGTGCGACTGGAGCGCGCTGCCGCTGCAGCGTGGCTGGGTGCGGCATTGATCAGCGCAGCCATCGGTTTGTTGCAGTATTTCGGGGGCGCCTCTGCATTTGCGCCATGGGTCAACGGTAGCGACGTCGGCGAAGCCTTTGCCAACCTGCGACAGCGCAATCAGTTCGCAACGCTGACCAATATCGGCCTGGCCGCTTTGCTGTGGTGGGGTGAACGCTGGCGAACGGATGTCCGTCCAAGTACCGCGGCCGGTTCAGCGGCGCCTTACCTGCCCGTTGCCGGCGTGCTGGCGGCTGTGCTGCTGGCACTTGCCAATGCGGCCTCATCATCACGCACCGGTTTGATGCAGTTGCCCTTGCTCTTGATGATGAACTGGCTCTGGGGTCGCTCTGTAGCAGACAGGCGTGACGCTGTCCGCTGGACTCTTTTGTTGACCGCTGTTATGGCGTACGCGTTGGCCGCGTTTGCCCTGCCCGTTCTGGGCGGTCTTGATTCACAGACCAGTGGCATTCTCGGGCGTTTGCATGAAGGCGCGGCGCAGTGCACCAGTCGCTTGACCCTGTGGTCGAATGTGCTGCACCTGATCGCGCAAAAGCCGTGGTTCGGTTGGGGCTGGGGTGAACTCGATTACGCGCATTTCATCACCCTTTATCCGGGAGAACGCTTCTGCGACATTCTGGACAATGCACACAATCTGCCGCTGCACCTGGCAGTTGAACTCGGTGTGCCCTTTTCGCTGCTCGTTTGCGCGCTGGGCGTCTGGCTGGTGTGGCACGCCAGACCCTGGCGCGAAACCAACGCAACGCGGCAAATGGCGTGGGCTGTACTGGCGCTGATTCTGCTGCACAGCATGCTGGAGTACCCACTGTGGTATGGGCCTTTTCAGTTTGCCTGTGGTCTGAGCATCTGGCTGCTCTGGCGCAGTCCGGAGAGCCCTCCCAACCCCTCGGCGACCGTAACCCTTTTGCCAGGCCTGCTGGCCGTGCTGCTGTCAGTTGCGCTGACCTACGCTGCCTGGGACTATCGCCGCGTCAGCCAGATTTACCTGGCCGGTGAGTTTAGAGCGGCAGACTATCGCGAAAATACGATGGAAAAAATTCGCGATTCCTGGTTGTTCCAGGATCAGGTACGTTTTGCTGAACTCACGATGGCAGAGGTGACGCCCGAAAATGCCGCCATTCTGCATGATCTGGCGTCCGATCTGCTGCATTTTTCTCCAGAAGCCCGTGTCGTGGAAAAGCTGATCGATAGCGCTTCAGTGCTGGGGCGCCAGGACGAAGTCGCTTATTACCTCGCGCGCTATCAGGTGGCTTTTCCTGAAAGCCATGCGGCGTGGTTGCGCCAGCATCCTGGCAGCCCGATGCAGCGCTAGCCAGCCGCCACAAAACTGCCCGACTTGCCGCCGTGCTTCTCCAGCAGTTTCACGCCGGTGATGGTCATGCTGCGGTCCACCGCCTTGCACATATCGTAGATGGTCAGCAGGGCCACCTGAACCGCTGTCAGCGCTTCCATTTCAACGCCGGTCGGCCCGACCGTTTCCACGGTGGCCTTGCACGAGATGCCCGGCGCGGCGCCGGCCGCTGCGCGCACAACTTCAAACTCAATCGCCACTCGCGTCAGCGCCAGAGGATGACACAGGGGGATCAACTCACTGGTTTTTTTGGCCGCCATGATGCCGGCGACGCGTGCAATCGCCAGCACGTCACCTTTTTTGGCGCTGCCGCCCTCGATGATGGCCAACGTGGCTGGCAGCATCTCGATGCGGCCACCCGCGATGCCGATGCGCAGGGTGTGGGCCTTGCCGGCGACGTTCACCATGTGGGCTTGACCCTGTGCGTCAAAATGGGTAAGTGAGCTCATGAGTTAATTCGTTACAGTTGGAGCGTTGTGCCGGCAGTGCCAGATTTACACGGCGTTTATATGAGTCCCGCATCATACGATCATGACAAGCTTTACTGAGGCAGTTGGCTGCCGCATCCTTTACGCGCTGATCCTGCTGGCTGCCCTCCTGGCGCCGCTGCTGGCTCGCTCGGCCGAAAGCATCCAGTTGCCGACGCTTGGTGACGGCAGCGAGATGAGCAGCAATGTCGAGCGCCGACTGGGCGACCGGATTGCGCGTGAAATCTACCGTGATCCGGATTACATTGACGACCCGGTGCTGGTGGACTATGTGCAGGGAGTCTGGCAGCCATTGCTTGCGGCCGCGCGCCTGCGTGGCGACCTTAGCAGCGAACTGAGCGAGCGCTTTGCCTGGGAGGTCATGCTCGGGCGTGACCGCACGGTCAATGCGTTTGCGCTGCCGGGCGGGTATTTTGGTGTTCATCTGGGTTTGCTGGCCGTGGTTGGCAGCCGCGATGAACTGGCATCGGTGCTCGGGCATGAATTGAGTCACGTCACGCAACGCCACATCTCGCGTGTCATGGCCAAGCAAAGTCAGCAGACGCCCTGGATGATCGGTGCCATGATTCTGGGAGCCCTTGCTGCCAGCAAGAGTGCAGATGCCGGCAGCGCCTTGATTGTCGGCGGACAGGCCGTGGCGGCTCAAAACCAGCTCAACTTTTCGCGCGACATGGAGCGTGAGGCCGACCGCATTGGTTTTGGCGTCATGACGCAGGCGGGCTTTGAGGCGCAGGGTTTTGTCTCGATGTTTGAAAAATTGCAACAAGCCTCGCGACTCAACGACAGTGGCGCCTACCCCTATCTGCGCAGCCATCCGCTGACGACCGAACGGATCGCCGACATGCAGGGACGCCAGCCCTTGGGCGCGGGCAACACCGCCAGCGCACCGCCCACCCTGGAACACGCCATCATGACGGCGCGCGCGCGAGTTTTGTCCAATCCTGGTGTGGACGCTCTGCGCGCCATCGCGTCGGAGGTGGTGGACAACGCGCTGACGAACTTGCCGCCAGTGCGCCAGGTTGAGGTGCTGTACGGCGCCACTCTTTCGGCCAGCCGATTGCGTGAATTTTCCAGCGCGACGCAATCTCTCACACGCCTGGCGGCACTGGTGCAGGGCGATGCGCGCGCCACGCTGTTGTCACACTGGCTCGGCGTTGAAGTCGCGCTTGCTGCGGGCGAGAACAAGCGCGCAGCGGTGCTTCTCGCTCCAGTCGCTGCCAGCCCGGATCTGTCACTGCGGCGTCCGCAACTGTTCCTGCGCGCGCAGGCGGCGCTCCAGTCCGGTGACGTCAGTCATGCCAGTGAAGTCGCGCAGGATTTTCAGGTCTGGGTCCTTGCGCACCCGCGCGATGCCATGGCGTGGCAGTCGCTATCGAGCCTCTATGCGCAACAGGGCCAGAGCTTGCGTTCCATTCGGGCCGATGCCGAGGCACAGGTGGCGCGTCTGGATTACGCGGCGGCACTGGAGCGATTCAGGGCGGCGCAGGAATTGATGCACAGGAATGAAGCGGCCGGCGCTGGCAGCACGGGGCAGGACCACATCGAGTCGTCGATCGTCGATACGCGCAAGCGTCAGGTTGAGCTACTTTTGAAGGAACAGTCGCTCGACCGCTGAATCAATCAGGATGCCAAAAGCCGAGTAAAACAGCGAACCGAGCAGGGCGGCTCCAAATCCTCTGACATGAAAGCCGTCGAGCATCCCGGCGGCGGCCCAGAACATCAGGGCATTGATGACAAACAGGAACAGGCCCAGCGAAATGATGGTGACGGGCAGGGTCAGCACAACCAGCACTGGCCGCAGCACCATGTTGAACAGACCGATCACGAGGGCGGCAACCAGCGCGGAACCGTAACTGTTGATCTGAACGCCGCTGTAAAGGGAGGCAACAGCCAGCAGGGCGGCGGCGCTGAGCAGCCATTTGACGATGGTTTTCATGCGGCAAGGATAGCATCGCGGAATTACTTCCAGCGCACTGGCTCCAGGTCGACGTGGACTTTGCCGTCGCCGAGCATCAGCGCGCCTTCCTGAATCGTGGCCTGCAACTGCATGTTGCGCTGCGCCATCGGAATGAGCGCTTGGGCGGCGCTTGTCGGCAGCCGAAAAACGCTCAAATTCTGCGGCCGAGAAAGCTTGCTTTCCATGCCGCGCCACCAGATTTCTGCCGCGTGGTTGAAGCAGTACAGTACCACTTCGTCGGCCTTGCCACAGGCCTTGAGCAGCGGCTTGTCTTCGGGCTGACCGACTTCAATCCAGAGCCTGGTGAGTCCGGTGAAATCGCGCAGCCAGACATCGGGCTCGTCCGGGTCGGACAGACCTGCGCCAAAAGCCAGCGTGCCGTCGCCGCCGCAAACCGACTGCAGTTTGTGCGCCTGCAATGCCAGCGCGCAAAGACGCAGCATCATGCGCTCATCGGTCTCGCTCGGGTGACGCGCCAGCGTCAGCGCATGGTCGGCGTAGTAGGAGTGATCAATGTCGGCAATCTGCAGACTGGCTTTGAAGATGGTCGATTTGGTGGCCATCAGATCTGGCGCCGGGCCGCCCCAAGCCAGATCAGCCCCCGCGGGGGGCAGGGAGTACACGAAGTGACGAGTGTGGGGGCCATCAGATCCTTTTTGCCAATATGCCTGCCATGCCGGTGTAATTGCCGGGAGTCATCTCCAGCAGGCGCTGCTTTTCAGCAGCCGGCAGTTCCAGCCGTGCGATAAAGCCTCGCATCAATTCGCGTGTCATTGGCTCGCCGCGAGTGAACTCCTTGAGTTGCTCATACGGCTTGGGCAAGCCGAAGCGCCGCATCACGGTTTGCACTGGCTCGGCCAAAACCTCCCACGAGGCATCGAGGTCGGCCGCAATGGCAGTTTCATTGATTTCCAGCTTTCCCAAACCAGTTGCCATTGATTGGTAGGCCAGCACCGCATAGCCGAGCGCGACACCCATGTTGCGCAGGACGGTGCTGTCCGACAGATCGCGCTGCCAGCGGCTGATCGGCAGTTTTTCGCTGAGGTGTCTGAGAAGGGCGTTGGCCAGGCCTAGGTTGCCCTCGGCATTTTCAAAATCAATCGGATTGACCTTGTGCGGCATGGTGGAGGACCCTACCTCGCCGTCACGCAGCTTCTGTTTGAAATAGCCCAATGACACATAGCCCCAGACATCGCGCGACCAGTCGATCAGGATGGTGTTGCTGCGTGCCACGGCGTCAAACAACTCGGCCATGTAATCATGCGGTTCAATCTGGATGCTGTAGGGCTGGAAGGTCAGACCAAGGCCGAGGGGTTCGGGGGTTTCGATCACTTTTCGGCTGAAGGCTTCCCAGTCGAAGTCAGGCCAGGCTGACAGGTGCGCGTTGTAATTGCCCACGGCCCCATTCATTTTGGCCAGCAGTTTGATGTCGGCGATCTTGCTGCGTGCTGCCTGCAGACGCACGACGACGTTGGCAATTTCCTTGCCGACCGTCGTTGGACTCGCGGTCTGGCCATGCGTGCGACTGAGCATGGGAACGTCGGCAAAGGCATGTGCCATGTCGCGCAGCTTCGTGATGACCCCATCGAGCGCCGGCAGCAGCACCTGATCGCGCGCCGCTTTAAGCTGTAGCGCGTGGCTGGTGTTGTTGATGTCCTCACTGGTGCAGGCAAAGTGCACAAACTCGCCGGCGGCCAGCAACTCCGGCCGACCCTCAAACCTCGACTTGATCCAGTATTCAACCGCCTTCACGTCGTGGTTGGTTACCTTCTCTATGGCCTTGATGGCCTCCGCATCAGTCTCGCTGAAGTGCTTGACCAGACTCAGCAGGTACGTGCGCGCTCCCGGTGTCAGCGGCTTGAATTCGGCAAAGCCACAATCGCTCAGTGCGATCAGCCAGGCGACCTCAACCTGGACGCGGCGCTGCATATAACCCTGCTCGCTCATGGCAGGACGGAGTTTGGCCAATTTGGCAGCGTAGCGGCCATCGAGCGGCGACAGGGCGGAGATTGCAGAGAAATTCATGGGCGGATTGTAGGATGCGCACCACAGCGCTTTGCCGGCCCGGATGGCAGGCGGGCTGGTGGATAGAATGAAAGCACCTGTAACTCCTAGCTGCCCATGAAATTACTCGGATCAAAGACCAGCCCTTATGTGCGCAAAGTGCGCATCGTGATGGTCGAAAAGAAGCTTGACTACGTATTTGTGCCGGAGGATGTATGGGCCGCGCAGAGCACCATTACAGATACCAATCCGCTCGGCAAAGTGCCGTGCCTGGTAATGGAAGCAGGCGAAGCGCTGTTTGATTCGCGCGTCATCGTTGAATACCTGGACACCTTGTCACCCGTGGGTAAATTGATTCCGACGGTGGGCCGGGAGCGCGCCGAGATCAAGACCTGGGAAGCACTCGCCGACGGCATTCTGGACGCAGCTATTCTGGCGCGGCTTGAAGCTACCTGGGTCGGGCGTAGTGCGGCCGAGCGCAGCCAGGCCTGGATTGACCGTCAAATGGGCAAGATTCACGCGTCCCTCAAGGCCATGAGCAAAGGTCTGGGCGACAAACCTTTTTGCGCCGGCATTCACTTGACGCTAGCCGATATTGCGGTCGGTTGCGCCTTGGGGTACATGGACTTCCGGTTTGCACAGATCGATTGGCGCAGCGACTACCCGAATCTGCAGAAATTGCATGACAAGTTGATGCTGCGGCCCAGTTTTGCCGAAACGCAGCCGGACTGAGCGGCCAGGGGCCGAAACATCGCTTACATCGTTTTACAGAATTTGAAGACACCGGCCGCCCTTGCGGCCTTACAGTGTGCCGACCATGGCCACTTTCAAGACGATTTATAAATGCAGTCGGTGCGGGGCCACCAGCTACCAGCGCGTTATTGAGCGAGCACAGAGCGGCGCCCTGCTGCCTACGGGCCAGTACCGTTGCACCGGATGCAGAAATGTCTTTGCGACGATCCGGGCCTGGTGGCAACCACGGCCGCCACCTGAGCTACAGGCACACAGCCGCTTTGGCTGAAAGGCGCGCCTAGGTCTGCTAGCATTGAAGGCATGACCGACCTGGCCAGCACCGCCACCATCACCGACAAGATCTGTCCACGCGCCGCGTTGGCGCTGCGGCTTGCCAGTTTACCCCGGCCGCTGGTGTTTACCAACGGCGTGTTTGACGTGCTGCACCGCGGTCACGTTCTGTATCTGGCACAGGCGCGCGCTCTGGGTGCGAGTCTGCTCGTGGCGCTGAACACTGACGCATCGGCCCGCCGTCTTGGCAAAGGGCCAGACCGCCCACTCAATAACGAAGCCGACCGTGCTGTGGTCATGGCGGCGCTCGCCAGCACCAGTCTCGTGACCTGGTTCGATGAGGACACGCCACTTGAACTCATTACTCAACTCAGGCCCGATATTCTGGTCAAGGGTGGTGACTATGACATGGGCAAACTGGCCGAGACGCGTGTTGTTGAGTCCTATGGTGGGCGGGCCATGGCACTGCCCTTTGTCGACGGTTACTCCACGACCGCATTGCTAAAGAAAGCGCGCCAAGAGGGCTGAAGGGCTTTGGTGATTTTGTGCTCTAATCTACCTAACAAATGTTAGGTAGATCGATATGAACGGTTCGCCCGCGCTGCATCAGAGTTTTCCTTATTTCACTGCCGAGCACGAAATGCTGCGCCAGACCGTGCGCCGCTTTGTGGCCGAAAGAGTGAGCCCTTTCGCAGACCGCTGGGAGCACGATGGCATGGTGCCGCGCGCTGTGCTGCAGGAAATGGGCGCGCTCGGGCTGCTCGGAATCCGCTTCGAAGCCGAGTACGGCGGTAGCGAACTTGACACCTTGTCCACCGTGGTTTTGGCCGAAGAATTGGGGCGATCCACCTTTGGCGGATTTGCCGTTACGGTGCTGGTACATACCGACATGGCCGCGCCGCATCTGCACCACGCTGGCAATGTCGAGCAAAAGAGGCGTTTCATGGCCGACATCGTCGCCGGGCGCAAGATCGCTGCGGTGGCAATGACGGAACCCGATGCGGGCTCCGACCTGGCCTCCATGCGTACGACGGCCCGGCGCGTCGGCAATCAGTGGGAACTCAATGGCGCCAAGATGTTCATCACCAACGGTGTGCACGGTGACATCTTCTTTGTTGCGGCCAAGACCGGTGAGAGTGGGCGCAACCATCAGGTTTCGATGTTCATCGTGGAAAAGGGCACGCCGGGCTTCAGAGTGGCGCGACCGCTGGACAAGCATGGCTGGCTTTGCAGCGATACGGCCGAGCTCGTGTTTGAGCAGTGCCTGATTCCACAGACCAACCTGCTGGGCGACGAGAACAAGGGCTTTTACGCGCTAGTGAAGAACCTGCAGAACGAGCGCATCGTGCTGGCCGCTCAGGCCATGGGCGAAGCGTCGAAGGCGATCGAGTTGACGCTGGACTGGGTGACTCAGCGCAAGGCCTTCGGTGCGACGCTGTGGGACAAGCAGGCGCTGCGCCATCGCCTGGCCATGCTGGCAGCGCGCGTGGCGGCGGCCAAGGCGCTGATTTACAACACGGCCTGGCGCGACGCCCAAAAGCAGGTCGTGGTGTCGGAGGCGTCCATGCTCAAGGCTCTGTGCGGTGAACTGGTCAACGAAGTGATGTACGACTGTCTGCAGTTTCATGGTGGCATCGGCTACATCCGCGAGTCAGCCATCGAGCGCATGGCGCGCGACGCCCGCATCCAGTCCATTGGTGGCGGCGCAACCGAAGTCATGCTGGACGAAATTGCCAAGCGCATGTGCTGAGCAGTGGCGGTTCAATGATGAGTACAAGCAGCACAAAGCAGGTTGCCGAGACCTCCGGCGCCGGATCCAGGCAAATGATTCTGGAAACAGCAGCACGCCTGTTTCGCCACGAGGGTTACTCCGCAACGTCCCTGCGTGCCATTGCAGCGGCTTGTGATATGAAGGCTGGCAGTCTGTACTACCACTTCGAATCCAGGGACCAGATCGTCAGCGAGGTGTTGGACATTGGCGTGCAGCGTGTCTTCGATGCCGTCAAGGCAGCCCTGCAGGCGCTCACAGCGGATGCAGCGTTAGCCACGATCCTGCACTGCGCGATTGAAGCGCATCTGCGCGCCCTGTTGCACTCGCATGATTTCACTTCAGCCAACATCCGGATTCTCGGGCAGGTACCGGCGCATGTGCGCGAGTCGCATCGATCGCTGCGCCGGGCCTATGAAAACTATTGGCTTGAACTTCTCTCACCCCTGCAGCGCAGCGGGCAGATCCGCAGCGGGGCCGACTTGCAGCGCACGGTGTACTTCCTGTTTGGCGCCATGAACTGGGCCACCGAGTGGTACGACGAAAGGCGCTTTGACCTGGCGCAGGTAGCCACTGAAATGGCGGATCTTGTGGTGCTCGGATTGCAGGCGCCGGTGGCACAGCGGGGAGACTGAGCATGACAACTCTTTCCAAAGTCGATCCCGGCAGCATCCGGTTTCTGCGCAACGCGCAGCACTACGCGACACTGCTGGCAACGCTGCATGAGCGCATGGCCTGGGCTGTGGGTGGCGGTGGCGAGAAACTGATGCAGCGCCATATCGAGCGCGGCAAGCTGCCGGTGCGCGAGCGTATCGACCTGCTGCTCGACGTTGGCTCGCCATTTCTGGAGATTGCCCCCTTGGCCGCCTGGGGCATGTACAACAATGAAGTGCCGGCAGCAGGAGTGGTCGCCGGTATTGGCCTGGTAGAAGGTGTGCACTGCATGATCATCGCCAACGATGCCACGGTCAAGGGTGGCAGCTTTTTTCGTGAGACCGTGCGCAAGCATGTGCGGGCTCAGGAAATTGCCGCGCAGAACCGCTTGCCCTGTCTGTACCTCGTCGATTGTGGCGGCGCCTACCTGCCTGAACAGGATCAGGTCTTTCCCGACTGGGGCCATTTCGGCACGACGTTCTACAACCAGTGCCGCATGAGCGCTGAGGGCCTGCCACAACTCTCCGCCGTCTTTGGCGGTTGTACGGCTGGTGGTGCCTATATCCCGGCGCTCTCCGATGAAGCGATCATCGTCCAGGGAACAGGTCGCATCCACCTGGGCGGGCCACCCATCGTCAAAGCAGCCATCAACGAGATTGTGGATGGCGAAGCACTGGGCGGTGCCGCCATGCACACGCGTGTGTCGGGGGTCACCGACTACCTCGCAACGGACGAGCGTCAGGCACTCGCCAAATTACGCCAGATCGTGCGGCATCTGAACATGCCGCCGTTGCAGCCACTGCCGGCCGGCAGAGCGTTGCCACCGCGCTTTGACCCTGCTGAAATTGCCGGCATTGTTGGCGGTGACATGAAGCAACCGTATGACGTGCGCGAAGTTCTGCTGCGCCTCGTCGATGACAGTGAGATGCAGGAATTCAAGCCTGAATACGGCAGCACCCTGGTCTGTGCCAGTGCTCACATCCATGGCTTGCCAGTGGGCATTCTGGCTAACAACGGCGTACTGTTTTCAGAGTCCTCGATGAAAGGCGCGCACTTCATCGAGCTGTGCAACCAGCGCAATATCCCGCTGCTGTTCCTGCAGAACATCACAGGCTTCATGGTCGGCACCGAAGCCGAACGCGGCGGCATCGCCAAGCACTCGGCCAAGCTGGTGTATGCCATGTCCACGGCCCGCGTGCCACGCCTGACCGTTCTGATTGGCGGCTCTTATGGCGCCGGCAATTACGGAATGTGTGGGCGCGGCTTTGCACCGCACTTCCTGTTCAGCTGGCCCAATTCCAGGATCGCGACCATGAGTCCCGAAGTGGCCACCACGGTGCTCACCGAGTTGCGCAAGAGTTCACTGAAGGGCGATAGCGCCGACGACCAGCTTGCAGCGCTGGCGCAGGAAACCACCGAACAATTCACGCGTCAGAGCGACCCCTACTACGCCACGGCCCGGCTCTGGGACGACGGCATCATCGAGCCGGAGCAAACACGCGATGTGCTGGGTCTGTGCCTGCAGTTGCTCGCACAGTCCAATGCCCGTGCTGCCGGTCCGTCACCTGTCTTCAGGATGTGATGCCATGTTCAAGAGAATCCTGATAGCCAACCGCGGCGAGATCGCGTGCCGCATCATGCGCACTTGCCGCCGCTTGGGCGTGGAAACGGTGGCGGTGTATTCCGAGGCTGACGTCAACAGCCGTCATGTGGCCGAAGCCGACTTTGCGGTGCTGATCGGTCCGGCCAGCGCCAGCGAGTCCTATCTGCGCGCCGATCACATCCTGGTCGCAGCACTGTCCAGCGGTGCCGAGGCGATTCATCCTGGCTATGGCTTCCTGTCGGAGAAGCTTGAATTGATTGATGCCTGTGCCAAGTACGGCATTGCATTCGTTGGTCCGAACCGTCGCGCCATTGAAGTCATGGGCTCGAAGATCGAGAGCAAACGCCTGGCGCGCAACACCGGCGTCGCCTGTGTGCCTGGCTACGACGAAGACGAGCAGTCGCCAGAACGCCTGCTGGCTGAGGCGCAGCGCATTGGCTTTCCGCTGCTCATCAAGGCCAGTGCCGGTGGCGGCGGCAAGGGCATGCGCCGGGTCAATGCGAGCGACGATTTTCTTCCCATGCTGGCACTCGCGCGCAAAGAGGCGCTGGCGTCCTTTGGCGACGAGCGCGTGCTGCTGGAGAAATACATCGTCAATCCGCGCCACATTGAAGTGCAGATCGTCGGTGATCGGCAGGGTGGCCTGGTACATCTGTTCGAGCGTGAGTGTTCCATCCAGCGGCGGTTTCAAAAGGTGATCGAAGAAGCACCGGCCCACCATTTGTCGGCCGACGTGGCTTCAAAGCTTTATGAATCTGCCCTGCGCATCGGCAGCGCCATGGCTTATGACAATGCCGGCACGGTGGAATTTGTGCTCGACGCCGATGACCACGACAAGCCCTATTTTCTGGAAGTCAACACCCGGTTGCAGGTGGAGCATCCGGTGACTGAAATGACCACCGGTATTGATCTGGTCGAGTGGCAGTTGCGTATCGCCAGCGGTGAGCCACTGCCATTGCAGCAGGCCCAAATTGGGCGCTCGGGCTGGGCCATTGAATGCCGGCTCAATGCGGAGCAACCTGAGCACGATTTTCGAGCCAGTCTGGGCCCCTTGCTGGCTTACCTGGAGCCGCGGCAGGAAAGCGGCGTGCGCATCGACAGCGGCCTGCATGGCAAGAGCGAAGTCTCGCCCTACTACGACTCCATGCTGGCCAAGGTGATAGGCTACGGGGCGTCTCGTACCCAGGCCATTGAGAAGGCCTGCCAGGGCATTGAATCGCTGCGTATCGAAGGTGTATGCACCAACGCAGCCATGCTTTTGCAAATTCTGCGGCACGAGGGTTTTGACGCTGTCCTGACGACACGCTTTCTGGAGATGCATTTTCCGCAGGGAACGCAGCCGGAGCCGGATTTGCACCTGCTGCACACGCTGGCTGTGGCGGCGGCCTGGGCGGCGAGCCAACGCGTGGCACCGTCAGCATGGGGTGAACTTCGCGGTTTTCGGGTCACAGCGCGAGGCGGTCCGTTGGCATCGGTTGACCTGCGCTTGTGCGACATCTCCGCGGCGCTTGGCAGTGAAACGGTGCGGCTCACTCTATCCGATGGCGTTTATGCTCTGGCAGGCAGGGGAGGGTTGTCCGCCCGGGTGCAAATGGACGGCGCTGCCTGGGTCGTGCAAGTCACGGACCAGCATGGCCTGGACACAGCGGTGCACATCAAGCACACGCACGGACGACGCTGGTTCAGTTGGCTACAGGGACGCAGCGTGGTGTGGGACGCGGAGCATGAACTGGAACACAGTCTGCATGGCAGCATCCAGTTGAGTCAGGAGCGCAATCTGTCGGCTACGTTGCCTGGCCGTGTTTCCGAACTCCTGGTGCGAGAGGGTGAGCAGATCAAGGCAGGTGCACCTTTACTGATCATGGAGGCGATGAAGCTTTACCACACGCTCGCTGCACCCGTGACCGGACGCGTTGGTCGGGTCCATGTGAAAGCCGGTGATATCGTGGCGCACGGACAGTTGCTGGTGGAACTGGAACCACAGACTGAGCCGCAAGCCGTGAGCTGAAATCAAGGAGAGCGAAATGGCAGGGTTGTACTGGGAAGATTTTCATGTCGGGCAGGTCTTTGACCACCCCTGGGGGCGCACCATCACCGAGTCCGACAACGTCTTGTTTTCCTGTCTGACCCTGAATATGCAGCCCTTGCACATCGACGCCGAATTTGCCGCCAAAAGCGAGTGGGGCAAACCACTGGTGAACAGTCTGTTCACGCTGGGACTCATGATTGGCATGACCGTCAACGACACAACGCTGGGCACCACGATCGCCAATCTGGGCATGAGCGACGTGCGCTTTCCCAAGCCACTTTTTCATGGGGACACGATACGCGTGCGCAGCAGCGTCAAGTCCATGCGCGAGAGCAAGTCCAGGCCCAGTGCCGGCATTGTCGAGTTTGAGCATGTTGCCAGCAATCAACATCAGCAGGTGGTTGCCGTTTGTGTGCGTCAGGCGCTGATGCATCGACGAATTGCGAAAGCTCAGTGAAGGGCCAGGTGGCAATCGCGCATGGGTCGTCTGCCGCACAAGAAATTCGACCGTGCCATAAAATGAAACTGGTTTCAGGAAATGCCGAGAATTCCACCCAATTTCAAATGGTTGCCAAAAGACTTACTCCATCGATTCCGACTGCCCGGTCTGCCGGACGCGCCACGAATTTGACGTGTTGCGCAGCGTCGCAACGAGTCTGACGCCTCCGCTTGCGCTGGCGGCCTGAGTCGGAGGGAACGTTCGAATGAAGCACATGCTCGACGTAATCACCTTTGGCGAAGCCATGCTGCTGCTGGTGGCTGATCGCCCCGGTCCACTGGAGCAGGCGCAGGCCTTTTACAAGCGAACGGCCGGCGCCGAAACCAACGTCGCCATCGGTCTGGCGCGCCTGGGCCTTCAAGTGGCCTGGGCCAGCCGCCTGGGCACGGACTCGATGGGGCGCTACCTGTTGGCAACCATGACCGGTGAAGGCATCGACTGCTCGCACGTAGTGTGCGATTCAAGCCAGCGCACCGGTTTTCAATTCAAAGGGCGCGTCAGCGATGGCAGTGACCCTCCGGTGGAATATCACCGCAAGGGTTCGGCCGCCAGTCACATGGGTGTTGCCGATGTTGACGAAGCCTGGTTGCTGGGCGCACGCCATTTGCACGCCACCGGAGTCTTTGCAGCCATATCAGCCACCACTGTGCAAGCCGCCGTCAGGACCATGGACCTGATGCGTGGTGCCGGCCACAGCGTGTCCTTCGACCCGAACCTTCGTCCCAGCCTGTGGGCCACGCCCGAGCTTATGCGCAACGCCATCAACGATCTGGCGAGCCGCGCCGATTGGGTCTTGCCGGGATTGGAGGAAGGACGCTTCCTGACTGGCGAAGACAGCGCTGAGGGCATTGCGCGCTTTTACCGGGGGCGTGGCGCCAGTCTGGTAGTGGTCAAGCTCGGCAGTCAGGGCGCCTATTACGACCATGCGCAAGGTTGCGGTCATGTGCCCGCTTTCCCGGTGGCCGAGGTGGTGGATACCGTGGGCGCCGGCGACGGTTTTGCGGTTGGCGTGATTAGCGCCCTGCTCGAAGGCCTGAGTGTGTCCCAAGCGGTGCGGCGCGGCGCGTGGATTGGTGCCCGCGCGGTGCAGGTGCTGGGCGACAGCGAAGGGCTGCCAACACGCGCCGAACTGGAGCAGGCGGGGCTGTGAAAAGAAACGTTTTGGTCTTTCGCGAATTGCCCGTGGACCAAATGGCCCGCCTGACGGCTGTGCACGACGTGACGGTCGCCAACCCACGCCTGCCAGAGCAGGCCAAACGGTTTCGTGCTGCTCTGGCCGACACCGAAGGCATGATTGGTTCCAGCTATCCGATGGATGCCTCGATGCTGTCCAGTGCGCCACACGCCGGGCGTGCTGACCGAAACCACAGCCGACACCATCTTTTCGTTGACCATGGCGACCGAGGCGCCGGAACTGCTCGGCAAGGCCGCGTACACACCGTTCGATGAACTGTCGCAACGTGCTGACATCATCGCCGTCGTGCTGCCCCTGTCCAGCGAAGCGCGCGGCCTGATAGGCGCGCGCGAGCTCGGTTTGATGAAGCCGGGGGCGACCTTTGTCAACGGTGCACGCGGTGCCATCGTGCAGGAGCCTGCGCTGCTGCAGGCAATCGCCAGCGGCAGACTTCGCGCTGCGGGACTCGACGTCTTCGCCACCGAGCCGCTACCGCTTGACTCACCCCTGCGCACGCACCCAAAGGTAACGGCCTTGCCGCACATTGGATCCGCGACTTTTGAGACGCGTTATGCCATGGCCGTGCTGTCAACCAGCAACTTGCTGCAAGCATTGGCGGGGGGTCGGCCGGCAGCTACGATTGATTTCGGCGTCCTGAACCAGTTAGCGCGATAGGGAGGTCTCCTGAAATTGCGCCGCCAGACAAGCGACCGTAGTGGATGGGCTGACTTGGCTCCTATCCAGAGTAGACCGTGGACGCGGTTTCACCGCCTCGGCCAGTCCAGTTGAAATGAAAATAGGTACCGCGCGGCATGTCAACGCGCTCGTACTGGTGCGCACCAAAGTAATCTCTCTGTGCCTGCAGCAGATTGGCCGGCAGGCTCGCGCTTCGGTATCCATCATAGTAAGCCAGTGCAGAGGACATGGCGGGCGTCGGGATTCCGTTCGCGATTGCTGCACCAAGGACGGCTCTCAATGAAAGCTGCGACTGTGCAACTGATTCTGTAAAGAACGGGTCCATCAGAAGATTCGCGAGTTCCGGATTCAAATCAAAGGCGTCCTTGATTTTCGCCAGCAACACCGAACGGATGATGCACCCGCCGCGCCACATGAGTGCGATGCCGCCGTAGTTCAGCTTCCAGCCGAAATCCGTTGCTGCAGCGCGCATGAGTTGATAGCCTTGCGCATAGGAGATGATTTTTGCCGTAAACAGGGCTTTCCCGAGGTCATCAATGAAGGCTCTCCTGTTGCCGGAAAAATGGACTGCGGGGCCCTTCAATACGCTTGCCGCCAGCACTCTCTCATCTTTCATGGACGAGAGCACGCGGGAAAATACCGCTTCAGTTATCAGGGTCAGCGGAGCGGCAGCGTCAAGTGCCGTAGCTACTGCCCACTTTCCGGTCCCCTTCTGGCCCGCCTTGTCCAGGATCTTGTCGAGCACGGGCAGTCCGTCATCATCTCGTGCCGCCAGAATATCCCTGGTGATCTCGATCAAATAGCTTTTCAACGCCCCTTCGCTCCACTCCTTGAACACGGCGTGCATTTCGTCGGCCGTCATGCCCAAGAGAGTTTTCATGACGTCATAGACTTCGCAGATAAGCTGCATGTCGCCATATTCAATTCCATTGTGAACCATCTTGACGAAATGGCCGGATCCCTCTTCTCCGATCCAGTCGCAGCATGCAACACCGCCGTCGACCTTGGCGGCGATGGCTTGAAAGATCGGCCTCACACTTTGCCATGCCGCAGCGGATCCTCCAGGCATGATTGAAGGACCCAACAAGGCCCCCTCTTCACCACCAGACACGCCCGCTCCCACATACAACAGACCCTGGCCTTCAAGCATCCGGGCTCTTCGTGAAGTATCTGAAAAATGGGAGTTTCCGCCGTCGATGACGATGTCTCCTGCATCAAGAAGAGCGCTGAGCGCTTCGATGATTTCATCAACCGGCTTGCCGGCGGGGATCATCAACATGATCTTTCTCGGCAACTCAAGAGAACTGATCAGTTCCTGCACTGAAGAGCATCCGTGAATCATTTTCCCCTGCCCTCTGCCAGAGACAAACTTTTCAACCTTTTCCCTTGAAGCATCGAAAACTGAAACGGCGAACCCTTTGCCCGCCATGTTGAGGGCAAGGTTTTCGCCCATCAATCCCACGCCTATGAGTCCTATTTGAGAGGGCATATCAGTCATTTCGGATCGATTGGACGGCAGTACTTTGCCGCACAAGCAACTCAAAACCCAAATCAACGTTGGGCTCGGCGACAGGCTCGTCGCGCATAAGCTGCAACAGCATCTTCGCGGCTCGAACGCCGATTTCCCAACGTGGTGTTTTGATCGTGGTAAGGCTGGGAATGAATTCAGAGCTGCCCGGGAGATCGTTAAAGCCGGCGATGGAGACCTGACGCGGCACCTTGATACCCATGCGCAATGCGGCCAGCAAACCGCCTTGGGCCAAATCATCGTTACAGAAAAAGATGGCATCAACGCGTGGGCGCATGCAAAGGATCTGCTCGAACATGGTGCTTCCGACCTTCAGCGATGAAGGTGCCGGGTTCTGCCACTCGAGAGTCGCATCGTACAAGCCCGCTTCCTTGAGACAGTCGCGGTAGCCCTGGGCTCTTTGAAGGGTGCGCGGATCCAGTTGTGCCGCCGCAAAGGCGATCCGGCGGCGTCCCGTGTCGATCAGGTGCTGCGTGATGGCGTGCGCAGCGTCGCGCTGGGAAAATCCCACGCTGTACATTCCATCCTGCGCCAGGGTTTCCATCAGATGCACGCAGGGAATATTGCTCTTGGCAATCAGCTGTCTGGTCGACTCTGAGTGCTCCGACCCCGTCACCAGCAATCCTGCCGGACGATGCATCAGGAACCCTTTGAGCAGTTGCTCCTCTTCGGACGCTTCATAGTGCGTGACGCCCATCAGCGTCTGGTATCCGGCTGGCAACAGGGTGTGTTGAACACCCTCCAACAAATCGACAAATAGCTGGTTCGAAAGCAGAGGAATCAGTATCGCTACATGCGAGCTTTTGCTCGATGCCAGAGCGCGAGCCGCCGGGTCCGGCACGTAACCCAGGCGGTCAGCTGCCTGGGTGGAACGTTCCACCAATTCAGGCGCAACCTTGCGATCCCCACGCAGCGCACGCGAAACCGTCATGCGACTCACACCTGCGGCCAGGGCCACATCATCGAGCGTGACCCGCCCCGAAGCCCGTTTATCGCGTTTTCTGCTGACCATGGCGGAATCCTATCAGATAACGCTATCCTGCACCCTACAAGACGTGCATATTGGTTCAAAAGGATGCCGTAAACCGTCATTTTTTCAGATTGCATCAGAAGATATTGGTTGCGGTAGATCAACCAAATTCAAGCAGTACCGGGTAAACCCCAAATAAAGTTACAGACAATCTTCGCTAAGATAGCGCTATCCAGTTTTGCGAGCACCCATGATTCAGGCTCAAGCGTCCGTGCCATCCCCATCGTTCGATCATCGTCGGGAGGGGCTGTGGATCATCGTCATGGGGGTCGCTGGATGCGGCAAGTCCACACTCGCCCGGCAAGTGGCCGAGGCACTGAAACTGACTTTCATTGAAGGCGATCAGTTTCATCCACCAGAAAACATTCAGAAGATGAGTCAGGGAGTAGCCTTGGACGACGTGGACCGTCAAGGGTGGCTGGATCGTCTCGGTGCTGAGTTGCAAAGTTATCCGGGCGGGGCGGTTCTAGCCTGTTCTGCGCTCAAGCGTCCCTATCGGGTGCGCCTTCGTCAAGCGGTCCGGCAGTCAATTTTTGTGCATCTCCGCGTCACGCAGGAACTCGCGAATGCCAGGGTACAAGCGCGATCCGGGGGACATCCATTTCCCAGTAGCCTGGTTGCAAGCCAGTTTGCGACCCTGGAGGATCCTTGCGGCGAAGAGCGTGTACTTCAGTTGGATGGCGCGATGGCACCGTCCGTGTTGTGCTCCAGGACCATCAAGTGGATTGATACGCAGGGTATTCAGGCAAACGCCAAACAGAGGATCGGATAAATTGATGAGATTGCACCCACAGCCCACCTGAAGAAGGAGTTATCGCACTTGGCCAAAGTCACTTTGAAAAACGTCGTCAAACGGTACGGATCCGTCACCGTCGTCAACGATTTATCGATCGAAATTCAGGACAAGGAGTTTGCCGTGCTGGTGGGCTCTTCGGGCTGCGGAAAGTCGACCGCATTGCGCATGATTGCCGGCCTGGAAACAATCACTTCGGGCGAAATCTACATTGGTGACACGCTGGTCAATGACATGGCCCCAAAGGATCGTGACATCGCCATGGTGTTCCAGAATTACGCCCTGTACCCGCACATGAACGTGCGCGAGAACATGGGCTTCGGCCTGAAGATTCGCAAGATGCCCGAAGCCGAGATCGATGACCGCGTGCAGGAGGCTGCCGACATTCTGGGACTGGGTGAACTGCTGGAACGAAAGCCCAAAGAGCTCTCCGGTGGCCAGCGCCAGCGTGTGGCGGTAGGCCGTGCCATCGTGCGCAAGCCCAAGGTGTTCCTGTTTGACGAGCCACTGTCCAACCTTGACGCCAAACTGCGCGTTGCCATGCGCGCCGAAATCAGCAAATTGCACCGCCGCCTAGGTGCAACCATGATCTATGTGACGCACGATCAGGTCGAGGCCATGACCATGGCTGACCGTATCTTCAT
>CAIYMN010000300.1 GCA_903927295.1 uncultured beta proteobacterium | reverse complement strand
GTCCGCTTGGTGGCCGGTGCGCTCAACAAACCGATCAACGACGCACGCGCCGTCTGTGTCGCCTCAAGCTGGGTCGAGAACTTGTCCATCGGCGAAAAAAGCGAACAGCTCTGATATTCACCCAGTTCCGCCTCGGCGCCGCCAAGGAAGGGGAAGTCCCCCGCCGGAAATTTGACGAAGCGGCGCTTGTTTTGCCCGGCGGAAACCCAGTTCTCCTGGCTGCCGGGCAACAGCAGGATGCTCATGCACCAGGGAGTGATGACAATGCCCAACCAATGAGCCTGCCAGCGCTGGAAGTCGACCGCTTCGACCACAAGCGCCGGATTGAGAATGGGAACATCCGACATTTGTTCACGCTGGATACGAAAGAAGGCGTCTTCGACCAAGTCCGTGGGACTCTGGCTGTGAATGCGCAAACTCATGGCTGCACCTCGCCCCAACTGCGAGCGTCAGCGCCTTCGGTCATCAGTTGTTTCATCAATGCAAGGGCCTCCAGCGCACGCTGCGGCTCTACCCGCTCAAAGGCGAAACCTCCAGCCTGAATCAGTACATAGTCGCCTGGGGCGACCTCCTCGTCGATCAGCAGCAGACTTACCTCGCGCCGTTGGCCGAAGCACTCGGTCAACGCCATCCCTTCGCGAACTTCGATCACAAGCGACGGCGCAGCGAGACACATTTCAATCCACCTTCGCGGGCAGCGCCTGCACTGCATAAGCACGCGCCAACAGCTCGGCAACGGCCATCTCGACCAGCTCTGGAACTTTGGCGGCGATGGTGCTTGTCATGTCCATGCCGAGTGCCAGTGAAATCGGCTCGACGCCGAGCACAATGATCTCCTTGGGCATGGTGTCGAGCAATTCCAGGCTGGCCAGCACGTCGGGCAGACCGATCTGGTGCGGTGAGAGCTTGCGGCGGAAAAAAACCGGAATCTCTTTGCCCGAAATCTTCACAACGGTCCCTGGTGCTGCGCCGGTCTTGACAACGTCCAGTACGATCAGCAAATCGAGGCTGGAGAGGTCTTCGATCATCTCCATGCCCGAGGTGCCACCATCGATGATCATGACGTTGTCGGGCATGCGGTAGTCGCGCTCCAGCATTTCAGCGGCGCGCACACCCGCCGCTTCATCGGTCAGGATGGTGTTGCCGATACCGAGAACAACTGCACGCATAGAGTAAGGCCCAGCAAATAAAAAGGGCCGGCAATTGGCCGACCCTTTGATGGTAACCCGAGCTTAAACGGCCTTAACCGAAAATGCAGAGCCGCTGTCCTTGTCGGTCAGGTGGATGGCGCAGGCGATGCAGGGGTCGAATGAGTGGATGGTGCGCAGGACCTCCAAGGGCTTTTCCGGATCGGCAATCGGCGTGCCGGCGAGCGAGGCTTCGTAAGGTCCGGCTTCGTCCTTTTCGTTTCGTGGGCAGGCGTTCCAGGTCGAGGGTACGACACACTGGTAGTTCTTGATCTTGCCGTTATCGATGACGACCCAGTGCGACAGCGCACCGCGCGGCGCCTCATGGATGCCCACGCCCATGACCTCGTCCTTGGGAAATACCGGCTTGTTGAAAGTGGTCAGGTCGCCCTTGCCCATGTTGGTTAGCAGGGCGGTCCACTGGTCGGCCAGGATATCGACGTTGACGCAGCAGGTGATGGCACGCGCAGCGTGACGCCCAATGGTTGAGTGCATGGCACTCAAGCCGATCTTCGTCTTGGCCAGCGCCGAAACGGTATCGAGCGCAGCAGTGGCGTATTTGGTGGTGGGCGCGTGACCGGCAGCCAGACCGTTGAGGACGCGCGCCAACGGGCCGACCTGCGCCGGTTTGCCGTAGAAGGTTGGCGACTTCAGCCAGGAATATTTGGCATCATCCTTGAAGTCCGTGTAGTTCGGCAAGGTCTCGCCCTTGTACGGGTGCAGCGGACCGGCCGCATTGTCCTTGTACCAGGAATGCTTGACCGCCTCCTGCACGCCCTTCATCCAGTATTCGTCGTTGAAGGAACTTATCGGTTTGCGTGTTGCCAGGTCCCCGCCCTCGATGAAGCCGCCCGGGTAGGCGAACTTGGTTCCCTTGGTATCGAGCGGAATGTCCGGCACCGACAGGTAGTTTGTCACGCCTTTGCCGATCGTCGTCCACTCCGGATAAAACGCGCCCACCGCGGCGACGTCGATCAGGTAAACGTTCTTGACAAAATCGGCCAGTTCGTCGATCCAGCCCTTGATCGCCATCAGGCGTTCCACCGTGAGCACCGCCTGCGAATCCGTAGCCAGCGGATTCGAGACGCCACCGACCGCGACGTTCTGGATGTGCGGCGTCTTGGAGCCCAGGATGGAAACGATCTTGTTCGCCTTGCGCTGCACCTCGAGCGCCTGGAGGTAATGCGCCACTGCCAGAAGATTGACTTCCGGGGAGAGCTTCATCGCCGGATGGCCCCAATAGCCGTTGGTGAAGATGCCGAGTTGCCCGCCATTGACAAAAGTCTTGAGGCGCTCATGCACGCGGCGCATCTCGTGCTTGCTGTTGAGATGCCAGCTTGACAGGCTCTCGCCCAATATCGAAGTCTTGTCCGGGTCGGCTTTCAGCGCCGAAACGACATCGACCCAGTCGAGTGCCGACAGATGATAGAAATGAACAATCGCGTCGTGCACCGAGTGCGCCGTGATGATCAGGTTGCGGATGAACTGCGCGTTCAGTGGAATCTCCATCTTCAGTGCGTTCTCTACGGCGCGTACCGAAGTGATGGCGTGCACGGTGGTGCAGACGCCGCAGATCCGTTGCGTGATGGCCCAGGCGTCGCGCGGATCGCGTCCCAGCAGAATCAGTTCGACGCCGCGCCACATCTGGCCGGAAGACCAGGCTTTTTGAACCTTCCCGCCGTCGATGTCGACATCGATCCGCAGGTGGCCTTCAATGCGGGTGATCGGATCAATCGTTATGCGTTTGGACATTTGGAGTCTCCATCTTTATTTAATTGGCCACCTGTGCGTTTTCCCGTGGTAGTACCGGGAAACGCCGCGTGATGATGATGTAACCGAGGACCTCGACGCTGAACATCCCGGTGGTCACCATGACTTCCGTGAATGAGGGGAAATAGGTCCAGCCGGAACCGGTGTGATGTCCGTAGCCGATCAGGAAGCCGTTCAGGCGCAGCAGGATGCCGCCCAGCATGATGGCGATGCCGGCCAGGAACAGCCGTGCCGGATTGCGCCGTGACTCGACATTGCCAATCAGGAAGAAGGGCGCCACAAAGCAGAGGTTTTCGAGCCAGAAGGCGAACGCCTGCAAATTCGGCTTGAAGGCTTCGCCGAGCGCGCCGCGCGCCAGCAGATCGCCGAGCCGGACGATCAGATAGACCGCCAGTACACCGAGCATGACTTTGGACATCGGGTTGAGCAGATGCATCTCGATCTTGCGGCGATAGGCTGATGCCGCAACGCAGGACTCGAACAACACCACGCCATAGCCGATGACGATCGCCGTGAGCAGGTAGATCAGCGGCACCATCGGGGTTTGCCAGAGCGGGTTGACCTGTCCCCCCATCACCACCAGCATGGTGCCGAGCGAGGCCTGGTGCATCATCGGCAGCACCATACCCAAAGCGATAAAGAAGAACAGCCCTTTGGTCAGTTTCTTCTTGGCATCGTGAAGGCCCAGTTTCTCCAGGAAGACCGGTGAAAATTCAATCCACATCACCATGATGTAGGCCGTGACGCACGCCGCTACCTCGAACATGACGGAATTGGCATTCACGTAGCCGGGCCAGAAGATGTGCCAAAAATTCCACCATCGACCGAGGTCAAAAAAGATGCCGCCGCCGGCCAGCGTGTAGCCAAACAGACTTGCCAGCAAGGCAGGGCGGATCAGCGGGTGGTAGTCGCCCTTGTTGAAAATGTAGACCAGCAAGGCGACCGAGAATCCGCCGCAGGCCAGCGCCGAGCCGATCATCACATCGACGACGACCCAGATGCCCCAGGAATAGCCGTCGTTGACGTTGGTGACCGCTCCCAGACCAAAGACGAAGCGCACCAGAAGAATGGCTGCCATGACGGCGATGAGCACGCCACAGACCAGGGTGGCGGCGTTGATCAGGCTGCCGCCGACCGGCGCAGGACTTGTGTGTTGATGCTGTGCCATGGTCATTTCTCCCCCGTTCCGCTGCCGTCTGAATCGTCTTCATCGTGGACGTTCTTCTTGGCGATGAAACTCAAGGCACCCAGTACCGCGATCGGCATGATCAGGCCGCCGTAAAGCGAGTGCTGGATGGTCTCGGACGTGGCGGCCGATGACTTGGGCGGCAGATCGGGCATGCCGACCTTGGCGAAATTGACGCTGGAGAGTTTCAGCACCTGCGTGCCGCCATATTCCTTCTCACCGTACACGTGTTGCAGGTACTTGCCAACCGGCCCCTCGTAGCTCTGGTCCGGCCCGCCCAACCTGCCGCGTGGGTAACGTGTGACGCTGCCGGGTTTGAGGGCCAGTCGACGCTTGGCTTCAAGCAGCAGGTCGCTGGTCTTGCCCGCCAGGGTGGCGCCAGTCGGGCAGACTTCAGCGCAGGCTGAATAGTGACCGTCCTTGGTCCGATGGCGGCACAATTCGCACTTGCCGATCTTTCCGGTAGGCGAGTCGTACTGGTATTTCGGAATGCCGAACGGGCAGGCCACCACGCAATAGCGGCAACCAACACAGGCGCTGGGTTCGTACGCCACGATGCCGGTGACCGGGTCCTTGGTCATGGCCGACACCGGGCATGCCGAGACGCAGGAGGGGTCAGCGCAGTGCATGCACGAGGTCTTCATGAAGGCGTAGCCGTTGACCTCGGCGTCTTTGGTCTCCATCGAGCCGTTGCGGTACATCTTGATCAGGTTGAAGGTGTAGCCGGAAGTGTCAAGCGGCGTGTCCCACAGATGATCTTCGGTGGAAAACTCTGGCGGGTTGTTGTTGACTTCCTTGCAAGCGGCAACGCAGGCCTTGCAGCCAACGCAGAGTGTGGCGTCGTACAGGAGTCCGAGCGCGCCGGTCGGGACGCTCAGGGTCTCCCGGGCGCAAGCGGGTGGCGCAACAGTGGCCGCTGTGATGGCAGCACTGCTTGCGAGAACCCCTTTGAGGAAATCGCGGCGGGAGTCCATGTTTACTCCCGCGCCTTGTCTTGTGGCTTGCCTTCGGATTTGGCCCGCTCTGCCTCTTCGGCCGCGTGCGAGAGACCAAGGTTGCGCGTCAGCATCACGGCAGCACCGGCTGCTGCACCGGCCAGCGCAGCGAGTGCAGCGGCAGAGGCGAAGGAGGCACCCTTACCCTGCTCTTCAACAATGCGCGCATATTGAAGCGGTGGCGCCACATTCTTCATGGTCGCGACCTGATGGATCGGCTTGGCAAATCCAACGCCTTTCTCGGTGCAGCCGATGCAGGGGTGACCGCAGCCGACCGGCCAGTTGTTCTCGCCGGCATCGCCAAAACCAAGAGTGGGGCAATTGGCGTAAGTCTCTGGTCCCTTGCAACCCAGTTTGTAGAGGCAATATCCCTGACGATGGCCGGCGTCACCGAACTCGATCGCAAAACGGCCGGCATCGAAGTGGGCGCGGCGCTCGCAGTTCTCGTGAACCAGTCTTGAATAGGCAAATTTGGGGCGCCCCAGTTTGTCGACGTCGGGCAATTTGCCAAAGGTGAGAAAGTGAACTACCGCGGCAAGGAAGTTGTAGGGATTGGGCGGGCAACCTGGTATCGTGACCACTGCCTTGCCCAGTACTTCGGCCACGCTTGATGCCCCGGACGGGTTAGGCCCGGTTGACGGCATGCCGCCCCAGGACGCGCAGGAGCCAATCGCAATCACCGCGGCAGCGTCGGCAGCGCATTCCTTGAGCAGGTCGATGGCAGTGTGACCGCCGATCTTGCAGTAAATGCCGTTTTCCTTGACCGGAATCGCGCCTTCGATCACCAGGACATATTTGCCCTTGTTTGCTTTCATCGCGTCTTTGCGTGCCGCTTCGGCCTGATGTCCGGCCGCAGCCATCAAGGTTTCGTGGTAATCCAGTGAAATGACATCCAGGATCAGTTTTTCCAGTGTCGGATGCTCGGCGCGAAGCAGGGATTCGGTGCAGCCCGTGCACTCCTGAAAGTGCAACCAGATGACGGAAGGGCGTTTGGCCGACTCAATCGCCTTGGCGACCGCAGCATCCGCGCCCTTGGGCAGGCCCATCGTGACGGCCAGCGTAGCGCAGAACTGCAGGTAGTCACGTCGGGACATGCCAAGACGTTGTTCGATGCCTTGCAAGGCCTGACGACCTAGCTTGAAAATGTCGTTCATTTCGCCCATGTTGTCTCCTGGAGCCAGACCTCGGTAGAGTCTGATGAGAGCAACAAAAGCAAGTAGTGCGCCAGCATGCTGCGCCG
Source organism: uncultured beta proteobacterium (assembly GCA_903927295.1). GTDB lineage: Bacteria > Pseudomonadota > Gammaproteobacteria > Burkholderiales > Burkholderiaceae_C > Rhodoferax. The sequence continues at coordinate 8,067 of CAIYMN010000300.1, read as the reverse complement.
TGACGAACTGCCCTGAATGCCAGTGTCTGCCTAGGGTGCGCCGCTGCTGCAATGCAGCACTGTGGGTTCGAGCGGTTAGATAATAACCGGCAAACTAACCAGTTGTGGCGGATTCTGCAAGTCATCCGATAAGGAGCCGAGCGCTGTTTGATTGGTAGCTGATCTTGTTGCGCGAGCGGCACGGTTCTTGTATGGTGGGGGCTCATGGAACTTCCCAATGACTGGATTGCCCTGCTGGCTCTGGTGTTCGTGTTTGGTGCCAAACACGGACTTGATCCCGACCATCTGGCCACGATAGACGGTCTGACGCGTTACAACCTGCGCCAGGCGCCGGCGCGCGCACGCTGGTGTGGCTCGTTGTTCTCGCTGGGTCACGGCAGCATCGTGATGCTGATCGCGCTGGGCGTCGGCATGGCGTCCAGCCAGTGGCAGGTGCCGCCCTGGATGGAAGATGTCGGAACCTGGATATCCATCAGCTTCCTGACGCTGCTGGGTTTGCTCAATTTGCGTGCGGTTTTTAGCGCTGCGCCGGATGCCATCGTGGCACCAGTGGGCCTCAAAGCCGGATTGCTGGTGCATCTGCAATCGGCGTCCCATCCTTTGGCCATTGCCGCCGTCGGGGCACTTTTTGCACTTTCCTTTGACACCATGAGTCAGGCAGCGCTGTTTGCCGTGACCGCCAGCCGGCATGGCGGGATCATGCACGCGCTGGTGCTGGGTCTGGCGTTTACCTGCGGCATGCTGCTGATGGATGGCATCAACGGCTTGTGGATCGCCCGTTTGCTACGTCGCGCCGATCAGCGCGCCCGCGTTGTCTCCCGGGTCATGGGTGTGATGGTTGCAATGATCAGCCTGGGCGTGGCCGCTCTTGGCCTGCTGCGCTGGCTGCATGTTGATGTTGCGCTGTGGTACCAGGGCAAGGAAGTCGTGCTGGGCGCTGCGCTGATCGTGGCGCTGGGCTTGAGTTTTGCGGCTGGACAGTGGTTCTCTGCGAAAGCCTTGCGACGTTAGCCGGCTTTCAAGGAAAGTGTCATCGCAGTTGGAACTGTCCAACTCGGAGCCGACCCGGCTGACGGAATTGTTGTAAAAAAGGGCGCCCTGCTGGCGCCCTTTTTTTCCTCGCGGAGATGGGAACTTAAGCAGGCAAAGTCAAGCGCGCTGCGCGGCGACGGCTGGCCCAGCCGACGACGCCCAAACCTGCCAGCAGCATGGCAATTGTTTCCGGTTCTGGAACGGCTGTGACCTGCACCGAGTAGTCGCCCGTGTGTCCAGTGTCAACGTGACCCTGCAGGTGCAGCAGGAAGTAACTGCTGTTGCCACCCGAAATCTCGCTATGCTGAGTGGTGCCCGTGCCCGAAAAACTATGAATCGTCTCACCATCAGACAACGATGAATTCAGCCACGTGATGTCCTTGTTGTGTGCCAGATCCTTATTGTTGGTGATATCAGTACTGACCGATTTCATGTCCCCCGTGAGAAAGTAAAAGTAGTCGTCGAAGGTACCATCCGCCAAAGGCTTGATATTTACCGAGCCAGTCAAGTGGCCGGGAGTGTCCTCGGTCAGCGTCAGTTGGCCCCTTTGGTTGTGTGTATCCCCTGCGAATGCGGTGCCGGCGGCGGCAAGGGTCAAGGCGGCAATAGTGAGGGTTTGCTTAACGTTCATGGCGAGTCTCCTGAAAATTCATTGGGCATGAATTTCGGTTACAAAATGCAACAAAAAGGGCCGCATTTTACCCGATGATTGGAAATCCCCGCAGGCTGGTCAGGTTTTCTGGTGATGGTGTTGCAAGTGCGCGACGATCACCAGTCCTCCTTCACCGCCAGCACAGCGTCCTTGCCAGCCGCTGCCTGGCCCGCCAACCAGGCTGTCAAAGTGCCGGCAGCTATCACGGCAAGGCAAAGCGCCAGCAAGCGGCTCCACGGCAGAACCAGATCCATGGTCCAGTGAAAGCTCTGCGGGTTCACAACGTGTACCAGCACCAGCGCCACGGCCAGGCCCAATGCCAACCCTGCGATGGCGCCCAAAGCAGTCCAGGCGGCGCCCTCGAAAGCCACGACCGCCAGGATCTGGCGTCGTGTCAACCCAAGATGAGCCAGCAGGCCAAACTCCTTGCGCCGTGCCAGCACCTGGGCACTGAAGCTGGCGGCTATTCCAAACAAGCCAATGCCGATGGCCACCGCCTGCAGCCAGTAGGTGACCGCAAAGCTGCGGTCAAAAATTTTCAACGACGTGGCACGAATCTGTCGCGTTGTGCCAAATTCAAGCAGCGCTCCGGCACCGGGATCCGCCGAATCCGCCAAGCGGCGCAGCGCCTCCTGTACTGCTGCGGGGTCAGTCTTTTCGTCGAGCCATAGCGCTATGTCATTGGCGCGCCGGTCGCCGCTGAGCTGTTCGAAAGCTCGCTTGTCGATCGCAATGGCGCCGCCCTGGTGCGCATAGTCGCGCCAGACACCAGCGACAAAGAACGACCTGCCCTCGGATTGACCGTTCGGCGTCAGGGTCTTGAAGGCTGCCGCAAGCGGCGCAAACAGTGCGCCGACGCGGGCACCGTGCAGATCGATCATGGCCTCACTGACGTAAATGCCAACGGAGCCGCCAGGCACCGGAAGCGGCTCACTGACCATGGGAAGATCGTGCCCGGGGTCACTCAGCTCACGCGCCATCAGCGCCACTGCCGGTCGGTCCGGACTGAGCAGCAGCAGGACCAGACGCTGTGCCTGCAGGCCCTGCACACCGGGCAGCTTGCCAGCGGCCTGAACAAATTCGGGGTGGAAGTAAACCGTATCGCCAGCGCTCAGATTGCGGGCACTGCGCAGGTACAGATCGGCCGGCAGCACCTGGTCCAGCCAGTGAATCATGGAACCACGAAAGCTCGCCACCATCACCGTAAGAGCCACTGCCAGACTGAGAGAAGCGACCACTGCGCTGACTGCCACCGCCGCGCTCTCGCGCACACGCCGCGCCCGTTCGATCGCAAGCAGCGCCAGTGCGTGGCGGCTCAGCCGCGGCGCCAACTGATCGAGCAGGACACCGATCAACCAGGGCAGAGCTGTGATGCCGCCCAGCAGCAGCAAACCGATCGACAGGTAGGCCGCCAATGGCAAGTCAAAGACCGGTGGAGCGCTTGCCAGCAGGGCGCTGCCGATGAGCAACAGGATGCTGAACCGGTGACTGCGCTGCGTCATCAGGTCCGCGCCCAGACCTTTGAGCGCCAGGGCCGGTGCCAGGCGCTGTGCCTGGCGCGCCGGCCACCAGCCACCAAGCAGCGAGACGAAGGTGCCCAGGCCGCCGTAGAGCAGGGCTGCCGCAAGGTCCCACTGCAGTGTCGGCGCTGCACCGGCAAAGTAGCCGCCTCCGAGGTCGCCGCCCAGCAGACGCAGCGCGAGCGCCGCCAGCGCGCTACCGAGCGCGATGCCGGTGGCGCTACCGAGCAAGCCCAGCGCCAATGATTCCCACAATACCAGTGAGAGCCGGCCGCGCGCGCTCAGACCCAGCACGCCGAGCAAAGCGAATTGTTGAGAACGCTTGGCAACGCTGAGCGACAGGACCGAGAACACCAGGAATGCACCGGTAAACAGAGCCACCAGCGCCAGCACGCTGAGGTTGACGCGGTAGGCGCGCGACATGTTACTGACCTGAGCCAGCGCGTCACCCGGCTCGGTCAGGGTGACGTTGGCTGGCCAGTCCGGCCTGCTACGCAAGCTGCCGACAAACTCATTGCGATCAACGCCGCTCTGAAGACGCAGATCGATGCGTGACAACTGTCCCTGTTTGCCAAGGAGTTCCTGCGCTGCGCCGATGTCCATCAGTGCCAGCGGACCGCCCGGGGCGCTGACACTGCCAGCCACGCTGACGCGTTTGAGTTGCAGAGCGCTCTGCAGTTGCAGTGTGTCACCGGTGAAGCGGAGACGCGCGCTGGGGTTCAAATAAACAAGACCGGGCGAGAACAGGAGCAGCCGATGTGCACGGTCCCTGGGCTGTGGCATCAAGGCTGGCGCCACGCTGGCCACCAGCAGTGCGTCAACGCCGACGATGCGTAGCGGCACACGCTCGCCCTGGTCGCTCAGGGCGTAGCTGTTGGCTTCAAGGACGGGCGAGGCAACGGCCACCTCTGGCAACTGCGCGACGCGGGCATAAAGCGCTTCGTCGAAGCCGCCCTGCACGGCGCGCAGTTCCAGATCAGGCTGTCCACCGACCGCGCGCACGGCCTGCGAGAATTCGGCCAGCGCCGAGGCGTTGATCAGGTGCACCGAAAATGCCAGCGCCACACCGAGTGCTACTGCCAGCACCGCAGCGGCGTTGCGCCAGGGGTGATGGCGCAGCTCCTGCCATGAGAAGGTCTTTAGCAACTCTGGATACACTGAGCCTGTTGCCTTGAACGACATCTTTGACTTGAATGGAATTGTTGCCATGTTGACTTTGCCGACCTACCAGGACGTGACCGCGGCTGCCGCGCGACTCCAGGGCCACGCTCACCGCACGCCGGTATGGCGATCGCGCACGGCGGACGAGCGACTTGGTGCCAGTGTATTCTTCAAATGCGAAAACTTTCAGCGCATGGGTGCTTTCAAGTTTCGCGGCGCTTTCAATGCGCTGTCCAGTTTCAGCGCCGCACAGCGTCAGGCCGGCGTCATCAGCTTCTCGTCGGGCAACCATGCGCAAGCGATTGCCTTGTCGGCGCGACTGCTCGGCATACCCGCCACCATTCTGATGCCGCTGGACGCGCCACCGAGCAAGATCGAGGCAACGCGAGGCTACGGTGCAGAGGTGATTCTGTTTGATCGCTACAAGTGCGACCGCGAGGCCATGACCAGGGAGTTGGCAGAGCAACGCGGCCTGACCTTGATCCCGCCCTATGACCATACCGATGTCATTGCCGGGCAGGGCACGGCCGCCAAGGAACTGTTGGACGAAGTCGGTGCGCTCGATGTTCTTCTGGTGCCGCTCGGCGGCGGCGGGCTGCTTGCCGGCTCTGCCCTCGCAGCGCGTGCGCTATCACCTGAATGCCAGGTTTATGGTGTCGAGCCACTTGCCGGCAACGACGGCCAGCAGTCGTTTCGATCGGGTGCCATCGTGCACATCGAGACCCCGCACACGATTGCCGACGGCGCACAGACGCAGCACCTGGGACAGTACACTTTTGCTGTCATCCGGCGCGACGTCAATGACGTGCTGACTGCCAGCGACGCCCAACTTGTCGAGGCCATGCGCTTCTTTGGCGAGCGCATGAAAATGTTGGTGGAGCCGACCGGCTGTCTGGGTTTTGCCGCTGCCTGCCACGCTGGATTGCAACTGGCCGGCAAACGTGTCGGCGTCATCATCAGCGGCGGCAATGTTGACCTGCGGCGCTTTGGAGAGTTGCTCTCTGCATGAGTGCGGCAGCACCGATTTCCAGGACGGCTCTGCTGACCACCGGGGTCATGCACCTGGCCTTGCTGTGGCTGGCGCTGCAGTCAGCGCCCATGGTGCAGTCGGTGCGATCGGTAGTCCAGTATCTGGCACCGATCACGGTGCGACCGGAACAAGCGAACAAGCCAATCATTCCGCCGCTGCCCCTGCCGGAGCCCAGGCTGAAGGCAGTGACGGAGATGGCGCCGCGCTTGCCTGCGGTGATCCAGCCCAAAGCGATCGAACTGCCGCCCGAGAAGCCGGTGGAGTTGAAGCTTCAGCCGGTGTTACCGCCACCAGCACCGCTGCCTGCACCTACGCCAACGCCAGCGCCGACGCCAACCAGGGCGGAACGTGCACCGCTGGAACCACCCGCGCCGATGCTGCAAGCCGCGCCCGTTCTTGCCAGGCCTGAGCCGGTGGCAGTACCGCTGGCGCCCATCGAAGTCCGACCTGAACCCGCGCCGGTCCCCGTTCCTGTGCCGACCCCAGTGCCGGTTCCGTTGCCCGAACCAACGCCGGCACCAACGCCGGCACCAACGCCAGTTCCTGCCCCCAGTCCCAGTCCCACTCCTGCACCCGCACCCGCACCCGCACCCGCACCCGCTCCTGCGCCTGCCCCAGCTCTCGCACCCGCTGCGACCCTGGCACCGGCGCGGCCGGCAGCCATCACGCCGGTGGAAAGCGTGCCGGGTTCTGCGGCGCCGCAAGCACCCGGCAGATCTGCGCCAACTGCCCCAGCTGCACCCACTGGAACATCAGCGCCTCTGAACCTTTATCCTTACAGCATGAAGAATGCACCGCGCCAGCGCAGTCTGGCGGAAATGGCCAACGAGCAGCTCAATGGTGGCGGCCAGCGTAACCGTCTGGGTGAAGCCATGGCCGATGCAGCCAAGCCCAATTGCATTGGTCCGAATGCCGCAGGCAGTCTGCTCAGCGCTATCGCGATCCCGATCGCCGCTGCGATGGACAAGTGCAAATAGTCAGTCGAAATTTTTCAGGAAACCATCATGTCAAGTACCAATCACGCTTCAACTCGCAGCTCGCACTGGTTAGTCTTTTCGCTGCTCCTGTTGGTCAGCTCCTTGGCGCAGGCGCAATCCGGCGCTGCCGCGATACTGGCTCCGGCAGTCGAAGCGGTGAGCAATCCCTACGGCCTGCGCTCGGTCTGGGCGCAGGGGGATTGGGTTGCCAGGGCAACATTGCTGCTGCTGGCCTTCATGTCTGTGCTGAGCTGGTATTTCATCGTTGCCAAGTGGCTCGCGCAGCGCCAGCTCAATACGCAACTGCAGGCGGCCAACAGCAGCTTCACACGCAACGAGACGCTGCAACAGCGCAGCGAAGCGATGGGCGCACAGAGTCCGTTTCGCTTCATGGTGATGTCGGCATTGGCCGCGCGGCGGCGCCATGCCAGTCTGGCCGGCCAGGTCGAGCTTGGCAACTGGTTGAGCCAGGATATCGTGCAATCGGTCTCCACTCTGCAGATGCGCAGTCAGGAAGGTCTGTCGATCCTGGCAACGGTAGGCGCTACGGCGCCCTTCGTCGGTCTGTTTGGCACGGTCTGGGGCATCTACAACGCGCTGGTCACGATTGGTGTTTCAGGTCAGGCATCGATAGACAAAGTGGCCGGCCCGGTCGGTGAGGCATTGATCATGACGGCTCTGGGTCTGGCCGTGGCGGTGCCAGCGGTGCTGGGCTACAACGCGCTGGTGCGGCGTAACCGCGTGACCCTGCACGCAGTCAAGAGTTTCAGCTCCGAGTTGCACACCCAACTGCTGGTGGAGATGGACAGGAAAGAACAGCAAGCCAGCACACGCCGGGAGGGTTGATCAGTGGCCATCAGCTTCAAGGACGAAGTGCAGGACGATGCTGACCTGTCAGAGATCAACACGACGCCACTGGTTGACGTCATGCTGGTGCTGTTGATCATCTTCCTGATCACGATTCCGGTCATCAACACCTCCGTGGCAGTGCGCTTGCCGCAACAGGCGAATCAGCTGCGTCAGAGTCAGCCGGAGACGGTGCTGATCTCGATTGACGCAGCGGGCCAAAGTTACTGGTTTGACGCACGTCTGAACGATCCGCAGAGTCTGCAGGAAAGACTCAAACAGATCGCCAGCCAGACGCCGCAGCCAGCGGTCCATATCCGGGGCGACGCGCGCGCCGACTTTGAGGCCGTGGCAAGGGTTCTGTATGCGTGCCAGCAAGCCGGCATTGCGCACATTGGTTTTGTTACCGAGCCAACGCAACATGGCCATTGACTTTGACGAGGCGCTCGATGCCCCCGAGCCCGAGCTCAGTTCGGGCATGAACATCACGCCGCTGATTGATGTGCTCCTGGTGCTGCTGGTGATGTTCATCATCACCATCCCGATCCAGTTGCATTCGGTCAACATGGAAATGCCTGCCGGTCTGCCGCCACCGCTCAGCGCCGAGCCCGTCGTAGTGAAGATCGAGGTCACGGCGCAGAACCAACTCCTGTGGGACGACGAGCCGCTGGTGGATCGCGCCCATCTCGAGCAGCGCCTGCAGGCGGCGGCGCAACTGGCTGTGCAACCAGAGATTCACATCCGGTCCCATCCACTCGCCAAGTACGACACGCTGGCCGCTGTGCTGAGCGCTTCACAGCGACTGGGGCTGCAAAAGATCGGTGTCGTTGGCCTGGAGACTTACGCTCG
>CAIYMN010000299.1 GCA_903927295.1 uncultured beta proteobacterium | reverse complement strand
TGAAGACCCGTACTTTGGGAGATCGAAATTGCAAAAGCGTCGGCTTTCCTCCTGCTTGTCGTTGCGGCCAAGAGTTTGTCATTGCGGGCTTGACCCGCAATCCAGGGGTGGCTTGGCGCTGGATGCCGGATCGAGTCCGGCATGACACCTGCCTCAGCGACTCCCGCTCCCTCAAGCGTGAAAAAACAGGTAGGCGACAAAGATGGCAGCCACCACACCAGCCAGATCGGCCAGCAGCCCCATGGGAATCGAATAGCGCGTCTTGCGAATGCCAACCGAGCCGAAATACAGGGCAACAATGTAGAACGTCGTATCGGCCGAGCCCTGAAAAATGCAGGCGAGTCGACCCACAAAGGAATCGGCTCCATAGACTTTCATGGCATCCACCATCATGGCGCGCGAACCACTGCCACTCAGAGGTTTCATCAGCGCGGTCGGCAGCGCGGGGACAAAATCGGTATTCACACCGAGTTGGGTGAAGACCCAGCCAAAGGCGGAGACGATCAGGTTCATAACGCCTGAATTTCGCATGACGCCAATCGCCACCAGCATCCCCACCAGATAGGGAATGATGGTCAGCGAAGTCTGGATGCCGCCTTTGGCGCCTTCGATGAATGCCTCGTAAACGTTGACGCGCCGGCGCATGGCGCCCACCATAAAGGCCACGATGATGGAGAACAGCAACAGATTGCTGCTGAGCTTGGAAAACACCTCAATCTCAGAGCGGTTCATGTGCTGGCTCATGGTCCAGACCAGGCCGATGATGAAAGCGCTGATGCCACCCAGCCAACCCAGTACCACCGGCTGCAACAGGTTGATGCGCTGGCGGATGGCCACGCCGATCAGTCCCACCACGGTCGCCACATAGGTCGCAATCATGCAGGGGATGAAAATGTCGGAGGGATCCTGCGCACCCAACACAGCGCGTTGCGCCATGATGGCCAACGGAATCAGGGTCAGCCCCGAGGTGTGCAGGACCAGAAACATGATCTGCGCGTCGGTGGCTTCCTCCGGATGAGGGTTGAGTGTTTGCAGACTTTCCATTGCCTTCAGTCCAAAGGGCGTGGCGGCATTGTCCAGACCCAGTAGATTGGCCGAAAAGTTCATCACCATATGCCCATTGGCCGGATGGTTCTTCGGCACGCCGGGAAAGATGCGCTCAAAAAACGGCGCGATGATTTTGGCAATGAAGTCAATCGCGCCGGCCTTCTCGCCGATCTTCATGACACCCAGCCAGAGCGTCATGACGCCGGCCAGCGGCAATGCGATGTCCATCACCGCCACCTTGGCCGACTCGAACGTGCCATCCACAATGCGCTTGAAGACTTCTACATCACCCAGAAAGAGCCACTGGCCCAAGGCCGCAACAAAGCCAATCAGGAAGAAACCGGTCCAGATGTAGTTAAGTACCATAGCCAATCATTGAGCTCAGAGTTTCGCGGGTTGAGGCTTTGTAACATGAATCGAAGACTTCCCATGGCAAAATTGCCGCACCATGTCCATATTTGAAATCGAAGGCGGTGTGCCTCTGCGCGGCACGGTCCGCGCATCGGGCAACAAGAACGCCATTCTGCCCATGATCGCCGCCTGCATCCTGACCGATCAGGAGGTGATTCTGGACAATGTGCCCGACATCGTCGACGTGCGCCACATGCTGGAGGTCATCACCGAACTCGGGGGCCAGGTTGAGCGCAGCGGCGAGCGCGTCAGCATTCATGTGGCACAACTCAAAACCAGTGAAATCGGGCGCGAACTCTGCAACAAGGTACGCACCTCGATTCTGTGTGTCGCGCCCTTGCTGCATCGTTGTGGCAAGGCCAGACTGTTCCCGCCCGGTGGTGATGTGATCGGCCGGCGCCGTCTCGACACTCACTTTTACGGTCTGCAAAAGCTCGGCGCCAGCATGACACTGGACGATGCTTATGACTTCTGGCTGCCACACCCCTTTGCCGGCGCCGAGATGTTTTTCGACGAACCCTCGGTAACCGGCACAGAGCATATCCTGATGGCCGCCGTGGTCAGCGCCGGCCAGACCCTGATTCGCAATGCAGCGGGTGAACCGCATGTGCAGGACCTCGCGCACATGCTCAACTCGATGGGCGCCAAAATCAGCGGCATCGGCACGAATCAGCTAAGTATTGAAGGCGTCTCGTCGCTCAGCGGCACCACGCACCAGGTTTGCCACGACCATATCGAGGCCGCCTCCTACCTGGCGCTGGCCGCAGCCACCGGTGGCGAGATCAGGGTCGAGGGAACCGACCTGCATTCCTACTGGATGTGTCGGCGCGTCTTTGCCACGCTGGGCGTGAAGATCGAGCTTTACAAGGACCACATCTTTTTGCCGGGTCAGCAGGAGATGCGCATCACCCCGGATTACGACGGCTCCATGCCGGTGATCGACGACGGCCCCTGGCCGCAGTTCGCCACCGACCAGATGAGTTGCATGATCACGCTGGCAACCCAGGTCGAGGGCAATGTACTCTTTTTCGAGAAGATGTTCGAGTCGCGCCTGTACTTCGTGGACCGGTTGATCGCCATGGGCGCGCGCGCTGTGGTCTGCGACCCGCACCGGGTTGTCATCAGTGGCCGCGCCAAGCTGCGCGCCACCACCTTGAGTTCGCCCGACATCCGTGCCGGCATGGCATTGCTGGGGGCAGCGCTGTGCGCCAGTGGCACATCCACCGTGCAAAACGCCAACATGATCGAGCGCGGCTATGAGCGCGTTGAAGAAAAGCTGCTTGGCTTGGGAGCGCGCATTACCAGGCGGACGTGAGGCTCCGCCTGCGTTCAACCATGGCCCTGGAGGTCGGAAATGCAGCGATGATTTGGTCGAACTGAGGACCCACTGGCGGTCGTGTCCTGGCACAGGCGTCGTCGATCTTTCTGCGGATAAGATTGGAGAACCGTGGCCTTATGGCATGTAGGTCACGCCCCGGTGGCAAGAACATTGGAAATCGCAAATTCAAAATCGGAGAGCCCATCATGTCCAGTACGAACGAAGAAGTTGTCGGTCGAACCCAGATGCAAGACCAATCCATCAATCACCTGATCAAGTGGGGAGATCACCTCTCGGTTGGCCATCCTGAAATCGATGCCCAGCACAAGGAAATATATGACTTTGGGGCGGAGATTTACGAAAGCTGGCGCGATGGTGTACGGGTTGGAGAACTGCGAATGTCCACCGACAGGCTGTTTGCGCTTCTTCGTGCTCATTTCCTCTACGAGGAACGACTCCTCGGTGGGATCGGATACGGCGATCTTAAGCGACATGTGGCAGAACATCGGAGCATGCTTAAGGAATTGCAGGCGATGCGCGAACACTTCAAAACCCTCGCCGACGATGATGATTCCCCCGGAGGCTCAGTGTTGTCGCCTAACTGGTCGGTGATGCAGTTTGTTCTGGCGTTTACCTTGGGGCATGTCATGACCAGTGACATGAGCTACGTTCAGCCTCTCGAGGCTAGCCGTAATTCTGAGCAACGAACAACTGGCAGCGTTTGACCTGTTTTCCATAGTGGGCCAAGATTCGAGGTTCCTGGAAATGGGCACTTTGCGGGTCACCACCGTCAAGAACAGACACTTAGCGGGCGTACAACTTTGCGAAATGATCGCTCAAAAGCGGACCCAGGCAATGCTGTCCAGTGCACGCGAACCACCCCTGTGCCAGACGAAATGCTCGGATAACCATTGCGTTGATGTGGCTAAAAGATTCTTGCGAAAATTGCCATCGTTAGGATGACTGGCATGACTGGCGTGAGACGTCGCAAAGCTGCACTGGCTGTTGATATTCTCAATATAAATCTGCTACATGGCTAGACCGTTTCTCCTGCAGTTGTCGGCGTCGCGCCGAGGTTGATTTGGCGTGCTGGAGCCGCGGCGCATCTGCAGTTGAAGTCAATTCTTATTAACCTAGGAGACATTGATGAGTAGAGCAATACTTGTACCCACTATCGCAGCAATCATAAGTTTGGGACTCACTTCGCAAGTATTTGCGCATGCAGGCACTCAGGCCGACCCCCTGCCGTTCACGCAATCGCAGTCTGGTCGGGTACCCTTGTTGGCCACTGGGGGGTGCTCCGACGGCTTCACCAAGCTGTATATCCGTCCCCGAGCGATAGATAATTACCCTGCGACTTTGCAAACCAGCTGCTTTCAGAATTCTGTCATTCCGCACTTGCAATCCCTTTTGGATCCCTCAGAAGTTGTCACAAAGAGTGGCTTTGGAGTCAAGTTGCTACCCCTCCCGAGTGGGAGTGCAAGCTCTGCGGCGCTCGATGCCGCGGCCAATAACCTAAAAAATTCCCTTAATATAGTAAAAGGCAGAGTAGCAGTCACTGGTGTCACCGCAGTTGCAAACTGATTGTCGTATAACCCAGCCTGTCTGAGCGTTGCGCTTACAGCATGTTCTGGAACAGGACCGGACTGGGTGTATCCGCTTTTCCTAGTTGGAGAAATCCGCAACAACAAGACAGGCGGCTCGCTGGCCACCAGTGGCGCAGTACCCGCTGAAGCGCGGGAGCAGGGCATTCGCAAGGCCCTTGCGAACTGCGTGTCGAGCGGATTGATCATTCTATGGCTTGAGTTGTCGATGGATCGGCAGTCAGCAAGCACGAATCGCGACCTTGATATTGAGAAGACTCCATTGGTGGGCGGCTAGGCAAAAAGTGCAAAACTTGAAATTGGCTATCCAGCCACGTGTCGTTGACGAGGGGTTGGTAACGCTGCACAAGAGCCCGCCACGTCAAGGAAATGGAATCCGCAAATTAAAGGTCAGCTTTTGATTTCCGGAGGGCGCCTGCGAATGACTGGGTCTCCATTGCGCCACTGGCAGGAATGGGCACTTATGAATAGCTATCCATAAGTGCCCTTATGCATAGCACCCAGTTATGAATATCGCTGCGCTTGAGCCTGCCGATGCCATTGAGAACGGGCGCTCGGCATGCTCATTTGGTCTGCATAATTCAAAGGGTTTTCAAGAACTCCAAAAGTGAGTCTGGTGCAC
>CAIYMN010000298.1 GCA_903927295.1 uncultured beta proteobacterium | reverse complement strand
GAACTGATGGAAGCGCTGGCGCAGAACTGACTGACCGCGTAGCGAATACGGTCTTAGCCCGCTGGCTACCGAGCCTGGGTATTGGCGCTTAATAAATCTCAATGATTACGCCGCCTAAGTGATGCTATATTGCACCTGAGCGCGAAAGCGTTCCCCGCTTTTCCTCCCTGAGCGGGGCCTTGATGTGTGACAGCAAATAGGCTTACCACCCCGGACCTTGTGCCGGGGTTTTTTTTGGCGAGATGCCAACAGCAATGCGGCAAATGACCTTTTCCGTTTCGCAGTGTTACCAGTGAGTCGCCACGCAAACCGCTGACTGGCACTTATCTACTACCTTGACTCGATTTCTTGCGGGGCAAAACTACTTGTAAGAAGAGTAGCTACGTCCTATGGGCAAACCGTGTGACATCTCTGAGACTGGCGACTAACTTTCATTGGACGGATTAGCCGCTAGGTAAATTGCTCACCCATTGTGAAGAACACTTCTTGTTCCTGCCTTGGGTGAGCGTTCTTATAGATCAGAAAGGCCCAACGTCGGTGAGCTTTAGTCTTTTCATGTACATTCGCGGGTCCTGAAACCCCCTATCCAGGGGTTTCCCCTAATCGAAATTGCCTATCTCTTAAGGAGTAAGTATGAGATTTTTTCGCATTTTTTCGACTGCATTGGTCGCTTTAGGACTGACTGGCTTCGCTGCGGCGCAGACGGCGACCTACTCCCTGAACAACACTGCCGTTAGCCAGTTTGGCGCAGACCCGTATGGAACGGTCACGCTGACCCAGAGCGCTAACGATGTATTGGTTAATGTTGCGTTGAGCAGCGATCTGAACTTTATTACTACCGGCAATCTCAATTCGCACTCCATATTCGCTTTCAACTGGAGTGGTGCCAGTGCCAACAACATCAGCAACATTTCTTTCGCTAACGGACTCGGTGCGACTTTTGGTGTTGCACACCCCGCCAACGATTCGCCTTTCGGCCAATTTGACTATGGAATTATCTGCACCCAGAATTGCCCTGCGGGTGGCTCGCAGGGCGGCTATGCTGATCCGCTGAACTTCACGGTTGCGAACGCCACAATTTCTCAATTTGCAAACCAGTCGACTGGGCAAACTGCAGCGTACTTTGCTGCGGATGTTTTGCGTGTCAGTGCTCCTAACGCCGGCTCTACAGGTGCTATTGGTGCAATTTCTCCAGGTGTGGTTGCAGCAGTTCCCGAGCCCGAAAGCTACGCGATGCTGCTGGCCGGACTTGGTGTGATGGGTGCGGTAGTGCGCCGTCGCAAGAACAACTTGGTCTGATTGATTCGACCGCGTTTACGACCAAACGGGGGCTACGGCTCCCGTTTTGCATTTGGGTGGCTGGAGCCTGAGCAACAAGTATTCGGTTGATACATCAAGGCGGGATTTCAATGACTGGTTTGGAGAAAAGTCTAGACCGACAGTGCAGCGCAGCTGACCTACAGAAGTTCAAATTGCAATCCGCATACCAGTCATTGGTGCCAGTCGCCCAACGGCGAGCAGTAGCGCCATTTTTCAGGCGCTCGCCAGTAGGTGAGCCTTGAAAATGGAAGCAATGGGTGAGAGCTTCTTGCCCTTTGGGTGAACAACATGCCAATGGGATTCCACCGGAAATCCCGCGACATTCAAGACCGATACCCCGTGCTCTTTGGCATTGCCATGCAACGCGTGGCTGGAGATCACGGAAATGCCCAGGCCACCGGCGACGGACTCTTTGATGGCCTCGTTGCTTCCGAGCTCTAGTCGCAGGTTTGGGCGAAACTTCAACTTCTTGAAGCAGTTGTCCACCGCCATACGGGTGCCTGAGCCATCTTCCCGCAGAATGAATCGCTGCCTTGAGAGGTCGGCCAGCGAAAGTGTCTTTTGTTTTGCCAGAGGGTCGCCACTGGCGCAGATCATGACCAGGGGGTTGGCCATAAAGACCTCATCCACCAGGTCCAGGTCCCCGGGCGGGACGGACATCACGTAGAGGTCATCCTGGTTATTGCGCAAACGAGCCACCACACCGTCACGGTTCAGGACTTCCAGCGACACGTCGATCTCCGGATAGCGCTGGCAAAAGCTGCCCAACAGGCGTGGCACAAAGTACTTGGCAGTGCTTACCAGCGCCACACGCAGCTTGCCCCGCGTGTAACCCTTCAGGGCTTGAACCCGCTGCTCAAAGCCATCCCATCCCGCAGCCACTGCACGCGCTGTCTGGGCGAGATCCTTGCCGACCTCCGTCATGTACACCCTGCGGGCCACCAGTTCGTAAATCGGCAGACCGATGGCGTCGGCGACATCCTTCAACTGCATCGAGGCCGTGGGCTGGGTCACATGCATCATGCGCGCTGCCCCGCTCACACTGCCGGTTTCAGCCAGTGCCAGCACCAGCCGCAGTTGACGAAAGGAAACATTCATAGGTTTTTATCTATGCAAAATGATTTGTAAATCGATTTTACAAGAAGCCTGTGATTGCCTAGCATCAGTGCAAAGGAACTCAAACATGCACAATCTGCTCGACCCGGCAATTCTCTTTTTTATCTTCGGCGTACTAGCAGGCGCCGTCAAATCAAACCTGGAGATCCCCCAACCCATTTCGCGCTTTCTGGCCTTGTACCTCTTGATGGCCCTGGGCCTGAAGGGCGGGTTTGCGCTGGCCCACTCCGGTTTCACCCACCAGGTGGCTACCAGCCTGGGATGTGCTGTAGTGCTGGCGGTAGCTGTGCCTCTGCTGGGCTATTGCGTGCTGCACAGGGTCTTGTCCGGCTTTGATGCGGCAGCAGTGGCGGCAACCTATGGCTCTGTCAGCGCCGTGACCTTTGTGACCGCGGTTCAGACCCTGGAAAACCAGCAGGTGGTGTTTGGCGGCTACATGTCAGCTGCCATGGCTTTGATGGAGTCGCCGGCCATCATTCTTGCCATTGTGTTTGCCAACGCATTGCGGCAGAAGCAGGCAAGCGCGATTGCCGGGACCGGCGGCGGGGTCGCCGTGTTGTCTCTGGGTTTTCCGCCCCAACGGGCCGGCGTGCCGTTTGGCAAGATTCTGCACGAGTCCTTTACCGACGGCGCGCAACTGCTGCTGCTGGGGGCCATGCTCATCGGCATCCTCAGCGGAGATGCCGGCAAGGCGGCCATGCAGCCGTTTTCTGGCGACCTCTTCAAAGGCATGCTGGCATTCTTCCTGCTGGACATGGGGCTCTTGACCGCGCGCAGTTTGCCGCAGGTCAGGGGCAAGTCGCCCTGGTTGCTCGCTTATGCGGTGGCTGGCCCCCTGGCGCACGCCAGCCTGGCACTGGGCCTTTGCGCCATGTTGAACATTCCCACTGGTGATGCCATTCTGCTCATGGTACTTGCAGCCAGTGCCTCCTACATCGCTGTCCCTGCGGTAATGCGGCATGCTGTTCCTGAGGCGAACCCGTCGCTCTATTTCGGTCTGTCACTGGGCATTACATTTCCCTTGAACATTCTGTTTGGCATCCCGTTGTACAGCTATGTCGCGAAAGCTGCGCTGGCGTGAAGAGGAAAACCAAGGATCTCTTTGCGACTACAGATTGTCAACCGACATTCAGATGTGCTGCGACTGAGCGCAATCGGTCACCATCACCGCGAAGCCGACCATGTTGAATGGCACTTTGCGGGTCGAGCCGAACTACTTCTTTACGGCGTTGAAGTAGTGCAACGGACAGCCGACTGTGGTGTGTGCCCGCAAAGTGTCTTCTGGAGCCAGCCATTAAGCTTTCCCGCTGAGTTGCCGTTAAGCCATTGAGGCCGCAATTCACATAGAGCGGGTTGTGGTGTCTCGACCAACCAGGTTGCGTGTACAAATGAGCATCACCCAAGCCATCATTGCCGTGTCGCTGCCTGCTGTGTGCATTGCTGCCGCGGCTGGGCTGATGCGCCTGTTTGACGTGAAGGACACCACGTCGGAGCAAGCCCAAGCGGAGACCGAAAGGTTGTTGGCGCAGATCACCCAAGAGGTGAACAAGCGCCGCCGAGTTCGGGCTGGAGCACCAAGCAATGCAACATTGGCAGAGTTACCGCGCTTGAGTTCCATGAGCGCGGCGCGCACAAGAATTCCCTCGGCTTGACCAGTTGGTTCTCGTGGTTGGCGCAGGCATGGCAAGCCAGTCCGACAGCGTGCGATTCGGCGGCCACAGGCAGCTTTCTCGCCGCCCGATTCGACTTGAACGCGCCTATCGAACCGGACTCAGGCCCGACGCGCAAATGCCTCAAACTCCTGGATCGGCAGTGGCTTGCTGAACAGATAACCCTGATAGTTGTTGCATCCCAGCGTAGCAAGGAATTCCCGTTGCGCCCCAGTTTCGACCCCCTCGGCAATGACTGACAGCCCAAGGCTGTCGGCCAACGCGATCACCGTCTTGGCAATCGCAGCATCATCTGGATCGGTAAGTATTTCTCTAATGAAACTCTGGTCAATTTTCAGTTGATCCAGTGGCAGGCGCTTGAGATAGTTCAGGGAAGAGTAGCCGGTGCCGAAATCATCCAGCGAGAAACCGACGCCCACGGCCTTGAGGGCATTCATCTTGGTGATGACGTCCTCCACATTTTCCACCAGCATGCTCTCGGTGAGTTCTAGCTTGAGCCGCTGTGCGTTGGCGCCGGTGGCTTGCAGGATGGAGAGGACGTCCTGGACAAAGTCGCTCTGCCTGAACTGACGGGCACTGACGTTGACTGCCACGGTTAGATCGGCCCGGTCTGGTCGGCTTGCCCACATCGCCAACTGTTGGCAGGCTGTCTTGAGGACCCAGCGGCCGATCGGCAGGATCAGGCCACTGGCCTCGGCAATGGGAATGAACTCAGCTGGTGAGACCAGTCCGCGCAGGGGATGTTGCCAGCGCACCAGTGCCTCAACGCCGATCAGTTGGTCTTCGCCTGTGCCTTGGCCTTGATAGTGGAGCATGAACTGACCCTTGGCAACTGCTTCGCGCAGGTCCGCCTCCATGGCGGCGCGGGTCGCCACCGCGGTTCGCATGTCGGGCTCGAAGAAACGCAGCGTGTTGCGTGCGGCGCTCTTTGCCTTGTACATGGCAAGTTCCGCGCGTTTGATGGGTTCTTCCAAATCTTCGCGCTGCCTGCCGGCAAAGAGGGTAACGCCAATGCTGGCGGTGCAGTAGGGCCGGTGTCCTTCCAGTTCGTAGGGTTCAAGCAGCGCGCTCAGGATCTTTGTGCCCACCACATGGGCCTGCGCGGCTGCTTGTTCTGTGGCACTGCTCAGTTCCTGAAGCAATACAACAAATTCGTCACCACCGAGTCGCGCTACCGTGTCGCCTTCGCGCACACAGGCGGTCAGCCGTTGAGCGATTTGTTTGAGCAGCACGTCACCTCTGTCGTGTCCTAGCGTGTCGTTAATGGTCTTGAAATCGTCCAGATCAATGAACATCAGCGCGTTCTGGTGCCCGTGACGGGAAGCCGCAGCTTGTGCCTGCTCAAGTCGGTCCATCAGCAACCTGCGGTTGGGCAGCCCGGTCAAGGGGTCGGAGAAGGCCAGTGTCTGAATCTTCTCTTCGGCTTGCTTTCGCTCGCTGATGTCAGCATTGGTGCCGATCATTCGCAGCGGTTTGCCGTCGACGTCACGGTTCACCACCATGCCGCGGCCCAGCGTCCATTTCCAGCAACCGTCCTTGCACAGCATCCGAAACTCCACGCTGGCTGCGCCGGGCTTGCCGTCCAAATAAGGTTGTATCGTTGCAAAAACGCCCGGCGCATCCTCGGGGTGGACGCGTTTGCTCCATTCGTCCGATGTGGTGCCGATATCGGCATCGGTAAAGCCGAACATTTGCTTGTAGCGTGGCGAGTAGAACGCCTCACCAGTCTGAATATTCCAGTCCCACAGGCCGTCACCCGCGCCTTCGATAGCGAATTTCCAACGTTCTTCGCTTTCGTGAAGCGTTTGCTCGGCGTGAAGTCTTTCGAGTTCGCCAGCTGCGCGGGCGGCGACCAGTTTCAGAACGGTCTGTGCCAAAGAGTGGTTCTCCAGCGGAGTGCGGCCGATAACGGCAATCAATCCAATCGGCTTTCCGGTATGACTCCACAGGGTGACGCCAATATAGCTTTCTGCGCACAACTCCTGGAGTACCTGATCACGCGGGAAGAGTTGGCACACGCTGGCCGGAAAGCAACAAACCTGGTTGCCGACCACGTCGCCGCAGGGCGTGTCCTTCAGCGCATAGGTGACGTTGTCCTCAAAGTGCCCGTCACACCAGATGGCCAGTGTCTGGGCATTGAGTCCGTCCCCTTCGAGCTGGTCAATACAGACGTAGAACATACCCAGGCTCTGCGCCAGAAAACGCGCCAACGCTTCAAAAAAGGGCTCATCTGCGGGGCCACTGCTGGTTTTCGCGAGGAACCTTTGAACCTCCTCTGTCTTCTTGCGTTCTGTAATATCCGCGCCGACTCCCCGGTAGCCCATAAACTCGCCTGAACTACTGAACACCGGGTCGCCACTGACGGAAATCCAGTGTTCGGCATCATTGGATCTGAGCCGCAAAATCTCGAAATTGCGAAATGGCAAATGCGCGTCAAGCATCGCGCGATGCTTCTGCCAACTTGATTCGTCGGGTGAAAGATAGGATACCTCCCAGCGCCGCTTGCCAATAGACGAGGCCTCCCGGAAGACAGATTCCCGCGTCTCTCTCTGGCTCTCAGTCCGTTGCGTCAGCCGGTGTTGAGCGTCGGTCTCCCAATAGAAGTCGGAGGACATCTCGGTGAGGCTGCGGAAACGTTCCTCGCTCTTTTTCACGGTTTCTTCCCGCTGCACCAGGCTGTCCATCATGCCGTTGAACTGGCGGGCAAGTTGTGCTGCTTCGTCGTCGCCCGGCAGCACTACTCGCAACTCCGACGCCCCCGCCTGAACGGCACTGGCCACTTGCTGGATCGTGTCCAGTCGGCGCGTCAGATAGCGACCGGTCAGCGAGGCAAGAAGCACACTAAGCGCAGCCCCAATCAGCGCGTACATGAGGCCACTCTGCCAGAGTTTGTCGAGGTCGGCATTGAAGTGCGCCGGGTCCAAGCCAATGCGCACCCAGCCAATCTGTCTGTCGGTAAGCACGACGGGGCTGATGACCTCAATGGAACTGGCCGTTCGCTGCAAAACCGGTGCGCCGGGTTTCTGCGGCAGGTCAGTCAGATACAGCCCGATTTTGGTCGGGTCGTTGTGTGCCAGTACCTGGCCTTTCAGATCAAGCACGATGGCGTGGCGCACACCTGGGTAGCGTGCAATGCCAAGGATTATTTCCTGTAAGCCACTGAAATCCCGTGAGAAGACCCATACGGCCGCAGAGGTTGCTGCACTGCTGGCAAGCGCGCTCACCTGTTCGGAATGCTGGTCCATCTCGACGGTTTGCTGGCGACGGGTCATGTCCCAGACGAACAGGAACATCATCGTCGTAACGACCAACACAATTCCCACGGTCAATTGCTTGCGCAGGTTGCCCAACAGGAGTCTCTTGATGCTGCTGAACATCACTTGCTCTCGACCAGGCGCACTTCTTTTTCAAAGCGCTTGATGTAGTCAGTCACGATGCCATAACTGGCATCATCAGCCCCTTGGAAACGGCTGGTCTCCATGCTGGCGAGAATCGTCTTGCCGAGCGGTGTCTGCGTCAGTTCGAGAAGCGACTTTCTCACCTGTTCGCCGACGGTCTTCGGCACATCGTCGCGCACCATCACCGAATTGTTGATCAGCGATGGGGTTTCCCAGATCAGACGGAGTTGAGCGGCTTCTGCTGGGTGATCTTTCTGGAACAAACGCCAGGGTGGCGGCCAGGTGGCGCCGGCGGCGGACTTGCCCAGATAGACGTTCATGATGGAAGATTCCTGAGAACCCACGTACGTGTTCTCGATGTCGCGGTTGATGTCGATGCCGTTCGCGTGTAGAAAATACTGGGGCATGATTGCCGCCGCCAGCGCAGTAGGTGACGGGTAGCTCACCACCTTCCCCTTTAAGTCGGTGGGCATTTTGATCCCGCTGTCCTTGCGGATGATGAAGATGCCTTTGAAGTCCTCTGCATCGCCGGCCATCGCAATGACGTGGTAACCAACCTTCATCGCTTGCAAAGTCTGCCAAGGGTTGGGCAGCAGGATCGCAGGTTCGCGGTCGCGGAACTTCTTCTCGTAGGTCGGGTAGTCCCGCGAGGCTTCCAACTCGATGTGCACGCCTTTCAGTTGGCCATTGAGATGATCAACGAGAGGCTGATAAGCCTCGCTGAGCTTTTGCGGATTGTGAAGAGGATGGACAGCCAGGCGGTAGATTGGGGTGACCGCGCCTGCCGGGGCACTGTTGTAGTGGAGCGGCTTCTCTACGATTTGCTGATCGCATGCCGCCAAGTGCATGGCCAGGAGCATGCCGACGAGGGTGGTGAAGCAGTTCATGCTTACGCATTCAGTTCGATCAGTCCGATCAAATCCGTGAAGTCGATTTTTTCACTGTATCACAGGCAGAACCGGCGCTGAAGAGGATTGTGCACAAATTGCCCGGGAATCCGCGCATCATCACGCCGCAGTGGCCCGCACTTCGGAGCGATGGGCGTTTCCCATGGTCGGCTTGGAGCAAGCAGATCGGAAATCTCGGCGCCCGCTTTGCGTCTTCAACGGCCCGTGGTCAAGCCGTCCGAAAACTTGTCCTCCATGTGGTTTTGAACTGCTCATGTGAAGCGCATAAAATCACGCTTCAACGGCCCGCCATTGAACGGGCCGGTTTCATTTGGAAAGACCTGAAACCATGACCGCACCTTTCATCGAAGCAGCCTCGCCTCACGTGATGAACACCTACGGGCGTGTGCCGATCGCCCTGTCGCACGGCCAGGGTTGCCGCGTCTGGGACGTCAACGGCAAGCAATATCTGGACGCACTCGGCGGTATCGCCGTCAACACCTTGGGGCACAACCATCCGAAGCTGGTCCCGGCGCTACAGGATCAGATTGCCAAAATAATCCACAGTTCGAATTACTACCACGTTCCGAATCAGGAGGTGCTGGCAAAAAAACTGGTCGAGTTGTCAGGCATGACCAATGTCTTCTTCTGCTCGACCGGTCTGGAGGCCAACGAGGCGGCCCTCAAACTGGCACGCAAGTTCGGTCATGACAAGGGCATCGAGCGACCCGAGATTGTGGTCTATGACAAAGCCTTTCATGGCCGCTCGTTGGCCACACTGAGCGCTACCGGCAATCCCAAGATTCAGGCCGGCTTCGGGCCGCTGGTGGAAGGCTTCATCCGTGTGCCGCTCAACAATATCGAAAGTCTGCGGGCGGCAACGCTTGACAATCCGAACGTGGTCGCCGTCTTTTTTGAAGCAATACAGGGTGAGGGCGGGATTCACGCGATGCACCTCGAATACCTGAAGGCGGTGCGCCAGGTGTGCGACGAGCGCGACTGGCTGCTCATGATCGACGAGGTGCAGTGCGGCATGGGTCGTACCGGAAAGTGGTTTGCGCATCAATGGGCTGGCATCACGCCCGACGTGATGCCCCTGGCAAAAGGACTGGGCTCAGGTGTGCCCATCGGTGCTGTCGTGGCCGGGCCGAAGGCGGCCCGTATTTTTCAGGTCGGCAACCACGGCACCACCTTCGGCGGCAACCCGCTGGCGATGCGCGCCGGCGTCGAGACGATACGCATCATGGAGGAAGAAGGTTTGCTGGCCAACGCCGCGCAGGTCGGTGCGCATCTGGCCGGCGCCCTGACGCAGTCCTTGAAGGTTGAGCTGGCTTCAGGCGGTGTCAAGGAAATTCGCGGGCAAGGGTTGATGCTGGGCATCGAACTGGCCACGGCTTGCGCTGCGCTGGTGGGCCAATGCGCCAGCAATGGCCTGCTGATCAGTGTCACCGCCGATAGCGTGGTCCGACTCGTACCGCCACTGATTCTGACTTGCGCCGAGGCGGATGAAATTGTGAGCATCCTTTGTCCGCTTATCAAGAAGCACATCGCGGAGCAAGCATGAATACGGCCCTGGGCACCGCCGCAGCCCCGCTGCGGCACTACCTCCAATTCAGCGATCTGGGCGCCGCCGACTACGGCTATCTGTTTGAGCGTGCGGCCCTGATCAAGAAGAAATTCAAGACCTACGAGCGCCACCAGCCTCTGATCGACAGAACCTTGGCGCTGATTTTCGAGAAGGCTTCCACACGGACACGGGTCAGTTTCGAGGCCGGCATGTACCAGATGGGCGGCAGCGTCGTGCACCTGACGACGGCTGACAGTCAGCTCGGTCGCTCGGAGCCGATAGAAGACAGCGCCAAGGTCATCAGCCGGATGGTGGATCTGGTCATGATCCGCACCTATGAGCAGACCAAGATCGAGCGCTTTGCCGAGCACTCGCGCGTGCCCGTGATCAATGGCTTGACCAATGAATTCCACCCTTGCCAGATTCTGGCTGACATATTCACCTACATCGAGCACCGAGGCTCGATCAAGGGCAAGACCGTGGCCTGGGTAGGTGATGGCAACAACATGGCCAACACATGGCTGCAGGCCAGCGAAATCCTGGACTTCAAGGTTCATGTCAGCACGCCTGGAGGCTACGAGGTCGACCAGTCGATTGCGGGACTTCGCTCAGCCGAGAGTTATCAGGTTTTCGACGACCCGATGCAGGCCTGTGCCGGCGCAGACCTCGTAACCACTGACGTCTGGACCAGCATGGGTTATGAAGCCGAGAACGAAAAGCGCAAGGTCGCGTTTGCCGATTGGTGTGTCGACTCGGACATGATGAGCGCCGCCAAATCGGACGCCCTGTTCATGCACTGCCTGCCCGCGCACCGTGGCGAGGAAGTACAGGCCGACGTGATCGATGGTCCGCAATCGGTTGTGTGGGATGAAGCAGAAAACCGGCTGCACGCGCAAAAAGCGCTGATGGAATTCCTGCTGTTGGGAAAACTTTGAATTCTTGCGGGACAGACCGCAGCTACGCGAAGCGGGCCAGCTCAGTCCTCAACTGATCGAGCGGTCGGGTTGCCGGTAAATCCACGGCACATCGAGCACGCGTTCGCCCAGAACTTTCATGGCGGTATCGCGACCCCAGCGCATCAACCCTGTCGCGTGAAATATCTTCCCATTGCGAATGGCGCGCGCCTGCACTTGCGCGTTGCGTTGCCATCGGGCGTTGGCGTAGTTCCCCAAGGCCTGCGCTACCGGCACACTGTCGTCCTGCAGAAATTTCGCCAGCGCCTGTGCGTCCTCCACCGCCATGCCCGCGCCTTGTGCCAGATAGGGCAGCATGGGATGCGCAGCGTCCCCAAGCAAAGCGACGCGACCTTTCGCAAACTCATTGGGTCCACGCGCTGGTGCGCGAATGCTCAGACCCCACAGCCTCCAGTGCTCGATAGCGTGAATCAATTCGCGCAGTGGCGCACAGGTTTGGGCCATGCTGCGCCGCAACTTGACGACATTGGCAGTGTGATCCCAATACTCAATATCGCCGACGATGTGCCCCTGCACGACAGCAACAATATTGAGCCAGTCACCGCCGCGCACCGGGTACTGCACGACATGCAATTGCGGACCAAGCCAGACTGTTATCTGTTGCGACCGCAGGTTTGCGGGGAGAACCTTCTGTGGCACCAGGGCCCGATAGGCCAGGTGCCCCGTCGCGACCGGCACACCATCGTCAAGCAACTGCTGACGCACGCGGCTCCACAGGCCGTCCGCGCCGATCAACAAGTCAGCGCGCGCCTGCCGACCGCTCGCCGTCTGAAGCGCTACTCCGCTGGCATCCTGTTCAAATCCGACAAGTTCGCTGTCCAGGTTCAGCGCAACATCGGCATTGCCTTTCAGGGTGGCCAGCAGCAAGCTGTGCAGATCGGCCCGATGGATCGTGGCATATGGCGCGCCGTAACGTTGCACCGCCGTGGCACCCAGACGCAACACACCAAGTTCACTGCCGGAATCGGCCCCGCGTACCTGCAAGCGCTCTGGAAAAGCAGCGACCCTGGACAGCGCCTCCTTCAAGTCCCAGGCATGAAGTATGCGGACCACGTTGGGCCCGATCTGGATGCCGGCGCCGACTTCCGTGAATGCCTGCGAGCATTCAAACAGGTCGATCGCCGAGCCGACACGCGAACAGGCAAGTGCTGCCGCCAGCCCGCCAATCCCGCCGCCAACAATTGCAACGCGCTTACTCATCGTGTCAAAGCGCCTGTGCCAGGCGCCCTATTCCCTCGTTGATCTTCTCCAGCCCCGCGGTGGCAAAACTCAGACGCAAACTCGACAGGTCAGGATCGTGCGCAAAGAATGGCGCGCCGGGAACGAAGGCCACCCCCTTGTCAATGGCGCGCTTGGCAAACTCCGCAGCGCTGCTGACCCTGCCATTGGCGCCGGTCAGCCTGGCCCAGAAGAACATGCCGCCCTGCGGCTGGTTGAAGGAGATCGCATCGCCGAGCTCACGGCGCAACGCCTCAGCCATGACCTCGGCACGCTCAGCGTAGGTCTTGCGCACCGCGGCCACGGCCGCATCGAGACGGTTCAAGCTCAGGTAGTGAGCGGCGATGGCCTGCGTCAGGTTGCTGGTGTGGGCATCGCTGAACTGCTTGCACATCGTCGCGTTCGCCAGCAATGGAGCCGGTGCAATCATCCAGCCAACGCGCAATCCGGGTGACAGAATCTTGCTGAAACTGCCGCAGTGGGCGAGCCAGTCACGACTGCCCGGCACGCCTTCGCTCAAGGCCAGCATGCTCGGTGGCGGTGGTTTGCCAAAATACAGTTCACCGTAGGGGTCGTCCTCCACCACAAGGGTTTGCGTTTGCGCGGCAATTTGCAGAATGCGTTTACGTCGTTCCAGGCTCAGCGTGGCGCCGCTCGGGTTGCCAAAGGTCGGAATCAGGTAAACCAGTTTGGGCTTGTGCAGGGCAATCAATTTTTCCAGCTGGTCCACGTCCACGCCGTCGGCATCAATCGGCGCACCGACGATGTCGGCGCCATACAGGCGAAAGCACTGGATCGTCGCCAGAAAAGTGGGCGCCTCCACGATCACCTTGTCCCCAGGGGAGATCATGGTCTTGCCGATCAGGTCGAGCGCCTGCTGACTGCCGGTGGTAACGATCAGACCATCGGGCTTGACCGCCACATTGGACGCACTGCCGGCACCACCCTTGTTCGCATAGAAACGGCTCACCGCTTCGCGCAGCGGCTGGTAACCCTCGGTCGCACCATATTGCAACACTGGACCCGGATTGCTGGAGAGCACCGCGTCGGCTGAGATCCGGATGCCTTCGGCGTCGAACAGGGCCGGATCCGGAAAGCCACCCGCAAAACTGATGATGCCGGGCTTGCCCAGCAGTTTGAAGAGTTCGCGGATGGCTGAGGTCTCAATCGCGTTCAGTCGCTCGGCAAATTGCATGAATGTCTTTCGATGTTGAAGGATTGTCTTATGCTCCTATTATTATTCAGACCACGCTCACCCAAAAACGCATGCAGCCCCGCGCCATTGAAGGATTTTTCGCCACCTTGAAGGCGGCCAACCCAAGCCCTGTGACAGAGCTGGAGTACACCTCGGTTTTTGAATTGCTGTGCGCCGTGCTGCTGTCAGCCCAGGCTACCGACGTCAGTGTCAACAAGGCAACGCGCCGGCTTTTTCCGGTAGCAAATACACCACAAGCGATGCGTGCTCTGGGCCTGGCGGGCCTGGAGGACTACATCCGCACTATCGGCCTGTTTCGCTCCAAGGCAAGACATCTATTGCAGACTTGCCAGATTCTTATTGACCGACATGATGGTGTGGTGCCGCGAACGCGCGAGGAACTGCAGGCCTTGCCCGGTGTCGGCAGAAAGACGGCCAACGTCGTGCTCAACGTCGCCTTTGGCGAAGCGACCATAGCCGTCGATACGCATCTCTTTCGGCTCGCCAACCGCACCGGACTGGCGCCGGGCAAGACACCCTATGAAGTGGAACTGAAACTGCTAGAGCGCATACCGGCTGCCTACGTCGTGGATGCGCACCACTGGTTGATTCTGCATGGTCGCTATATCTGCCAGTCCAGGAAGCCGTTGTGCGCCAAGTGCGGTGTGCGGCCGTATTGTGATTTCAAGGACCACTGACCACTGGCAAGGCAACCCACTGTTGACCGAGGGCGTGAATGGCGATGCGACCGTCAAATACCGCTTCCAGCGCACGGTGCGTGCGGCTGTCACCACAAGCCCCCTGATGCGTCACCCTACCCTGCGCCATGATGACCATCTGGTCGGCGTGCAGGGCGAATGAAATCTCATGCAACACACTGATCACCGTCTTGCCCTGCTGCACCAGTGCGCGCACAACGGCGAGCCAGTCGGACTGATGCGGTGGATCCAGATTCGCCAAAGGCTCGTCCATCAGCAGCACCTGCGCCTGCACGGCTAGCGCGCGCGCCAGCAGCACGCGCTGGCGCTCGCCCCCTGAGAGTTGTCCGAGTGCGCGTTCCCGCCAGTCCCACGCCTGCGTCGCACGCAAAGCCTGCTCGACCGCGCTGTGATCCGCTGCACTGGGCCCATCGAGCCAGCGCTGGTATGGCAGCCGCCCCAGCATGGCGACGTCCCACACCGTCAGATCATCGCCCGTGCCTTCGTTCTGCCCGAGCCAGGCCAGTTGTTGCGCGCGTGAGCGCCCCGACACACGCTGCAGTGGCTGACCCAACAGCCGGACCTCGCCGCTATGCGGCAACAAGCCGGCGAGTACCTTGAGCATCGTCGATTTGCCGGCGCCATTCGGACCAACGATGCTGGTCCAGTAGCCGGCAGAGAAGTCAACGCTGATGTCGTGCAGTATCTCAACTTGTCCCAGGCTGGCACGAATCGAAGTGGCGCCTACCGCCGTTGCCGACTTGCTGCTCATGACAAACCGCTGCCCGAAGAAATGCGGTGGCTGCGGTTCATCAACCACAGGAGATAGCCACCTCCCAAAACCGCCGTCAGAACCCCGACCGGCAATTCCTGCGGCGCTAGCAGGCCCCGCGCCAGGGTATCCGCGGCCAGCAGCAATACGCCACCCATCAAACTCGATAGCGCGATCAGATTGCGGTGCGTGGTTCTGGCAATCGAGCGCACCAGATGCGGCGCCGCCAATCCGACGAAGGCGATCATTCCGGTTTGCGCCACGGCCGTACCGGTGGCCAGCGCCAACACACCGATCAGCGTGGCACGCACTTGCAGCAGTGGCAAACCCAGGCTGGCAGCGGTTGCTTCACCAAGCGAGAGTCCATCCAGCGCCGAACCAAGCAGCCAGGAGAGCAGCAGACAAAGCAGCCAGACGACCGCCATCACAGAGCACGCACTCCAGCCGACGAAGCCGGTACTGCCAAGCATGAATGCCTGCATGGCCTGCATGATTTCTGGAGCCATCAGCATGATCAGGGAACTCATTGCCCCCAGTACGACGCCGACGATCACGCCTGCCAGCAACAAACGCAGCGTGTGCTGCACACCGCGCGCCAGCAGCAGTGTCAACAGCACTGCCGCAACGGCTCCAGCGAATGCCGCGCCAGTCAAACCCAGTCGCACCAGCCACTGCGCCGCAAACGGCGACACACCAAAAAAGACCAAAGCGCCTGCAACGCCCAAGGAAGCGCCGGACGCACTGCCGAGCAGGTAAGGGTCAGCCAGAGGATTGCGAAACAGTCCTTGGGCGACGGCGCCGGCAAGGCCCAACAGCGCACCGGCCAGCCACGCGCCCAGTGTGCGGGGCAAGCGGATGTCCTGAACAATCTGCAGCGCCAGAGGGTCGCTCCAGACTTGCAGCACACTTTCAAAGCCCGTGCTGCCGACACTTGCTCCAAGCAGGACCAGCAACGCACTGGCCAGCAGCAGCCCCAGACCCAGCAAATAGGCTATGCGCTGCTGGCGATACGGGCCAGTCATTGCTGCAATCCCAAAAGGCAACGGGCCATGATTCGGGCACCCTCGGCCATACGCGGTCCGGGTCGCACGACGACATCGGCTTGCGCCGCCGTGAAGACGCAGACCTGCCCTTCGCGAATGGCGCGTATGCCCGCCCATCCTGGGCGCCCCTGCAAGCCGGCGTAACTCCGGTCTCCAACCATGATGACGTCCGGATTGGCGCGCACGACATACTCCGGATTGAGTTTCGGAAACGGACCGAGATTGCCGGGAACAATGTTCTTCACACCGAGCCGGCTCAAGGTCTCGCCGATGAACGAGGATTCGCTGGCGGCATAGGGCGCGCTGTTGACTTCAAAGTAGACGCGCGTCCTTTCCACGCCCGGTGGAAGGCTCTGCACGGCCGCCAACATCCCGGACTCAATGTCGCGCCAAACCTGCGCCGCGTCGCTGACCTCAAGCAAGCGGCCAATGACTTCCAGCACCCGGCGCACATCGGCGTGGGTCTTGGGCTCCAGAGCGATCACCTTGATACCAAGGGACTGCAGGCGTTCGCCCACTGGCGCCGATGACGCCATCAGGACAACGTCGGGCTTGAGCGCAATCACTGCCTCCAGATTGGGATCGAGTCCACCGCCCACCTGGGCCAGCGCCTGCACGCTGTCAGGATAATTGGAATAGCGGTCCACACCGACCAAACGCCGACACTGACCGAGCGCGCACACGCTTTCCGTCAGGGAGGGCAGCAGACTGACAATGCGTTGCGGCGCCCGGGCAAAATTCACGGTAACGCCCCGGTCGTCCGTGACCTGCAGCGCCTGCGCAGTTCCCGCAGCCAGCAGGCAACTGGTCAGCATCAGGGAAACAAGGCGTCTGCGTGTCATGACAATGCAACTATTTCTGGGTCCACACCAGGCCGACGTAGAGGGCACGGCCAGACTGGTTGTAACCGTAAGCCGTTTGGTACTGGCGATCAAACAGATTGTCGATGCGCGTCGTCCATGCCAGTTCGCGCGTCAGGGCGTAGCGGGTGCTGATATTCAACAGCGTATAGGCCGGCAGTGCTGGCACCGTGACGATGTCGGGACGATCTGCCGTGTAGCGCAGGTCGCCGCCGATGGTCCACGCTCCCAGCGGCAGCGAGGCACCGAAGGAAGCCATGCTGCGGGCGCGACGAATCAGGCGCATGCCGGTGCTCTCGTCGCGCGGATCCTGCAGCGTCAGGCTGGCCCGCAAATCTGCACTGGCAACTCTGCCGCTGTAGCTCAGTTCCAGCCCGCGATTGCTTGAATCGGTCACGTTGTTGAAGCTCCAGCTTGCCATATCGTAGAGCATCAGGTTCGCCGTGCGCGTCTTGAAAAGGGTGGCACGCGCCACCTGCCTGTCCTGCGCCCACTGCAAGCCCAGTTCGGTGGAACGGGCCGTTTCCGGCTGGAGTGCCGGATTGCCAGAAAACGGGTCGTAAAGATAACCCAGCGGTGGCAGGTTGAAGGCAGTCGATACGCTGGCAATCAGCTTCCAGGCGGGCTGCATCTGGTAGCTGTAACCCGCGTAGCCAGTGGTTTCAGCGGCGAGACCATCGGCATTGTCGCGTCGCAGGTTCAGTTGTATTGCATGCGCACCCAGCGCGCCGGACAAACCGGCAAAGAGGGATGAAAGATTGCGCTCGCGGTTGAGTTGCGTGGCGTAACTGTCGTTCGTATCGATGGACTGATGCTGCGACTCGACTCCGGCTGTCAGCAGCCAATTACCGATTGACACAGAGTTGTGCCAGTTGACCGTCCGGCTGTTTGTCGTGGCCTGACTGTCGTACGGAAATGCACTCAGACTGGCGTCATAAGTCGATCGTTCACGTCCACCACTGAAACTCAATTGACTGAGCCAGTCGCCCGTCATCTGGTTGTTGCTGTAGACCGACCACGTATTGAGTTTGCTGGCACCTTTGTAGATGGCGCTCGGCGTACCAAAACCGCCACCATCGGTATCGAACAGCCCATCGCTGCCCTGGACGCGCAAGCCCAGCGTGTGACCTGGTGCGAGTGTCTGGGTCAGACCAAGGTTGAAGCTGCTGTTGCGGTAACCATCGGCATCCGGATTCTCGTTCGGGTACTGGCTCGTGTTCATCGCAGAGAAGCCACTCGTGATGGTTCGTCCGACACCAAGCAGGTAGTTGGTCCCATCTGTCTGGCCACTGATGCCAGCGGAAGCGCGCGCGCTGCCGTAGGAACCAACTTCCATCGCCGCAAAAGCCTTGGGTGCACCGTCACCCTTGCGCATGAACACCTGGATCACACCACCTACCGCTCCGCTGCCATAAATCGCCGACACGTTGCCACGCACGACTTCCACACGTTCGACCTGGTCGAGCATGATGTGCTCCAGGCTCACGCTGCCGGTGCTGTCCTGCTTCGTCAGCGGCACACCGTCTATCAGCACCAAAACCTGAAGCGAGGCACTACCACGCAGAAACAAACTCGCTGCGGTACCACGGCCGCCGTTCTGGGTGAACTGAAAGCCAGCTTCGCTCGCCAGCAGGCTCGGCAGATCGACGGCTTGCGAACGGTCAATCACATCGCGTCCCAGCACCGTCGTATGCGGCAGGGCATCAATCAGGAGTTGCTCGGAGCGGTTGGCAGTCACCACCGTTTGCTGGAACTCAACCGTCTTGACAACACTTTGCGCAAGAACTCCAAAAGACACAGAACACAGCAGAGCCACGACCAGGAGGCCTCGATATGGAAAACAATATTTCATGAAAGGAATCAATCAGCAAACAACCCTCACCGTCGTCCCCGACAGTGCTTGGGCATCACGGTCGCGCGCCAGGCGTGCGACCACCGTGTTGGCCGGTATCCGGGCTGGTGGACCAACCTCCATCGCCTTCCCAAGCGCGTGTTCAAAACGCTCAGTGGCCGTGATGGAAGCGGAATCAAAAGATTCGTCCACTTACCGTTGCGGGGGCAGCGCAGGTTAGCCAGATCGCTGCGCACTTCGACTAGCCTAGTGCAAACGCTCTGACCTCCTGCTTCCCGTTGAACTGCGGCGTGTGAACCACACCGCGAGCACCAACGCTGGAATTCTACCGCCGATTGTTTTTTACAAACCCTACAATGCGCCTATGGCGAACTCGACCCAAATCGACCAAATTGCGGAACGCGTTGAGCGCTTGCTCTTGCGCTACCAGGAACTGCAACGAACCAATGTCCTGCTGGGCGCACAAGTGGATGCCCTGACGCACGAGCGCGACTCCCTGAAGTCACGGCTTGGTGCAGCGCGCGCGCGCGTTGATGCATTGCTGGAGCGGCTGCCCGAAGCAAGCTCCAACACCAAGCAATAGAGCACACCATGAAACAGCTTGAAGTACAGATCATGGGACAGAGCTACCTGCTGGGTTGTCCTGAAGGCGGCGATCAGCAATTGCTGGATGCGGTTGCGCGGGTGGACAGTGCGATGTGCAAGATCCGCGATGGTGGCAAGATCAAGGCGCGCGACCGCATTGCGGTTCTGGCTGCCCTGAATCTGGCCTTTGATCTGGCAGACCAGACGAGCCCGGCCGCGGCCACGCAGGCAACGGCATCGACGGGTGAACACGATCCGCTGCTGGATTCCTTGCTGCACCGACTTGACGCCGCCCTGGGCGACGACGGCCGTCTGCTCTGAGACAGCTTTCCGCGCTGCATCAGCGGCCCACAGAGCCTACAATCGGTCGGGTCTGCAGTGCTCGCCGGGCTGTATATTTCCTTGAACCAATGCTCATAGAGCCCGGGCTTGGAACATCGCTGTTCAAGCGTGATCATCTCGCGTCAGATGAACCCAATGAGCAGTTGACCTCGCCCACCTGAACCCCGGTTCAGGATGCCGGT
>CAIYMN010000297.1 GCA_903927295.1 uncultured beta proteobacterium | reverse complement strand
TGTTCGCATTAAGCACCACCGCCGCCGCCATCACCATCGCCCTGATGAGTGGCAGCGCATCCGCCCAAACCAAGTGGGACTTCCCGACCGCGTATCCGGCCAACAATTTCCACACAGAAAATATCGCTCAGTTTGCTGGCGACGTCGAAAAAGCCACTGGTGGCAAGCTGAAAATCACGGTGCATGCCAATGCCTCGCTGTTCAAGGCCACGGAAATCAAGCGTGCGGTGCAAGGCGGGCAGGCGCAGATTGGCGAAGTGCTGCTGGTGAACTTCGAAAATGAAAACCCGATTTATGGCGCCGATGGCATTCCGTTCCTTGCCACCAGCTTTGCCGACAGCTTCAAGCTCTATCAGGCACAAAAACCCATACTCGAAAAACTGCTGGGTGCCCAAGGCATCAAGTTGCTCTACACCGTGGCATGGCCACCACAAGGCCTGTACGTGAAGAAGGAAATTTCTTCCGTTGCCGATATGCGCGGCGTCAAGTGGCGCGCCTACAGCCCGGCCACTTCTACCATTGCATCCCTGATCGGCGCTCAGCCCGTCACGATCCAGGCGGCCGAAGTCAGCCAGGCCTTTGCCACGGGTGTCGTCGACAGCATGATGAGTTCCGGCTCCACTGGCTACGACAGCAAAATCTATGAATCGGTCAAGTACTGGTACGACACCCAGGCCTGGCTGCCCAAGAACGCCATTCTTGTGAACTTGAAGGCCTTCAACGCGCTCGACCCTGCCACACAGGCGGCCGTCACCAAAGCAGCGGCCGACGCCGAGACCCGTGGCTGGAAGCTCAGTGCCGAGAAGAACGAGTGGTACAAGACAGAACTCGCCAAACACGGCATGAAGATCCTCCCCCCCAGCCCCAAGCTCGCGGCTGACCTGAAGCAGGTGGGCACCATCATGCTGGCCGACTGGGAGAAGAAGGCTGGTGCCGACGGCCAGGCCGTGATTGCTGCCTTCCGCAAGAAATAAGTGCAGTCCCCCATGCGCAGCGCGCTGAACAAACTCTACGATGCTGCCGCCTGGGCTGCTGCGCTGATGATGATCGGCACGCTGCTCATGGTGGTGTTGGGCATGGTGGACCGCTATGTCACCATCAACTTTCGCGGCACCGACATGTACGCGGGCTACTGCATGGCGTCAGCCGGCTTTCTGGCCTTGGCGCACACGCTCAAGAAGAACGAACACATCCGCGTCACACTGCTCCTGAACGCCGTGCCCCCGGGCGCCAAGCGGGTACTTGAATTGTGGAGCCTGGCGGCGGCCGTGTTGCTGTCCGGTCTGTTTTGCTTCTACGCCATCAAGCTGTCTTACCAGTCCTGGGACTTCCATGACATCTCGACCGGCAACGATGCGACCCCCCTGTGGCTGCCGCAAATCGGCATGGCCGCCGGTGCCCTGGTTTTGTTGATCGCGTTTATCGACGAACTGGTGCTGGAGTGGCGCGGCGAGCGCGTCACGCAAGACAGCGAAGAAGCTTTGCACAACGAATAAGAACAGGCAGAAACTTCATGAGTGAACTCGGTATTACCGCGCTGCTGATTGGCTCGCTGTTCCTGATTCTGGGCAGCGGCGTCTGGATTGGCCTGACGCTCACCGGCGTCGCCTGGATTGCCATGGAACTGTTCTCCAGCAGGCCAGCCGGGGAAGCTATGGCACTGACGATCTGGGGCTCCTCCAGCAGTTGGACCCTGACTGCCTTGCCGCTGTTCATCTGGATGGGCGAGATCCTGTTTCGCACCAAGCTCAGCGAGAGCATGTTCAAGGGCCTGGCGCCCTGGGTCAACTGGCTGCCCGGGCGACTGCTGCACACCAACATCATCGGTTGCACGATCTTTGCTGCCGTCTCGGGCTCAAGTGCTGCCACCTGCGCCACCATCGGCAAGATGACGCTGCCGGAGCTGACACGACGCGGCTATCCGCAGGATCAGATCATTGGCTCACTGGCCGGTGCCGGCTCTTTAGGTCTGCTGATCCCGCCCTCCATCATCATGATCGTTTACGGCGTCAGTGCCGAGGTTTCGATCTCGCAACTGTTCGTTGGCGGCATCCTGCCGGGTCTGGTGCTGGCCTCGATGTTCAGCGGCTACATCATCTTCTGGTCGCTGCGCAATCCGGACAAAATTCCGCCCACCACCGAAACCTTCACCATGGCGCAAAGGCTGTACGAGTCACGGCATCTGATCCCGGTGGTCGGTCTGATCAGCGCAGTGCTGGGCAGCATTTACGCCGGCGTTGCTACCGCGACCGAGGCCGCCGCAGTGGGTGTCATCGGTTCCTTCGTGCTATCGGCACTGCAGGGTTCGCTGAGCTGGTCCAACTTCAAGGAAGCGCTGATGGGTGCCACGCGCCTGTACTGCATGATCGCGCTGATTCTGGCGGGCGCTGCTTTCCTGACGCTAAGCATGGGCTATATCGGCCTGCCACGGCACCTGGCCGAGTATGTCTCGTCGCTCGGCTTGAGCCCCTTTATGCTGATCCTGGCACTGACCGTGTTCTACGCCATCCTGGGCTGTTTCCTGGACGGCATCTCGATGGTCGTACTAACGATGGGCGTGCTGCTGCCGACCGTGCAGGCGGCGCACATTGACACGCTCTGGTTCGGCATCTTCATCGTGATCGTGGTCGAGATGGCTCAAATCACACCACCGGTGGGCTTCAATCTGTTTGTGCTGCAAGGCATGACCAAGAAAGAGATCACCTACATCGCCCGCGTAACCCTGCCCTTCTTCTTTTTGATGTGCGCCATGGTGCTGCTGCTCTGGTACTTCCCGCAGATGGCGACCTGGCTGCCAAGCAAGATGTAGCCGGGCAAGAGTCGCCGTTATGATGGCGGCATCATGATTTCAGTCTTCGCCATCTGTGTCGGCGCCTGTCTTGGCGCTCTGCTGCGCTGGGGCCTGGGCCTGTGGCTCAACCCCGGCGCCGTCATTCCTTTGGGAACACTCGCTGCCAATCTGATTGGCGGCTATCTGGTGGGTGTTTGCGTCGCCGTGTTTCAGGGTCTGCCCGATTTGGACCCGGTCTGGCGCCTGGCACTGGTCACCGGCTTTCTGGGCGCGCTCACAACGTTTTCGAGCTTCTCGGCAGAGGTTGTCGGCATGCTTGGGCAGCAACGCTACGCCTTGGCCTTTGGCACCGCCGCGCTGCACCTGTTCGGTTCACTGCTGCTGACGGTGGCGGGGATTCAGAGTGTGGCGTTTTTTGCAGCCAGCCGGGGCTGAGCGGTCCACTGGGCCTGGCGACCCGGATGTCATTGCGAGCCCTTCCTCTTTGTCATTGCGAGCGCAGCGTGGCAATCCATGCAGTTCAAAGTCATGGATCGCCACGGCCTGACGGCCTCGCGATGACGAAGCCCGGTCTATTGAATTCCGGAAAGCTCAACTGGCGTCGAATTTAATCCCCTGCGCCAGCGGCAGCGTACTGCCGTAGTTGATGGTGTTGGTGGCGCGGCGCATATAGGCTTTCCAGGCGTCGGAGCCGGATTCACGACCGCCGCCGGTTTCCTTCTCTCCGCCAAAGGCACCACCAATTTCCGCACCACTGGTGCCGATGTTGACGTTGGCAATGCCGCAGTCGGACCCGCGCGCCGAGGTAAAGATTTCTGCCTCGCGCAAATCCTGCGTGAATACGGCAGACGACAGGCCGTGGCTCACAGCGTTGTTGATGGCGACTGCTTCATCAAAACTGTCATACGGCACGACATACAGAATCGGCGCAAAGGTCTCCTGGAGCATCGGCCCGGTCTGCGTGGTCAGTTCAACAATGGCCGGGCGCACATAGAACGCCGCTGCATCGTCCGTCACTTCACGTTTGCCAAAGTGAACCTTGGCACCGAGCTGACGTGCGCCCTGCAGCGCCTTCTGCATGGCCTCGAAGGCACGCTGGTCAATCAAGGGTCCCACCAGTGTATCGGTGGCCAGAGGGTCACCAACCGGAAGACGCTCGAAGACACGAATCAGGGACGCCACCAGAGCTGCATAGACGGAACGGTGCACGATCAGCCGGCGCAAACTGGTGCAGCGTTGTCCCGCGGTGCCAGCAGCCGCAAACGCAACGCCACGCACCACCAGCTCCAGATTGGCCGACGGGCAAACGATGGCAGCGTTGTTGCCACCGAGTTCGAGCAATGAACGCTTGAACAGCGAGGCGCAGGCCACGCCCACGGCGCGTCCCATGGCAGTGGAGCCAGTGGCACTGACCAGTTTCACTGCGGGATGCGCCACCAGCGCTTCGCCCACGGCCTGCTGCCCGATCAGCAATTCCGCCAGACCGACAGGGTCGATTCCCTGCTCACTCGCGGTCTCGAGCAGCAGCCCGGCGAGCGCCAGCGCCGACAAAGGCGCCTTCTCCGACGGCTTCCAGACCAGCGTGTTGCCGCACACGAGCGCGAGCGCCGCATTCCAGGCAAAAACAGCCATCGGAAAATTGAAGGCCGAGATGATGCCCACGACACCCAGCGGATGCCAGGTTTCAAGCAACTTGTGCTCGGGCCGCTCGCTGGCAATGCTCAGGCCGTAAAGCTGGCGCGACAAACCCACGGCAAACTCGCAGATGTCCACCACCTCCTGCACCTCACCCAAGCCCTCCTGCACAATCTTGCCGGTCTCCAGCGAGATCAGGCGACCCAGCGGCTCCTTGTGGCGACGCACCGCTTCGCCAAAGGCGCGCACCAGTTCGCCACGTTTGGGCGCCGGCACCTCGCGCCAACTCAGGCTGCGTGCCTGCACACGGGCAATGGCGGCGCCGTTCTGCGCCTCGCTGCTGACTGCCACCCGCGCCAGCGTACTCCCGTCAATGGGTGTACGGACTTCCATGCCGTCCGCGCTGTCCGCTGGCGGCGTCAAGCCCAGGGTTTTGAAAATGGTTTGGACGTCAGTGCCGTGCAACATAGTGCCTTTCGATCAAGAACCAGC
>CAIYMN010000296.1 GCA_903927295.1 uncultured beta proteobacterium | reverse complement strand
TCAGCCCGTGAACAGTCCTACCAGCGCAGCGGTCATCGTCACGTAGCGCGCAAATTTTCCGATCGCCATATAGGCCAGGCACGGCCAGAACGGCAGCTTGAGCCAGCCAGCCACTGCGCACAGCGGGTCACCGATGATGGGCAACCACGCCAGCAGGCAGGCCTTGGGGCCGATGCGTTTAAGCCAATCCAGCGCTTTCAGATGGTGCTTCGAATGTTGGTAACGGTCAACGACCTCGTGCGAGGCAAATCCCATGGCCCAGTCCAGGGCGCCGCCGAGCGTGTTACCAACTGTGGCCACAGCAATGGCTTCCCAAAACAGATTGGGGTTGAGTGACACGAGGCCAAATACGGCGGGTTCGGAGCCCAGCGGCAACAGCGTGGCAGAAATGAACGATACAACAAATACCGTACTTAGCCCGTACTGAGGCAGTGCAAGCAGTACCAGCAGTTGTTCAAGCCAGGCTTCCATCGTTGTGCCAGTATAGGGTTGCGTTTCAATTGCTGAAATTTTGGGCAGCTAGAATCAGCAACGCGCATGAACATCGGTCCATTTTCCCTCGCCAATCAATTTTTTGTCGCCCCCATGGCGGGGGTCACAGACAGGCCTTTCCGACAGCTCTGCCGACGCCTTGGCGCGGGTTATGCGGTTAGCGAGATGATCAACAGCCGAGCCGATCTCTGGCACACCCCGAAGACCACGCGGCGCATCAATCATGTGGGCGAACCCGGACCGATCGCCGTGCAGATTGCTGGCACCGAGCCGGCCCGGATGGCAGATGCGGCGCGCTACAACATCGATTGCGGCGCACAGATCATTGATATCAACATGGGGTGCCCGGCAAAGAAGGTCTGCAACAAATGGGCCGGCTCTGCATTGATGCAGGATCCGGCACTCGCGCTCACCATCATTGAGGCCGTGGTGGCTGCTTGTGCGCCACGCGGCGTGCCGGTCACTCTCAAGATGCGCAGCGGCTGGTCGCAAGCGCACAGGAATGCGCCTGCGTTGGCAGTGCAGGCGCAGGAGGCCGGGATACAGATGATCACGGTGCACGGACGCACCCGTGAACAGGGGTATAGCGGACAGGCCGAGTACGACACCGTTACCGCAGTCAAGGCGGCAGTCAGAGTGCCGGTGGTGGCCAATGGCGATATCGACTCACCGGAAAAGGCGCGCGCCGTGCTCGCAGCCACCGGAGCTGATGCCTTGATGATTGGCCGCGCGGCGCAGGGTCGGCCCTGGATCTTCCGTGAGATCGCCCATTTTCTTGCCACTGGCAGCCATCTGGCACCACCGCTGGTCGCTGAAGTCAAGCAGTGGGCCCTGTTGCATCTGCAGGATCATTACGAACTGTATGGCGAGTTCCTGGGGGTGCGCAGCGCACGCAAGCACATAGGCTGGTACGTCAGGAACTTGCCGGGCGGTGAAGAGTTCCGCCAGCAAATGAATCTGATCGAGAATTGCGCCAGCCAGTCGATCGCCGTGGCAGATTATTTTGACCGGTTGAATCAGTGTGCTGACAGAATAGCCGACGGCGCTTCGTATCCATCGAATCGCCTGGCGAGAAAGACAGACAGAGAGTTGACAGTATGAGCAAGAAATACATAGAAGAATGCATACGTACGAGTCTGGAGACCTACCTGCGCGACTTGCGCGGTACCGAGCCCAACGACATGTACAACATGATGCTTCAGGTGGTTGAGAAGCCACTCCTTGAAGTCGTCATGCAACACGCCGACGATAACCAGTCCAAAGCAGCACAGTGGCTCGGCCTGAATCGCAACACCTTGCACAAAAAACTGCTTGAACACAAACTGATCTAACTTCATGAACGCACTCATTTCTGTTTCCGACAAAACCGGTATCGTCGAGTTTGCCCAGGCTTTGCACGCCCTGGGAATCAAGCTCGTTTCCACGGGCGGCACCGCCAGGCTGCTCGCTGAAAAGGGCCTGCCTGTGACGGAGGTGGCCGAACTCACGGGCTTTCCCGAGATGCTGGACGGCCGCGTCAAGACGCTGCACCCCAAGGTCCATGGCGGCTTGCTGGCACGGCGCGATCTGCCCGAGCACATGGCTGCACTGAAGGCGCACGCGATTGACACGATCGACCTGCTGGTGGTCAACCTGTATCCGTTCGAGGCGACGGTCGCCAAGATGGGTTGCACGCTGGAGGACGCGATTGAGAATATCGACATTGGTGGTCCTGCCATGGTGCGCAGTGCGGCCAAGAACTGGAAGGATGTAGCGGTACTGACCGACGCCGCCCAGTACGACGGCGTGCTGGCTGAACTGAAGGCGGGAGGCATCAGTCTGAAGACGAAATTTTCCCTGTCGGTGGCGGCATTCAACCGCATCAGCCAGTACGACGGGGCGATCAGCGACTACCTGTCTTCGCTCGACTTTGAGGAAGGTAACAGCACGCCCTCGAGGCAGTTGTTCCCGGCTCAGTCGAACGCGCGTTTTGTCAAGTTGCAGGATCTGCGTTACGGCGAAAACCCGCACCAGCAGGCGGCCTTTTATCGCGACCTGCACGCCGCGCCGGGAACGCTCGTGACGGCGCAGCAACTGCAGGGCAAGGAACTTAGCTACAACAACATCGCGGACGCCGACGCAGCCTGGGAGTGTGTCAAGAGTTTTACCGCTGAGGGCAGTGCGGCCTGTGTCATCGTGAAGCACGCGAACCCGTGCGGTGTGGCGGTCGGGGCCAGCGCGCTGGAGGCCTACAGCAAGGCGTTCAAGACCGACCCGACCTCGGCCTTTGGCGGCATCATTGCGTTGAATCGAACCCTGGACGAAGCCGCTGCGCTGGAAATTTCAAAGCAGTTCGTCGAGGTGCTGATGGCGCCGGACTACACACCTCAGGCACTGGCTGTGTTCAAGAGCAAGGTCAATGTGCGAATCCTGAAGATTGCCCTGCCCGCCGGTGGCGCGAGCAATTGGGACAATGGGCGCAACGCACTGGACTTCAAGCGGGTGGGTTCCGGTCTCCTGATGCAGACGGCCGACAACCACCAACTAACGCTGGCTGATCTGAAAGTCGTGACCAAGCTGCAGCCGACACCGGAGCAGTTGCAGGATTTGCTGTTTGCCTGGAACGTCGCCAAATTCGTCAAGAGCAATGCCATTGTGTTCTGCAAAGGCGGCATGACCATGGGCGTCGGCGCCGGGCAGATGAGCAGGCTCGACTCGGCCCGCATTGCGAGTATCAAGGCACAACATGCCGGGCTCGCGCTCTCAGGCACGGCGGCGGCGAGTGATGCCTTCTTCCCGTTTCGTGATGGCCTCGATGTCGTGGTTGACGCTGGGGCCAGCTGTGTTATCCAGCCCGGCGGCTCGATGCGCGATCAGGAGGTGATAGCCGCTGCCGACGAGCGCGGTGTCGCCATGGTGTTCTCAGGCGTGCGCCATTTCCGGCATTGAGTGAGCGTGTGCCGGCGATGAGCGGCCCGGAGGCCAAAGGGCCTTTTTCCTGCACGCTGCAGGTGACCGACAGCGCAGACGACGAGATCCGCAAGTTGATCGCCAGCGCCCTGATCCGGTACAACGTCGATGTGGCAGGACCGTCTCAGCAGCGGCCTCTGGTGGTCGTGGTCCGGGACAGCGCGAACGTGGTCATCGGTGGCCTGTGGGGTGCTACCGCCTACGGCTGGCTCTACACGCAGATGCTGCTGGTTCCCGAAGGACTTCGCGGCCAGGGTCTGGGCCGCTCCATCATGCAGCGGGCAGAGCAGGAGGCGTTGCAACGCGCTTGTCACGCCGCCTGGGTTGACACCCAGTTTGGCGCCAGAGGTTTTTACGAGAATCTGGGATACGAATGCTTTGGTGAGTTGCCAGATTACCCACCGGGTTTTTCAAGGACCTTCCTCAGGAAGTCACTGACCCGGTTGCCGCCAGATATTGCGACAGCCCGTTTCCCTGATCCACCATGAGGCCAGTGCACCGAAGGCGGCTACGGCTGTCAGCAGCAAAAGGCCGGCTTGGTAATCCTCCGCGGTAAAGAGGCGCGCACCGGTGCTGGTCAGGCCGCCCTGCCAGCGCTGGTCCATCACCCAGCCGACCAGCGGCTGCAGGACGGCGCCGGCGAGGAAGCCGGCCATGTTGGTAACGCTGGTCGAGATGCCCGATAGCTGCGGTGCATTGACCTCCTTGGCACACGCCCAGGTCAGCGTGAAGCCCGCGGTGACCAGGCCCATCAGCGTGAACAGCGCATAGCTGGCCATCAGTGGCAGCGCCAAATCCCACAACAACACGAGCCAGATCAGCAGGTACAGATGGCTGGTCATGATCAGCACGGGCTTGCGTTTGCCGAGCCGGTCCGACAGCGCGCCCATGAACACGCAACCCAGCGCAAAGCCGACGAAATAAAGACTGACGTGGTTGGCAGCGGCAGCGCGTGTCAGGCCGTGGGCCTGTGTCAGAAACGGCGTTGCCCACAGTCCGGCGAAAGCAAAGAAACTGCCACAGATGCCAAAGTTGACGCACACGGTGGGCCAGTTGTCGCGGTTCTTCAGCACGGAGACCAGGCCCGAGATAATCAGACTGCGGTCAAACGGCGGCTTGGTGTCTGGCTGTCCCGCCACTGCGGCTTCCTCGCGCAGCAACACCCAGCAGGCAACGCCCAGCAGCACCGAAACACCGGCCAGGGTAACAAAGATGTTGCGCCAACTGGTTAACTGGGCAAGCCAGGACAGCGGCGCGCCGGCCAGTACCGAGCCGAGATTGCCAATCAGCATCGCCAGCCCCACCAGCGTGGCAAAGCGGCGCTCATCAAAAGACACGGCGATGATCTTGAGCATGGCAATAAAGGTGACCGAGACGCCCAGCCCGATCAGGGTGCGACCGACCAGTGCCAGCTCAAGTCCGCTCGCCAATGCGAACATCAGACTGCCGGCGCCGCCCACCACACCACCTATCAGCAGGATCCGGCGTGGCCCCAGGGTGTCGACCAGGATGCCGGTGGGTACCTGCATGATCGTGTAAACGTAGAAGTAGGTTGCGGCCAGTGCGCCCAAGGACGAAGCGCTGGTGTTGAAAGCTGCCACCAGATCGGATGCCATTCCGGCCGGCGCGAAGCGCTGAAAGAAGGACAGGGCGTAGGTCGCAACGACGATGGCCAGCGCCAGAGTGCGACGACGCTGTTGGCTCCGGCTCGATTCGGGCATGATCAGGCGAGCCCCGTGTCTCCGAGGCGTCTGATATGCAGTGCAGCATCCGACGCCATCTTTTCGACAATATCAGCCACTGACGCTATTTCTTGGATCAGGCCGGCCGCTTCACCAAACCATACGCCGGTATGGTCCGGATCACCTTCGGCAAAAGCCTGTCGATACTTCGGACCTTCGACAGAGATACTTTTCTCCAGCGCGTCTTCATGGCCGTGCCATCGATCGGTAAATGCATTGCGGGCAATCCGCGCGGTAAATCCACGCGGCCATGGAATCTGCCGTGCAATATCGGCAACATGGGTGCGCAAAGTGCCGTCGCCATTGGCTGCAACGACGGCGCTGTGGTGACCCGGCTTCACCAGAGCTTCTTTGGCGGCCCACAAACGTGTACCAAGCAGGACGCCATCGGCGCCAAGCATCAACGCCGCGGCCAGCCCGCGACCGTCCGCAATGCCGCCTGCGGCAA
Organism: uncultured beta proteobacterium; assembly: GCA_903927295.1. GTDB lineage: Bacteria > Pseudomonadota > Gammaproteobacteria > Burkholderiales > Burkholderiaceae_C > Rhodoferax. Next base: position 14,123 of record CAIYMN010000296.1, on the reverse strand, counting down.
GCAGCAGGGTTTCGGGTGACTCCCTGGTCAGGAAGTCCGACACTTCCGGCACGAAGCTCAAGGTCCCGCGCAAGGCGCCATGGCCACCGGCTTCGCCGCCTTGCGCCACGATGATGTCAGCTCCGGCCTCTACGGCGTCCATCACATGGTCCATGTCCTGGCACTGGCAAATCAGGCTGGCCCCGACACTTCGGATGTCGTCAATGAAGGGACGTGGGTCGCCAAAAGAGAGCATGACCGCGGCGGGCCGGTATTTCAGGATATCGCTCAAAACCGATGGCGACTTGCGCAGTGACCACGAGATGAATCCGACGCCGACACGCTGACCTGCCGCTGCAGTGAATTGTTCGCTCAACCAGGCGGGGTCGCCGTAGCCGCCACCAATCAAGCCAAGACCACCAGCGCGGCTGACCGCGGCGGCCAGAATGCCACCACCGGCAAAGGCCATCGGCGCCGAGACAATCGGATGCCGAAGATGCAGCGAGCGAGTCAACCGGGTCGTCAGCACAGTCATGTGGGGTGCTAGCTACATCTGCTTGAAAACCTGGCGTGCCAGTGCCACCGTCGCAGCAATGTCTTCGTCGCTGTGTGCGGCGCTGACAAAGCCGGCTTCATACAGCGCTGGAGCAATGTAGACGCCGCCGTCGAGCAAACCGTGAAACAGCTTATTGAAGCGCGCGCTGTCGGTCTTCATGACCTGAGGGTAGTTTTGCGGCAGTTCGGGCAGCAGGAAGAAGCCGAACATGCCGCCCTCGCTGTCGGCACTGAAGGGCACGCCCTCGGCCGCGGCAGCTGACGCGAGGCCGGCGACGAGCGAGCGTGTCTTCCTCGACAGGTCTTCAAAGAAGCCCGGCTTGCTGATCTCCTGCAAAGTCGCCAGACCACAGGCCGTGGCCACCGGGTTGCCCGACAGCGTGCCGGCCTGGTAAACGGCGCCCAGCGGCGCCAGTTGTTCCATCACGGCGCGCTTGGCGCCAAAGGCGGCCAGCGGCATGCCGCCACCAATGACCTTGCCCATCACGGTCATGTCGGGCTCAAAGCCCGGAATCTGTCGTGCATAGACGCTTTGCGCGCCGCCCAGGGCCACCCGAAAGCCGTTCATGACTTCGTCAAATACCAGCAGCACACCGTACTCGGTACACAACTCGCGGCAGCGCTTCACAAACGGTACCGAGGCGCGCACAAAGTTCATGTTGCCGGCAATCGGCTCAATCATCAGGCAGGCGATCTCCTTGCCATAAAGGCCGAAGGCTTCTTCGATCTGCGCCACGTTGTTGTATTCGAGCACCAGGGTGTGTTGCACCACCTCGGGCGGCACACCGGCGCTGGTGGCATTGCCAAAGGTCGCCAGACCCGAACCGGCTTTTACCAGGAGTGCGTCAGCGTGGCCGTGGTAGCAGCCTTCAAATTTGATCAGCTTGCTGCGACCGGTGGCGCCGCGGGCCAGACGGATGGCACTCATGGCGGCTTCGGTGCCGGAACTGACCAGGCGCACCATGTCCATCGATGGCATCAGCTTGAGGATTTCTTCTGCCAGCTGGACTTCGCGCTCGGTTGGTGCACCGTAAGAAAATCCTTCGAGAACAGCCTCCTGGACTGCCTTGACGACGGCTGGGTGGCCGTGACCCAGAATCATCGGCCCCCAGGAACCGATGTAGTCGATGTAGCGTCGGTCGTTCGCGTCCCAGAAATAGGCCCCCTGGGCACGCTTAACAAAGCGCGGCGTACCGCCGACGGCCCTGAAAGCCCGGACGGGCGAATTGACGCCGCCGGGGATCACCTTTTTGGCACGATCGAACAGGGCTTGGTTGTGGTCAATGGAGTTTGTCATGTGCGAGGGCGTGTTCGGCTGCAAGCCAGGTTTTACAATGAAGCCATTCTATTGGAAGGCGTTTTGCTGTGAGTGCAACCAACACCTGGATGTGTCTGATTTGTGGCTGGCTCTATGACGAAGCCAGCGGTGCGCCGGAGCACGGACTGGCACCCGGAACGCCCTGGAGCGCCGTCCCCATCAACTGGACTTGCCCGGAGTGCGGCGCGCGCAAGGAAGATTTCGAAATGGTGCAGCTTTGATTCCTGAAGACCTCTGGCAGGTCGATTGGCACTGGATCGACTTTGCACTGCCGCGCCAGCAGCAAGCCCTGGCCTACGAGCCACAGCTTCAATTCCGCATCGACGGTTGCATACTTCAACTGATGCGCTCGGGCGATGGCGCTGACGCCCACGCCATGTGCGACATCAGCCTGGGCCTGGTTAGTGCGCACAGTGAGCTAAAGCCGCGCGTCTTTTGGCAGATTTGCGCCGCCTATTTCGAGGCGATGGCGGGCGGCCTGTGCGTGGCCGATATACCAGGCAAACGCGCGCTGTCGCAAATATTGTTGCAGTACCGATCGCTGGCTCGTGGCGAGACCGACATTTCGCCGCCATTGCCGCGCACGTTGCTGCTATTGCTGGCGCAGGTGAGCGCAACGCAAGCAACGCAGTTACCACTGCTTGCAGCGGTGCGTCAGGCTTACAAGCTGTTGGCGACCCCGACCAGGCTTGAACCGGGCTTGCTGCCGGCCGAACGGCAGGACCAGGCCAAGGTGGTTGGAAACCTGTGCATTGGCATTGCGCAATTCAACGCCTATCTGAATGAGGCGGACGAATGGTCGCGCTGCCTGCACCTCGAACTCGGCGAATGGGCGCTCGAGTTGCACAGGCCGGTTCCACAGAGCGCGCTTGGATGGGCACATTCGCTGGCCACCAGTTCTGAACGCATTGGCCTGCTGGCCTTGTCCGAGCTGGCGCAGGCGCTCGAACTGGCACTGCGTCATGTACAGGCTCACCCGCCGGGTCTGCCGCAGCATGCCCGGGTGTTTCTTGACGTGGCCGAAGACCTGCGTCGCTTGTTGCATCAATTTGCCGCCGGCTTTCTCAAGCTGCCCGCAACCGGGCTGCTACAGGCGTTGCAGGAGGTTGAGCGCTTTGAGTTTTCTGAACCCGCGCCGATCAGTCTGGATGAGTCGTCCCCGGTCTTGACCGAAGAATTCACCGACGAGGCGCTTACCCTGCTGCACCAACTGGGCGGTGCCCTTCGACAATGGCGCGCCCGGCCGGACAATGTCAGTGCACGCAACGAGGCGTTGCGGCTGCTACACGCCCTGCAGGGAAATTCGCAGCGAGCCGGTGTCGACGGCTTGCAGAGAACAAGCCAGCTCCTGGAGTCGGCAATAGAGCAACTTGGCAAGCAGCCTTTGCAAGCGGATCAGCTCGATCCCCTGTTTTCCCGCTTTGATACCCTGAAGGTCCAGTTCGACAGACTGTCTATTCGGCCTTGATGCCACGCGCGCTGATCACACCGCCCAACAGAGCGGTATCCGCTCTGACGCGGTTGGCCAGGCCTTCGGCGGACGTTCCTTGCACCTGCCAGCCCTGCTGAAACAGTTTTTCTCGCATTTCGGGTGATCGCGCGATGTTGCTAATGAGGGCAGACAGCCTGGCTACCACCGGTTTGGGCAGCGAGTTCGGTGCGGCGAGGGCGTTCCATATCTCCAGGCTGAAACCCTGAACGCCGGCCTCGGTCATACTGGGGAGCTCAGGTACCAGCGTGCTGCGTCCGCTGGACGTCACACCGATGGCGCGCAGCTTGCCAGCCTTGATCTGTGCCATGGCCAGTGCGGGCGGCAACATGGCCAGTTGCAGCTGGCCGCTGAGCATGGCGTTGGCCACTTGGGGATAACCAGGGTAGGGCACATGAACCGGGTTGATGCCGGCCTTGCTTTTGAGCCACTCCATGCCGATGTGGCCGACCGTACCAACACCAGGCGTGCCGTAGCTCCACTTGTCGCCCGCGCTGCGCGCTGCGGCAAGGAATTCCTGCGCCGTGGCGCCGGGGGCGCTCACGGGAGCGGTCAGCACGAGCGGTGAGACGCCGATCAGGCTGACTGGTGTCAGGTCCTTCAGTGGATCGTAGTTGAGCTTGGGGTTGAGCAGCTTGGCAATCGTCATGTTGCCGTTGATCATCAGGCCGATGGTGTGGTCGTCGGTCGCCCTGGCGACGTAATCCGCAGCGATATTGCCACCGGCGCCGACTTTGTTTTCGATGATCACCGGCTGTCCCAAGGCACGCGAAAGTGGTTCGCCCAAGGTGCGCGCCGTCAGGTCGGGTGACGATCCGGCGGGAAAACCGACGATGATGCGAATCGGCCTGGTAGGCCACGGCGGTGCCCCATCCTTGCCCGGGTTCTGCGCCGTTGCCCAAGTGGGCAACGTTGCCATGGCGAGCAAGAGGACCCTGCGTCGGATCATCAGGCGTACTCAGCCAGGGTCTTCTTCATCTTCTTCATGGCTGCAACTTCGATCTGGCGAATCCGCTCGGCGCTGACGCCATATTCTGCCGCCAGCTCATGCAGTGTCATGCCACCGGAATTGTCGTCGTTGACCTTCAGCCAGCGCTCTTCCACAATGCGCCGGCTGCGCTCGTCGAGTGCCTCGAGCGCACTGGCAATGCCGTCACTTGCCAGGATGTCACGCTGGTGTGCCTCGATCATGGCAGTCGGTTCGTGCCGGGTGTCGGTCAGGTAGGCAATGGGGCCAAAAGCATGGTCGCCCTCGTCGGACGGACTCGGATCGAGCAGCACGTCGCCGCCAGCCAGCCGGGTTTCCATCTCTATCACCTCTTCGCGCTTGACCTTGAGCTCGGCCGCCATGGCGTCAATCTGCTCCTCGTTCAATGTCTCTCGATGGGTGCCGGTGTCGGCTGCCGCATCGTCAGATTTGTAGCGCTGCTTCATGGAACGCAGGTTGAAAAACAGCTTGCGTTGGGCTTTGGTCGTCGCGACTTTGACCATGCGCCAGTTCTTCAGGATGTACTCGTGAATCTCGGCCTTGATCCAGTGCATGGCATAGCTCACCAGACGCACGCCCTGGTCCGGGTCGAAGCGCTTGACGGCCTTCATCAGGCCCACATTGCCTTCCTGGATCAGGTCCCCGTGAGGCAAGCCGTAACCAAGGTACTGGCGCGAAATCGATACCACCAGACGCAGATGCGAAAGCACCAGCTTCCCGGCGGCATCCAGATCATTGTCCAGACGGTACTTGCGTGAGAACTCCTGCTCCTGTTCGAGCGTAAGCATGGGCAGACGATTGGCTGCCGAGATATAGGCATCGAGGTTGCCCAGCGAGGGGACCACCGCCCACGGATTGGCCAGTGTCAATGCGGAACCAGAAACTCCAGTTGGATGAGCCATAGCAGACCTCCTGTTTGTCATAAGCTCAATATTAGCACTCTCTTGGATCGAGTGCTAATTGAAGGGTTCAATCGAACCGATAGCTGTCAAAATGGCGTTCCGGTGACGCATTTCAAGTGAAAATAGCCAACTTATGACCACTTCAAGCCCCACCTCCCCTGGCCACTCCACCCCCGAGCCGCGTCTGACCAGTCTGTCCCACGGCGGAGGCTGCGGCTGCAAGATTGCGCCCGGTGTGCTGTCTGACATCCTGAAAAACGTCAGCGCAATGCCCCTGCCCAAGGAATTGCTGGTCGGGATCGAGACCTCGGACGATGCAGCCGTGTACCAGCTCAACGACGAGCAGGCCCTGATTGCGACAACGGACTTTTTCATGCCGATCGTGGACGACCCCTTCGATTTCGGTCGAATTGCCGCCACCAATGCAATTTCGGATGTTTACGCCATGGGAGGCAAACCGATCCTGGCGCTGGCCCTGGTCGGCATGCCGATCAATGTGCTTTCAACCCGCACCATAGGCAGAATTCTGGAAGGCGGCGCCAGTGTTTGCCGCGCAGCGGGCATTCCGATTGCCGGCGGGCACACGATTGACTCGGTCGAGCCGATATACGGTCTGGTGGCACTGGGCCTGGTGCACCCCAGCCGGGTCAAGCGCAACGCCGATGCCAGGCCGCTCGACAAGCTGATTCTGGGCAAGCCGCTCGGGGTAGGCATTCTGTCGGCAGCGCTGAAGAAAGAAAGACTTGATGCCGCGGGCTATGCCCGGATGATCCAGCTCACGACTCAACTCAATACTCCTGGGCCTGAGCTGGCGGCGCTGCCCGGCGTGCACGCGCTGACCGACGTAACCGGTTTCGGCCTGGCAGGGCACGCTCTCGAATTGGCGCGCGGGGCTGGCTGCACCGTCGAGATCAACTGGCCCAGCGTGCCATTGCTGGACGGCGTGCGAGAGCTGGCTCTGCAAGGCATGGTGACAGGGGCTTCGGGACGCAACTGGGCTGCTTACGGAAAAGACGTCGAGCTGCCGGCGGACTTTGAGAAGGTCGATAAGGACTTATTGAGCGATCCGCAAACCAGCGGCGGGCTGCTGGTGTCCTGCGCGCCTGCAGCGGTGGACGCCGTGCTTGAGATATTCAGGCGCCACGGTTTTGCCGCTGCCACCGGGATTGGGCAGATTGCCGCTGGTCCGATGGCCGGCAAGCTGCGGGTTCAGTCGCGCCGGTAGCGCTGGATGTAGCGCTCTTCCAGCCAGTCCTTGAGCCAACCGACCCAGCGGCCCTGCATAGAGAAACCGCGCCAGGTGAGCAGGGCACAGCGGTCACCGTACGCGACAAAGCTCAGATGACCCGGCGCTGACTCGTGGCGGCGCACAGGTCTGCCGGCCAGCAGGGCCAACAGATTCTCGGTCAAAGCCGGTTTGGCGCGGCTCGCGACCTCGCTGGCGGCAAATACGTTAGGGTGGCTGACGGAGCGCCCGAAAGCATCGAGTGCAACCCGGCCATGAACGTCCAGCGCGAGCGCACTGCTGGCAAGCCAGACCGGCGCCGACCCGGCGTTGGCCACGATCGGGACGTCGCAGGCAAGTCGGGCACCGCTGGCAAGCCGGACCTGCTGGGCCTCTATGCCGACCGTCAGGTCTGCCAATACCGTAATCCGGTACTGCCTGAGGATATTCACGATGCGTTTCTCATCGACGGGAGTTGGCGCACAGGCCAAACCGGCCGGGCCCGCGACAAGCGTCACAGACGCGCCCGGCAAGCGCTGCTTTATGGACAGTGCCAATTCGATACTCAGCAGATCATGGCCCAGGACTGCGATGCGCAGCGCGCGGCTGGCTGCCAGCTCGGTCACCTTGGGCCACAAAGCGCAGAAGGCTTCCAGCGGTCGCACAAACAGGCCGTGTTCACGCGCGCCAGGCATGAGCGCCTCTATCTGCTGGCGGTCCTGCAGGGCTCCGGTGTCGATCGATAGCCAGTCAAATCCATAGGTGCTGCCGTCAGTGAGCCGCAGCGTCGCACTCTTGACGTCCAGCAGCGCAGGACTGCCTGTCAGCCAGCGCACCCCGGCTTTTTGCAGCATCGGCTCCAGGTCAATGAGACAGTCTTCCAGCGTGTGCTGGCCAGCTACGAAACTCGCTACCATGCCAACGTAGATGTGCAGCGGATACGGCGCGATCAGGGTCAGTTGCACGCCGGACGGCTGCTTTGCTGCCAAAGTGGAGAGCAGATCGATATGGGTCTGGCCCGCGCCCAGCAGCACCAGGTTTTTCATGATCCCGAAGTAAGTGGCTTGTTTGGCTGGCTGAGCTTGTGCATGGGTGCAGATTATCCGGTTGCGGCCTCGTTGATAATGCTCCCACCGCAGGGCTTGGGCGCTTGCCGGTAATTCTGGGTTTTTTCAAGAAGGATTGCAATGAAAATATGGATGATGGTGGCTTTGCTGGTACTGGCAAGCGGTGCGCAGGCGCAGACGACGCCAGCCAAGAAGGAACTGGTAACCAAGATCCTGCTGTTGCAGCAGCCAGCAATTGAGCAGGCCGCACAGGCGCTTGCAGAGCGGCCGGCGCTGCAGATGCTGCAGCAGGTCGGTATGGCATTGCAGTCGCAGGTTCCGCCTGAAAAGCGCGAAGGACTGGCCAAAGACATTCAGGCCGATGCAAAAAAATACGCGGATGAGGCTGTGCCCCTGGTGCGCGAGCGCGCAGTCCAGCTCGCACCGTCGACTGTCGGTGCCTTGCTGGATGAAAAGTTCAGCGAGGATGAACTCAAGCAACTGATTGCGATCATCGAGTCACCCGTGAATCGCAAGTTCCTGCAACTTGGCGCGGAAATGCAAAATGCGTTGATCGACAAGCTGGTGGCGGAAACCCAGGGCGCGATTGAACCCAAAGTGAAAGCGCTTGAACTCGCCATTGGCAAACGTCTGGCCCAGGCAGCGCCTGCAGAGGCCGCGTCCAAAGCCGCCAAGCCCGCCAAGGCACCCGCCAAGGCAGCCAGCAAATAGCTGGTTCAGGACAGCAGTGCCTGCGCAAATTCGCGGGCGTTGAAGGTTTCCAGATCTTCGAGTTTTTCGCCGACGCCGATAAAGTAGACCGGCAGCGGCCGCTCGCGAGCGATTGCCGCCAGAACGCCGCCCTTGGCGGTGCCATCAAGCTTGGTAATGATCAGGCCGCTGAGTTGCAAGGCGTCGTCAAAAGCCTTGACCTGACTCAGCGCATTTTGGCCAGTGTTGCCGTCAATGACCAGCAGGATCTCATGCGGCGCTGTTGCGTCGGCTTTTTGTATCACACGCTTGATCTTGCGCAACTCTTCCATGAGGTGCAGTTGCGTTGGCAGTCGGCCTGCCGTGTCCACCAGCACCACGTCCTTGCCTCTGGCCTTGCCAGCGCTGACCGCGTCAAAGCTCACTGCGGCCGGGTCGCCGCCCTGCTGGCTGATGATGTCGACGGTGCTTCGCTCCGCCCAGACGCCAAGTTGCTCTCGCGCCGCAGCCCGAAAAGTGTCAGCCGCGGCCAGCAGCACGCTGCTGCCCCGGTCTGCCAGGTGCCGTGTCAGCTTGCCGATGGATGTGGTCTTGCCCGCGCCATTGACGCCGGTCACCATGATCACTGTGGGCTTGTGCTGTCCGATCATCAGCGGCTTCTCCAGCACCTGTAACAGGGTCGCAATCGACTCCACCAGCAGTTCCTTCACGGCGGCCGGGTCGCTTGCCTTGCTGTCCTTGACACGTTTCTTGAGGTCATCCAGAAGGTATTGCGTGGCCTTGACGCCGCTGTCGGCCATGAGTAACGCGGCTTCCAGGTCCTCGTACAACGCCTCATCGATGCGGGTGCCGGTAAAGACGGTAGCAATGCTGGAGCCGGTCTTGCGCAGACCAGCCTTGAGTTTGACCAGCCAGGTTTTGCGCACAGGCTCGGCTGGTCGTGCCGTTTCAGTTGCTGTGTTGTCGAGGGAAGGTTTCTTTTTGAAAAAACTGAACATGGTTTGGGTTCTTGGAATCGCCCCATTCTATGAAACGACCCCGCAGACCCTGGTCAGTGTGTGATGGCCACCAGCACGCTGCAGGGCGCGTGTTCAATCAAAGCCTTGGAAATCGAACCGCGCCACCAGCGTGCTGCCCAGCTGTCGAGATGCCGGTGCCCGACCACAATCAGATCGGCCGACATCTTTTTTGCATATTTGGTGATCTCGTCAACCGTTTCACCCGCCAGTACTTCGCCGCTGGCAGCGTGGCCGGCCGCCTGCAGGCGGCGCATCCCTTCGTCCAGCACGGCTTGCAGCGCAAGCTTTTCACGTTCCATCAATTGCGGGTCGTAAACGCCCACACCCATGCCCATCACGTCCATGTTCAGCGGCAGCACTGCGACCAGTGTCAACTCCGAGTGCGCCCACTGCGCCAGGTCCTGGCAGTCCAGCAAAGCCTTTTGGCCGCTTTCGGAACCGTCGTATGCGAGCAGGATCTTCTTGTACATGGTGGCCTCCTGAAGATGCAAGGGATCTATGAATCACAGTGCGAGCATAGACCTTGCGCGCTGCCGATGCAACTGTCGCTGACTGCGGTAAGCTGTGGCCATGAAGTACAAAAACAGGGTGAACGCGACCTACGGGCATGAGGTCCGCATTATTGGCGGGCAGTGGAAGCGAAGCAAGCTGGCGGTGGTCGACAAAGCCGGTTTGCGTCCAACGCCGGATCGGGTGCGCGAGACGCTCTTTAACTGGCTCGGCCAGGACCTGACGGGCTGGCGTTGCATTGACGCTTTTGCCGGCACCGGTGCGCTGGGTTTTGAGGCCGCGTCGCGCGGCGCCAGAGAGGTGTTGCTGGTTGAGCAGGACGCGGCGTTGGTGGCGCAACTCAAGCGTGTGCAGATACAGTTGCAGGCCAGCGCGACACGGATCGTGCGAGGCGATGGTGTGGCAGCCCTGCGCCAGCTTGCGGCCGCCAGCATGGAAGCGGTATTTCTGGATCCACCGTTTGACTCGTTGTTGTTTGAGGCCGCCCTGCAAGCCGCCGCCCGGACCCTGGCGCCAGACGGATATGTCTATCTGGAGGCACCGATTCTGTGGACCCGGACCCAACTCGAACCCATGGGCCTGATGCTGCATCGGCATCTCAAGGCCGGCGCCGTGCATGCCCATTTGCTCAGATTGTTGTCGCCCGGGCTGGCACACACTGCATAATGCCTGGCAGGAGAGTAACTTGGGCAAAATTGTGCGAACAGGCCCTAACCGACCCACAGGAAGATGATGGTGCAGAAAGTGATTGCAGTTTATCCCGGCACTTTTGACCCGATTACCCTTGGCCACGAAGACGTGGTGCGAAGGGCTACACAGTTGTTTGATCGAGTGATCCTGGCGGTAGCCGCCGGGCATCACAAGAAGGCGATGTTTTCTCTGCAGGAGCGCATCGACATGGCGCGCGAAGTGGTCAAGGCGTATCCGCAAGTCGAGGTGGAGAGCTTTTCCGGCTTGTTGCGCGATTTTGTTGTGGCGCGTGGCGCCAAGGCGATGGTCCGGGGCTTGCGCGCCGTGACCGACTTCGACTACGAGTTTCAACTCGCTGGCATGAACCGCAGCCTGATGCCGCACGTGGAAACCGTCTTCCTGACACCCAGCGACCGCTACCAGTTCATCTCGAGCACCTTTGTGCGCGAGATCGCATCGCTGGGCGGCGAGGTGAATAAATTTGTATCCCCCGTGGTCAATGAGCGCTTGATTGAAAAAGTGCGCGGGCAGGGTCTGGCCTAGCCAGACCTAGGCCAGACCCTGGCCTGCCAGCCAGCGCAAGAGCGCAGCGTTCACCTCGGCCGGACGCTCCATGGTCAGCATATGGCCGCACTCGCGGAGCATGACAAACTCGGATCCCTTGATCAATTGCACGATTTCACGCGAGCATTCGGGGGGTGTCAGCTGGTCGGAGTCACCGCACATCACGAGTGTCGGGCAGCAAACAGTACCCAGATGAAGGCGGGCGTCGGCGCGTGCCATCACGGCGCGGTTTTGCCGGATCAGTTGCTGGGCACCGGCGCGCCGAACGAAGTCAAGGTAGCATTGTTGCAAGGTCGCGTCAGTGGCGCGACTTGGATGAAAGGCCAGTGGCAAATTGGCATGCAGTACTTCATCAAGGCGACCCTGCTCAAACAAAGCAATGGCGGCTTCCCGCAGGGCGCGCATGGCGTCGGTTTCCGGTCGGGCGCTGGTGCCCAGCAGGGCCATGGCCCGAATGCGTTGTGGCGCCTGACGTGCCACTTCCATGGCCAGCATGCCGCCCATGGAGGCGCCGCACAGGATCAACTCTCCCGCGTGCTCTTGCAGCAGCGTCTGTGCCATGTCATGCAGGCTGGTGCAGCGGCTGTGCACATCGCTCACCACCGGGCTGACGTGCGCCGGCATGGCGCCCAACTGCTCGCGCCACATCACGGCATCAGCGGCCAGGCCGGGAAGAAAGACAAGTTGGTTCATGCAAAAAGTTCCTATGGAAGACAGGCGTATATTGAGGCATCTCAAGACACGGCATGAAGTGCTGGTCTACCCTTGAGCGGTTCAGGTCCACATTGTTGAAGCCGGAGAAGAAAAATGAAGATACTACTGCCAGTTGATGGTTCCGCTGTTTCACTGGAGGCAGTCCGTTTTGCCATTCGGATGGCGCGTGCAGGTCTGGAGACCAGTGTGGTGCTGGCCAATGTTCAGGAACCAGCCAATTTGTATGAATTGGTGGTGGCGCACGATCCCGAGGTGATCGAGCACATCAGCGCCAGCGCCGGAGCTCACACGCTGGAAGTGGCGCAGGCGCTGCTGGCCGAAGCAGACATCGACTGCGAGAGTGAAGTCACCTCGGGCGACCCGGCACACACCCTGATTGACATCCTGGAGCGTCATGAATGTGATCTGGTGGTGATGGGTGCCAGCGGCACCAGCCCACTGCGCAGTGCCTTGCTGGGCTCGGTTTCCAATGAGGTGCTGCATGCGGCGGGAGTGCCGGTACTGATTGTCAAGGCGGCTCAGGATAGCGCTGAATGACCGAACTGATTCTGGTCCGCCATGGCGAAACCGACTGGAACCGCGAACTGCGTTTTCAGGGCCAGGTTGACGTGCCGCTCAACGCCGTCGGCCACGAGCAGGCGCGCCGCCTGGGCCTGCGTCTGGCCACGGAGAACCTGCACGAGCTCGTTTGCAGCGACCTGACGCGGACCCGGCAAACCGCCATGCCCATCCGTGAGAACCATCTGCAATTGAGTCAAGGCAGCGCCGCGCTGGATGCGGCCTTGCGCGAGCAGAACTTTGGTGTGATCGATGGCATGCGGGTCGACGACATCAAGGCACAGCACGCCGACGCCTGGGCGCAGTGGATCAGGTTCGATGCCGACTACGCTTTTGTTGGGGGTGAGAGCACGCGCCAGTTTCATGCGCGTGTGCTCGCTGCCGTGCGCGCACTGGCACAGCTGCACGAACACAAGACGCTGGTGGTGGTGACGCATGGTGGCGTGCTCGACATGATCTACCGAACGGCACGGGCATTGCCGCTGTCGGGGCCACGCCAGAGTGATATTCCGAACGCTGGTTTGAACCGGGTGCGTATCCAGGGTGAGGCCATCGAAATTCTGGATTGGGCCGACGCCCGCCATCTGGCAGACATGCCGGCGCAACCGGTCTACGATCAAAGCAAGCTGGCTTCGCCTGTCGCCCCGGAGAACCGCAGTCCCAACGCCCCGTAGATTTGTTGCGCCTGGCGCTTCAGCCTTACCGACTCGGCGTGCACGTTCAGGCCTTGCTGCACCCGATGCTGAGCGCCAACCCAGTGGCCGCTGTGGATCAGGGCGTCCAGATGGATTTGTTCAAACAGGCCGCGTTGCGCGTGGCTGCCACCAATCTCAGGCAGACGCGCCAGCACGCTGCCAAGTTGTCGCACGGCGGTCTCGTGATCGCCTTGTGCGTGCGCCAGCAGGCCGCGGCTCGCGGGGAGGCAAACCTCTTGCCAGACGCGTCTTGAGCCTGCCTGGATGGGGGTCGGTGCGGCGGTGGCAAACGCTTCGATGTTTTGCATCAGGGTTTGCGCTTCATCGCGGCCGGCACGAGCCAGACCGTAGAGGTACTGCATGTCCAGAAAGGGCAGCACCTGATCGTTCAATCGCGTCAACAGGTACTGTGCCACATCCTGCCAGCGCTCCTCGACGTCGACACCGGCCAGTTCCAGCCGAGCCAGCAGGGAAACGGCGCCAATCTGGTCCTGCGTGTAATCCTTGACCACGCCCCAGACCTGCTGGTCGTAGAGTTGCAGCGCTTTGTCGGGCTGGCCCAGTTCCAGCGCGAAGACGGCCAGGTGCCACCAGTTGTGCGTGACCATGAAGGAGTTCAGCCCGGTCCAGCCCGGACTGAACTGTTGCATCAAGGCAAGACCTTCGCTCAGGCGTCCCTGCGTCAGCATGACGTGTGCCAGCGCATGCTGGGCCCAGGGCTCCTTCTCACACATCCTGATGGCCTGGCGCGCGGCGGACTCGGCCTGGCGCAGCAGGTGACATTGTTCCCAGCCAAAGGCAGCCATGCCGTGCAGGTAGGGCACATCCTGCGCCGCTGGCAACGCGGCGAGTGCCAACTTGAGCATGCCCGGTGCGTCGCCTATATTGAACAGGTGGTACTGACCCAGTTTGAGCGAGGCCAGGTCGCGCGGATGCTCTTGCACCTGCTCCTGATGCAGGCGGATGGCCAGCGCCATGTCACCATCAACCCAGGCCGCAATGGCCGCGACAAGGCGCTGTTCTCGCTGCGTCACGCCTGGGCTCAACTTCAGGCTGTTGCGAGCGCGTTCCATGTAGGGCCTGGCATGGATGGGACCCTGCGCCGACTCGGCAAACATGTGCAGTGCGGCGCAGCAGGCTTGCACCAGCGGGCTCAGGTC